>DAOTXA010000076.1:0-3891 GCA_034435595.1 Anaerolineae bacterium | reverse complement strand
TGCCCGACCTGCGAGCCGTCCTGTCCTTGCTGGCTGCCCGCCTCGCCGGGGCTACCGCCGCTTTGCTGCTCAGAGAGATCGCCACTATCCGACTGCCCGGAATCCCCCTGCTGGCTACTTTGCTCGCCCTCTTGCCCCTCCTGGCCCTCCTGGCCTTCCTGGCCTTCCTGACCCTGTTGGCCTTCCTGGCCTTCCTGACCCTGTTGGCCTTCCTGTCCTTCTTGCCCCTGCTGCCCTTGCTCGCCCTGTTGGCCTTCCTGCGGTGGTTGATCTTGCTGTTCAGTGAGTTCCTGCGCGGCGGATGCGGCTTGCTGTGCATTTTGCTGCATCTGCTGTGCGGATTGCTGCTGCGCGGCCTGTTCCTGTTGGGCTTCGCTGGCGGCATCGCGGGCGCGTTCGAGTGCGTCTTCGGCGGCCTGTGTATCGCCTTCGCGCAGAGCGTTAGCCGCTTCTCGCATGGCACGCGCCGCTTCTGGTGATGTCTCCTCAATGGCGTCGGCAGCGGCGTCTAGCGCATCGGCGGCGGCCTGCTGCTCGGATGCGCTCATGTCGTCCAGATTCTCGCGCAGTTGGTCCAGCGATTGCGAGGCGCTCTGTCCTTCTGCACCCTCGCTGCCTTCCCCTTCGCCGCCCGTCTCGCCCTGATCCATGCCGCCTTCCAGTGCGTTGGCGGCACTTTCGAGGTCTTGCTGCTGCTGGTTGGCCTGTTCCTGCTGCTCGAAACCGGTTTCAGTCAGTTGCACCTCGGCGTTATTTAATGTAGCCAGGGCTTCTTCTTCGGTGATGTCTTCGTCTTGCAATGTCTCCAGATCGACCTGAAGCGCCTCTAACAGTGATTCACGCGTGCTCTCATCAAGCCCGGTATCGGTCGCCACGTCTTCGATGATGTCGCGCATATCATCGGCGGCTTCGTCAATGGCGGCGCGGCTGTCTGCTTCCCCGCTGCCGCTCCCGGCGAAACTGGGCGTCGGCAATCCCACCAGCAGAATCAGCGCCAGTGCCAGCAACACAACCGCCACCCATTCGCGCCCTTTAAAGACGAAGGGCAGCAGCAGGGCCGGCTCAATCTTGCGGGCGCGGTCCTGCGCATCGGTGACCTGCGCGTCGGTGAGAACTGTCTGCGCGTGGATGCGCCCCTCGCCCAGTTCCAGCGCGGTAGAGACACGTTCCTGTAGATCAAATTCACGGTCGAAGCGGCGGGCGGCTTCGATGGGGGAGCGGGGCCAGAACATGACCAGCGCCAGCATCAGCAACACACCACCAATGAGGCCCATCCCTGCGACAAGGGCGACTTCGTTGTTTTCCAGCAGTGGGCGGTAGCGCGATAGCATCGCCAGCAACAGCGCCGCGATCAACCCCGGCATCAAGCTGCGCGGGAACCATGTGAATGCCTGCGTTAGCCGCAGGCGACGGTCCCAATTTCGGACCAGATCGGTCAAACTGCTGCCGGATCGTCCCGGCGTTTCTGTCGGCGTTTCTGAAGGAGATGGCATCCCGGAAGGGGATGGGTTCTCGCTTGTCATAGCGAACCTCAATCTAATTCATCGTGACTACTATACGTCAGGATGGCCCTATGTTCCATTATTCAAGGAGTTTTTAACGAAACGAAACCAGGGGTAGGGGATAAGCGGCGACAGAAAAATAGGATTGGCCCTATACAAAAAACCCTCATCGGGGAATGAGGGTTGTGTGCCCGATTTATCGAGGAAATCGGGCGATTTGGTTGGATGTTGCTATAAATTACTGATTCTTGGGCAGAACTGACCAGACATAGTCAGCTTCAAAGCCTGCCGGGATGAAGCACTGTCCGGGGACGCCTTCACCACTCAGCTTCAGGTATGTGCCCTGACGCCACTGGTTATTCTGCTCAACGAAGTTGCTGGCATTGCCCCAGTTATCGCGGCTGGTGTCGATGTCGTTGCTGCAATATTGATCCAGGATCGCTTCCAGATTCGGCTCGCAGGCACCATCGGCGAAGTACGGGATGAATACTTCGAGGAAAGTCTCGAAATTCTGTGCACGCTGCTGCCGGGTCCCGCCCCAGTTGTTGTTCAGCCAGTACTTGCCGTCAATGTTCTTGTCGCCAATCTGGTAACGGTAGTTTCCGCCGACACCTTGACCACCAAAGCCCGCAATACCGTTGTTATATGCAAATGCGTTGCCGCTTGGCACACCGGTGATGTTACCATGCGATTTCAACTCATCGTTGATGCCGTTAGCATTGGTGTACAGGTCTGCTGCACGGTCGAGGAAAGCGTTAACGCTGGTGTAGCGCTCGGTACCGCCAACATCCGCACCGCTTGCAGTGAAGACACAGCTATAGTCGTCAGCCATCCGCACAGTGAAAGTATTTCCACCACCGTTGGTGATGGCACGGTAACGTTCGAGTACGGGTTCGCTCGCAGAAACGACCGACATGCTCAAAGCCAGGGCCGCAATAACGAGTAGAAGTACAATTAGTTTCCGCATAGTTTCTCTCATCTCCTTGAACTGAATGTGATTGAAATTACTTGTGTGTACCATTATGTGATGCATCACATAAGACATGACCAATATAAACTAATATGTTCATCAAGGTCAATTAGATTTACGTTTTATTGGGATTTCTAGAGGGTAAGTCGATGCTATGACAACGAATATGGTCATATGACACGAATTAGCGTAATTCTCTTAATTCATGAGTCGGAGTAGCTACAATTAATGCCTGTGGAAGCAACTTCTTATTGGCGCGGATGAAGCCAATTTTGTATAGTGGGTATCAGGGGAGATTTAGCTAAATTTATCATTTTATTGCGAATCGTTCACAGGATTTACAACCCGCGTGCTTTCGCGCACGATGAGGTCAGGCGTCAGTATCCGCACGCTAACTGGCAGCGTTGGCGTTTCAATACGGGCGACCAGCATATCCAACGCCATCTTTCCCAGTACCAGCATATCCTGCCGGACGGTCGTTAAGGCCGGGGTATAATACGCGGCGTCAAAGCGGTCATCATACCCGGTGACGGAGATATCATCCGGCACGCGCAACCCGGCGTCGTAGATCGCTTTCATCGCCCCCAATGCGACCTGATCGGTCTGGCAGCAAACGGCGGTGAACTCATCGCGGCGTTCAAGAAGCGTTTGCATCGCCACATAGCCGTTCTCCGACGAAAACGCAGGGATGCTAACTGACGGTGCTATGGGCAGATTGTTGGCTTTGATACTGTTCAAAAATGCCTTGTGCCGTTTTTGAGCATCAAAATGTATAGGCTCTAACCGACCGGAAATTTCCGCGATGTGCGTGTGACCGAGTTCGATCAGGTGACCGAGGATAGCCCGTATCCCCTTCTCTTGGTCGTAGGCGAGTAACGAACAGACATCTGATAACTGGCTGTGAAGCTGTA
This sequence comes from Anaerolineae bacterium, assembly GCA_034435595.1. Classification (GTDB taxonomy): domain Bacteria; phylum Chloroflexota; class Anaerolineae; order Aggregatilineales; family Phototrophicaceae; genus JAVJSU01. Next base: position 508 of record DAOTXA010000076.1, on the reverse strand, counting down.
GCAACGGCACATCGCAGTCTGTCGGCAGACGCAAACGGCCTTTAAGCGGTTGCTGAGCGAAGATGGCAATAGCATCCACCGGGCGCGAACAAGATGTGCGGATCAAATCAATCAGTTCGTCCGAATCGGTGACATGGCGCAGCAGCAGAATGTACCCCAGCGTCTTGGCGTGTTTGAGCATCGGGCCAAGCATTGATGGCGTCGGGTTCTTCTCGCTAAACACGATGAACTCGATCACGTAGGATTGCACGTTGCGCAGCAGACGCGCCGCCTGGTTCGGCTGGTAGTCCAGGTCTTTGATCGCCTGCCGAACCCGCTCGCGGGTGGCGTTGGCGACATCGGGGCTGTTGTTGATGACGCGAGAAACGGTTTGATACGAGACGCCAGCGGCTTTGGCGACATCGCGCATAGTGGCTTTGCCAGATTTCTTCATTGCGGTGTATCCATGATGTGGGCGTGCAGATTACGATATAACTCGCATTGTTATATGCTATTTTAGCGAGGGACG
>DAOTXA010000075.1:0-4608 GCA_034435595.1 Anaerolineae bacterium | reverse complement strand
CTTCGAGTTGGACCTGAGTCAATATGTCAAATGTGCGTCCGCGAGCGACGAGCATATCCACACGGGTAAAGAGTTCGACGTGTCCGGTTTTGTGGCTGGCTGGTTTGCGTGCAGCTTTGGCGATGACATCACGCTTGCCGTGTTCGGGTGTTAAGATGGTGAGGATGCGGTCTGCCTCACCATAATCGCGCCGTTTGAGGATAAGCGCAGGGGTGCGAAATGAGCGTTCCCGGCGAGACATGGCTATTCTGTGTGAACATCTAGCTTATCAGGGCCGAAGCCGCCGACAAGCAATTCGGAAAGCGGACGCTCGTCAAGGATAGTGCCGCCGGTCGTGGCGACGATGACGCGCAGGTCTGGTGCGAACTCGAACAACATCTGGCGGCAGATTCCGCAGGGATACCCGCCGTTTTCAGTGACGACAGCGATTGCCGCGAACTCACGGACGCCTTCGCTGACCCCTTTGACGAGTGCTGTGCGTTCCGCGCAGATAGTGGCGGGATACGAGGCGTTTTCGATGTTGCAGCCGGTATAGATCGTGCCATCTGCGGCGAGTAAGGCCGCGCCGACAGGATAGTGCGAGTAGGGGATGTAGGCATTTTCAGAAGCGGCGATGGCCGCCTTGATGAGTTGTTCGCGTGTTGCGTCGTCGATCATGTCTAGAATTTACTTCCGGTCAGATGATTCAGCTTCAAATGGGCTATCTGGTGTGTCAGATGGTTCGCTGTTGTGTTTCGTATCGGCACCGCGTGTTGTGTCGTTCGTGTCTTCGTCAAGTGTGGGGCGTTTGCGGATGACATGCACCTTGCGGATGCGGCGTCCATCGACGGAACGGACTTGCAGCGTAAACAGGTCTTCTTCGATGGTTTCGCCGATTTCTGGCACGCGCCCAAAATGAGTGTAGATATAGCCGCCAAGCGTGTCGCTGTCCTCGGTGGGCAGGTCGATATCGAGCATATCGTTGACATCGTCAAGGTCAATGCTGGCATCCATCATGTATTCGTCAGGACCGTGTTTCTCGTATTCGGCCTCTTCGTTGATGTCGTACTCGTCTTGAATATCGCCGATGATCTCTTCGATGATGTTCTCGATGGTGACAAGTCCGGCTGTCCCGCCATATTCGTCTACGACGATAGCGAGATGGACCATGCGCAATTTAAGTTCTTTAAGTAGCTCATCGGCGGGTTTGGTTTCTGGCACAAAATGCGGCGGACGCATCAACTCACGGATGCTGGTAGCCGTCTGCTTGCCGTTGTAGCAGTGTTCGAGCAGGTCTTTGGCATACAGCAGTCCTTTGACACTGTCGATATTGTGCTCATAGACAGGAATGCGTGAAAAGCCAGAGTCAATAAACATCGCGCCTGCTTCCTTCGGTGGCGTGTTGATCTCGACAGCGACGATGTCGATGCGTGGGACCATGACCTCGCTGGCCCGTGTCTGGTCAAGTTGAAGGACGGAGTAGATCATGTCTTTCTCTTCGTCTTCAATTGTGCCGCCGGTGTGTCCGGCGTCAATGAGGGTCATGATTTCTTCTTCGGTGACAAGGTTGACGTTACTGCTACTGCCGAGCAAGCTCGATATGATGCGGCTGATCTGCAATACGGCGATCACAAGCGGGCTTAGCACCAACATGAGTGCCTGCATGACCGGGGTAAACAGCAAGGTCAGGTTGTTCGCGTAGGTGCTGCCGACAGCTTCCGGGACCAGTTCGCCGAGGATGAGCGTCAGCGTGGCGGTAACGAGCAATATGACCAGATAGATCATGGTCGGGTTGAGTGATTCGTTGGTCGCCAGCAGACCATCGGCGAACACGACCAGCGCGACCGCTGCCAGTCCGAAGCGCAGGAGGGTAACGAGTATCTGATAGGTGACGGTGAGATTGGGTCCGCTGTGTACAAGGATAAGCGCCTGACGTGCGCGGCGATTGCCTTCTTCTATGCGTTCTTCCAGCCATGCTGCGCGGGTATTGCTAAGCGCGGCGTGGATAAGTACCAGCAGGGCATGAATCGCAAGCAGGGCGATCAGAGCCAGCAAACCGAATGTGCTGTTGTCCACAGCTAGTTTCCTCTGTCTATTGGGCTAAATAACACAAAAAACCGGCGCAAACCATCTGTTTGCAGCACGGCGCAGGAGAACAAACATCTACGCTGATAAGATCGAGGAGGTTCCGAGTTGTCGTCTAACACGATAGGATACGGTACACAACATGTTTTAGAAGAGAATTTGTTCGCAGTGTACCATAGACGAGGTTGGCGGTGCAACCGCTGGCGATCATAGTCTTTTTTTCACTGTAGATCACTTATAGATCGCTATAGACCGCCGCTTTCGCTTTCCGATGATGGGGATGGTAGACTGTGCCGGGGCAGCAACTGGATTGGAGAAATGCATGTCATTACAGGGGTTATTACGTGGTGAGCGAGTGACGTTGTCGGCACTCGCTGAGGGTGATGCGCCCACAATTGCGGGATGGTATCACGATCCCGATTTCATGCGCCTGTCGGATTCAACGCCTGCATATCCGCGTTCGGCGGAACACTGGCGCAGGTGGATACGCGATTTGTCGGAGGATAAGAGCACGTATACTTTTGCGATTCGCCTGCCGGGGTCGAATGCGCTCATCGGCTGGATCGAACTTGACAGCGTTCAATGGCAACATGGGGTTGTGGGGCTAGGCATCGCTATTGGTGATCCGGCTCATCGTGGGCAGGGGTACGGCTACGAGGCGATTTCGCTGGCGCTGGATTTTGCTTTCCGCGAATTAAACTTGCATCGCGTACAGTTGACTGTATTCAGTTATAACACGCGTGCGATTGCGTTGTACGAGCGCATGGGCTTCCGACATGAGGGGGTCTACCGCGAATTTTTGCGCCGTGACGGTCAGCGCTATGACATGCTCTTGTATGGATTGTTGGCCCGCGAATGGCTATCCACTGACGAATAACAAACAATACGCATAGGAGGTGCGATCCATGATCGAAATCGACATCCCAAAACGCGGTGTGTTCACGCTTGAACATGCTGTGTTTGACGTGAATGGCACACTGGCGACAGATGGGCGGTTGATTCAAGATGTCAAGCCGCTGCTTGATATTCTGCGGCGGCGGTTAAAAGTACAGATGTTGACGGCGGATACCCACGGCAAGCAGCGCGAGATCAACCGCATTCTGGGTTTTGAGGCGACGATTATCACCGGGGGTGCGGAGCAAAAAGCTGAGATTATCCACGAATTGGGTGCGGATAAAGTGGTGGCGATTGGCAACGGGGCGAATGACACGGCGATGTTCAAGGTGGCGGCGTTATCGATTGCGGTGCTGGGTGACGAAGGGTTGGCGATACCGGCATTGCTGGCGGCAGACGCGGTGGTCCATCATATTCACGACGCGATTAACATGCTTTTGTTCCCGGATCGGATGCGGGCGACACTGCGCTCATAGTCGCATCGTATGTCAAACGGCGGTTGAGGCGCGGTCGTAATTGGAAGTATGATGCGTTTTCTCGAATCCGCTAATGGGGAGGTCATTTTGCGTCCGACCACGAGACTCGCAGTCAACTACTCGAAACCAGCGGCGTCTTTGTTTGCCGCACAGACCATCGACTTTGATCTGTTCAAATGCCCAGATTGGCCGGATATGATTGCGGAAGCAGGGGCTATCTGCCCGGCATATGCTCATTTTCCATTGTTCACGGGGCGTGTCTCCGCTGACGATGCGGTATGGTCGCGTCTGGCGGATTTGCGGGATCAGACCGGCACGCCCTTTGTGAACATCCACCTGGCGCCGCACATCGACAATTTTCCAGGCATGGCGATGGAATCCACCACACAAGCGGATATTAATCGCGTGGTTGAGTTATGTGTGCGGGATGTAGAAGCACTCGGTCAGCGCTTTGGCATAGAAAGCGTGATCGTCGAGAACGCGCCCCACGACGCACGCCCACAATATGCGATTCCAAACGCGGCATTGCTGCCAGAAACCATGACTCGTGTGATTGAAGTGACCGGGGCCGGTCTGCTGCTGGATACGGCGCATGTGCGCATTTCTGCGTTAATGCTGGATATTCCGTTGCGGGAATTTATGGATGGGCTGCCGACATCGGCACTGCGCGAACTGCATGTAACGGGTGTGGCGTGGGATGACGAACACGGTCGCTGGAACGATCACTATGCCATGAGTGAAGCTGACTGGGAACTGGTCGATGCGGTGTATGCACATATTCACAGCAGCGATTGGCCCACACCGGAAATCGTCGCGCTGGAATATGGCGGTGTTGGCGGGGTATTTGAGACGCGCAGTGATCCGGCGGTGCTAACGCAGGATGTTCCGCGTCTGCTGGAACTGGTGCGCAGGCCGGTAGCGGCATCACGGGCCGAATAGGGTCACAGCGTAGAGCAGTAATGGCAGCGCGAAATGCTCGCCCCAGCCGCTGCGCTCGTCGGCGAGCTGCCCGAAGAAATGCAGGCGTAGATTTTTCAACAGAGCATCGCGGGCGATATTCGCCAGCGGGCTTTCATCAGCGACGAGCCATGTGGTCAGTGATTCGGGGACATCGGCGGCGAGTCCGGCATAGAAATCGGGCGCAGGATAGGGTACGTTGGCACGCATGTTTGCG
>DAOTXA010000074.1:0-8711 GCA_034435595.1 Anaerolineae bacterium | reverse complement strand
TCCCGCGTTCTGGCAACGATGACGCCGACCGTCGCCGCCTGCGCCGTCTACACGGGTTGTTCATCAAGTATCCCGGCAACGACCGCTTCTCTATCATCATTGAAGCAGTGGAGGACGGTGAAGCGAGTCGCGTGCTGGAATTCCCCAATCATTCGACGGGCATGTGCGACGATCTGATGATTGACCTGCTGACCATCGTACAAGATCGGGACAATGTTCAGGTTTTCGATAAACCCGAATAGGCGGTAACATAGTGCGTTTGAGGCTGAATCGCACAATCTGCGGACGGCTGCCGGATGACCGGTAATTCTGTGAAGACTTCACGGTTACTTAACGCATTCGGGGTATACTTCTGCGTTGAATCCGGCGATTTTGTGAACTGATTGACGCTTTCGTGCCAAAAGATAGGCGAAAGCGCTTTGACACAGGAGAGAAGCGACCTATGAAGCGAGTCGCGGTAATGACCAGCGGGGGTGACGCACCCGGAATGAACGCGGCGATCCGCGCTGTGGTGCGTGCCGGTCTGGAACACGGCGTTGAAGTCTATGGTATCCGGCAGGCATATGCGGGCCTGCTCAATGGGGATATGAGCCTGATGACCAGCCGCGAAGTGAGCGGTATTCTGCAACGCGGCGGCACGATTTTACAGACCGCACGCAACGATGAATTCAAGACACCGCAGGGGCAAAAGAAGGCACTGCGCCGCCTTAGCGAACGTGAGATTGAGGGTGTCGTCGTCATCGGTGGCGATGGTAGTCTGCGCGGGGCGATGGCGCTGAATAAGCTCGGCGTCCCGGTGATCGGTGTTCCCGCCAGCATCGACAATGACATCTGGGGGACGAATACCAGCATCGGTGTCGATACGGCGCTCAACACGATCCTTGACTCGCTCGACCGCCTGCGTGACACAGCGACCTCGCACAATCGTGCCTTTATTATTGAGGTGATGGGGCGGAACTGCGGCTATCTGGCGCTGATGGGCAGCATCCTCGGTGGTGCAGAAATCGTCATTACCCCGGAAAACGCGCCCTCTATGGAAGAAGTCGCTAAATCACTCGAAGATGCCTATGTTCGCGGCAAAACGCACGCCATTGCCGTCATCGCAGAAGGCGCACCCTATCGCGTGACCGAATTGACCGATTATCTGAACGCACAACAGGTCGGCTTTGAGATTCGCCTGACCATCCTCGGACACACGCAGCGTGGCGGCAGCCCGACAGCGTTCGATCGCCTGCTGGCGACACGCATGGGCGTCAATGCGCTGGAACGTCTGCTGGCGGGGGAGTCGGGAGTCATGGTCGCGCTGGATGGTCGCCAGTTGGGGACAGTTCCACTGGCAGAAGTCACCACCAAGATGCGCTCTATCACCGATAGCTACTTCGAGATGGCGTATATGCTTTCACGATAGCTGTTGGCGCGGATTGGTTTTTGATGAAATATGGCGAGTTGTTTACACCATATTCCATAGTAGACTGTCGCCCCTTAACCCTTTGCTAAAAATTCGGGGTCCAGAGGATGAAATTCCCTGGTGGGGGTGTGGGGCGAAGCAACCGCGAATATCGCGTAAGGCTGCATTCTTGCAGTCCGCAGGGGAAAATAGCCCGATACTATTGGGATAAATATTCTAACCGACGACTCTTCTACCGCCGCGCCCGGTGGTCGATCTGACGCGCCGGACCATCGTAGCTGCGCTCATAGGTGGGGCCAAGCCGCGCTTGTAACCACGTTTGATAGACATCGTTGCTAATGTCGAAGATAAAACTGTAGCGCTCGCCATTCTTCTGCGAAATGGCGACAATCTCGCTCAAACCCTGGAAACTGCGGTTGATATGTGCGACCGGGATCAAATCCTCCGGCTGGTTGAAGATATACTCGTACTGGCTGGCGACATCCTGCGTGACGATGTAGCCGTCCGTGGTCAGTGAGTAATTTTCCGGCGTCCGGTGTGGATTATAACCGAGTTGTTCCCGGCGCTTCTTGCTTAGACCTGCCATCTTCCAATACCCCTCAAACCCAATTTACGTTGCCTCGCTGCTGACTTCGACCAGGCGTACACGCAGTAACTGCATCAGCGGCGTCACCGGGACTCGAAGCTGTGTACCCCGTTGCCCTGCGCTGATGACGATATGCTGCAACTGCGTCGCACTGCTGTCCAGAAAGACCTTCCACTGCTTTTGCATCAACGCCAACGCGCTGATGCCACCGACCTGTAGGCCCGTCATGGCTTCGGCGTCTTTATGTGCAGCCAATCGCACCTTTTTGACACCCGCCGCCTTCGCCATCTTCTTCAGATCAAGCTGCTTTTCGGATGGGATCATCACCAGAAACGGCTTCTTCTGCGTGGGATCGTCTACCGCCCGCACGACAAGCGTCTTGTAAACCGTGTCATATGGCACGCCGAGGACTTCGGCGACCTCTTCGGCATCGCGGATTTCAGTGGGGTAGGTCAGCGCCTCATAAGGGATGTTGTTTTGTTCTAGCAGCCGCATCGAATTGAGCTTCTGCGCCATCTTGCGTTCCGTTTAATTTTCGTTTGTTCAATATGTAACGACTATATAGCCGGGATGCACACAGCGCAAGGGATGCAGCGTTAAGATTGCTGTAGGCTGCTGCTTAGTCGAATGCGGATTCTGGCACGTCTATGCCGGCGAAGTTGGCAAACGTCAAATCGTGGAAACCAAGCGACAGCTTTTGCTGGACGTTCTCGAACAATTGCGCGTAATTCTGCGGGAACGCCCGCGCCTCCGACAGGCCGATTTTTTGCCGAACAGCGCGGATCGCATCCGGCGGGCCTTCAATCTCTACGAAGTTGCCGTAAGGCATCTCGTCCAGCACAACTTCGGTGTGATCGAGTTCGTAAGTGGTGCGGTATTTCTCGTAGACCATATGTGGATAGTAACCGAGCCTGCCCAGAATTACCTGCATCGCCTCAAAGTCGCTGACCGTGACTTCCGCCTCAAAGCGATCGCTGATCTCAGCGTCATCGCCGGATGTAGCGGGCGGTTCCTTGTAAGTCAGACGGATCGCGTCATCTTGCCGCAGTCGCACCACGATTCCGCGTCCGGTTAACGTGTGGTCGGCGTTCTCATAGCGGACATTACGCTCGTACAGGCGCGGTTTGACCTGTTTCGCACCCGCCTCTTTCAAACGCGCTTCGACTGTCGCCAGGTTTGGCACATATAGCTTGATCTCGGTTTCAGTGTAGGGCATGTTTACGTTACCTCGCGCAGCACTTCCGGTAGATAGGTGCGAACCGCGCCTAGCAGTGTAGCGTATGCGCCGTCAGCACGCTTCGGCATAAAGATCACGCCCTGCTCGAAACCGCCTGACGCCCGCTCGACCATGCACAGATCAACGCCATACGGCACGATGCCGTCCTGATCGTGCATCCGGTCGAACTTGATGGCCTGTAACGCCTGCGCCCACCCGGTGAAGAGGTCAGGCGGCATCCCGCGTAGAATCGGCTTACTGTCAAAGCGCCCCACATAATAGACTTGCACCACCGCGTTGACCTGTGCAGTTCGTATAGTGACGGCGCACACAGCATCGTGGGCACGCATGTCACCATAATGCAGGCTGATACGATAGGCGGCTTTTACACCGGGCTGACGCGCCACTTCTCGCAAAAAGGGCAGGCCGACGTTCGCGGCAATTTCGCGCATGATCGAAGCATAAAGAGTCATAAACTGATTTAACCACGAATAGGGACGAATAAAAACGCGAATCTCTCTTATCAGGACTTCGCTTTGTGTCTCACGGGCACGAAAAATTGCGCCCCTACATTATATTCTGCATTTTCGTGCGAGCTGCAAGAATGTAGCCCGCGGGGAAAACATAGATTGATTGTGTTATGAAAAATATCTCAAGCGAAAGTCCTGCTTATAATAGATCACTCATAGAAGTTGACCCACCTGACCCAGGTGAAGTATGTAATGATCCGTTATCTTTGCTGGTCAAAGTTTGGAAATTTCGCGGGAAGGAACCAAGTAAATGTCAGAGTGGCAGAAGAGTCTCAGACGTATCCTGGTGGGCATTGAAAATCAAATTGATCGCCTCTCACAATGGGCAAGCCGACGGATCGACAAAGACCCGATCCAGATTGTGCCATATGTAGGGTATGGAAATAACGAGATCATCGCCATTCGCGGTCGTGTGCTTGAAGACAATGGCATTCGCCCGCCTGAAGAAGCTGACACCTCATGGGAAAACCTGCTCAACTCGTACCGCCGTTTCGCCACGGATGAGATTCCTGAAGCTGTTGTGAAAGCGAAACTGGGCACTCTGGAATCGATGGCGACTGCCGACGATGAGGGCTACTTTCGCGTGCAGATGATGCACGAAGGGCGTTTTTTAAAGAAGAGTGAACTATCGCATGATGTATTGCTTGAATTGGTTTCTGCTCCCGGATGGGAACCAACGACGCCGATTACTGCCACAGCAAACGTTATTTTGCCGGGGCCGAATGCGGAATACGGGGTGATTAGTGATCTCGACGACACAGTGCTACAGAGCAGTGTATTAAGCTATCTTGATCTGGTGAAGAACACCTTCCTGGAAAACGCTCATACTCGTCTGCCATTTGCAGGTGTATCTGCTTTTTATCGTGCATTACAGAATGGTGCAGGTGGGCATGCATTCAACCCGATGCATTATGTGAGTAGCAGCCCGTGGAATTTATACGATTTTCTGATCGATTTCTTGCGATTGCGCCAGATTCCAAAAGGCCCCTTATTCTTGCAGGATATCGGGCTGACGGATAATCAATGGGTAACAGCCGATCATGGTGATCATAAAATAGCTGCCATCAACGAAATCTTCCAGATACATGCGCATCTGCCATTTGTGCTGATCGGCGACAGCACGCAACACGATGCATTTATCTACGCAGAAATCGCCCGAAAGCAACCCGAAAGGGTACACGTCATTTACATACGTGACGTGGATACCGAACCGCAGCGACAGCAGGAGATTGAGCATTTAAGTGCAGAACTCGCCGGGTACAGCGTACCAATGCTGCTGGTTAAGGACACCGTCGCAGCCGCATCAGATGCCGTGGCAAGGGGGTTGATCGAACCTGATACGCTGTCTGACGTGCGTGAAAGTGAAGCTGAGCCAGAGGTTCTATCGCTGCCGGATGACGAGCAAGGAACGGATCTGCCGGATATTCCCGTATAGTCAATTTCGTCAGGTCGTCATTACAACTTTGCCGAACACGTCGAAGTTCGCCAATGTCTCTTGCGCGGCGCGGATGTCGCTCAGGTCAAATACCTTGCCGACAACGGGTTTTAGCGTGCCGTCGAATACGAGGCGCATCACCGTCTCATAGTCAGATTGCGTGCCCATTGTGCTGCCAATGAGCGTAATATGCCGGAAGAAAATCTGTCGCACATCCACCTGTGGAAATGCGCCGCTCGTCCCACCGACGATCAAAATGCGTCCGCCGGTGCGCACACAGCGCATACTATTCGCCAGTGTCGCCTCACCGACGTTATCCACCACAATATCGACGCCCGCTTTGTCCGTCAGTTTATACACTTCGCGTGACCATTCTGGCGTTTCTGCGCGGTTAACGGTAATATCCGCGCCCAGTTGACGCGCCCGCTCGCATTTCTCTGCATTGCTGCCGACGACGATCACCGTCGCCCCGGCGAGTTTGGCGATTTGAATGCTAGCCGTGTTGACGCCGCCCCCCGCGCCGACAATCAACACCGATTCGCCCGCTTTGATCGCGCCGCGTGTCACCAGCGAATGCCACGCGGTCACGAATACGAGTCCGGCGGCGGCGGCGTTTTTGAAGGCAAAATCCTCTGGCATACACACCAGATTGCGCACCGGGACGACTGCATATTCCGAAGCCAACCCCGGCAGATGCTCACCGCGAATCCGCAGATATTTGCTCTGATTTTCGTAGTCCGCACGGGGATCATGCGGCGCATCCGGCAAAATCACACCGGGGTTGACCGCCACACGATCCCCCGGCGCATAGCTCGTCACACCGGCACCCACCGCGTCCACAATCCCCGCGCCATCAGAGCCGACAATGTGCGGCAGCGACAGCTTCAGACCGGGCCAACCGACGCGCACCCACAGGTCAAGGCGATTGAGCGCCGCCGCCTTGACCGCGATCCGCACCTCACCGGGACCCGGTTCCGGCACCGGGAAGTCATCCACGACCGCCAGCTTGTCCACATCGCCATGTTCCGTAAAGACCGCCGCTCGCATCGTTCGCCCACTCATGAGATGTCCTTTCTGTCGCGTCATCAGGCGAGATTGTAACATAGCACCTCGCCCTCAGATTCCTCGCCGTCCGCGCTTGGCATGGTATAATGGCACAGCAACGGATTAACACCTCGCAACTTTCCGCACTTCGCTACGTATAACCGGGTAGCGGCATGGTCGCAGACCCGGCGATTGGGGGCTAACGTTGTCTGATCCGGTCATTCTCGAATGGGTCAATGCTGCGATGGACGGCGATCAAGACGCATTCGCCGAAATCGTATATACCTTTCAGGACTCGGTCTATAATCTATGCTATCGAATGCTGGGTGAGCGCACCGAGGCCGAAGACGCCGCGCAAGAAGCATTTTTGCGTGCCTATATGAATCTGCGCCGTTATGACCAGAACCGCTCATTTAAAACGTGGATTTTGACTATCGCATCGAATCACTGTATCGACCGCATCCGCAAACGCCGGATGCACTTCACATCAATTGACGAACCGACCCCGGCGACGCTTTCGCTTTCCAGCGATGATCCCCTGCCAGAGCAGGTCACGCTGTTTAACGAGCGTAGTCAGGAAGTGCAGGAACTGCTTGACGAACTTCAGCCCGATTACAAGGCAGCGGTGGTTCTGCGCTACTGGTACGACTATTCATACGCCGAAATCGCCGAAATTATGGAAACGACTGAAAGCGCCATCAAAAGCCGTTTGTTCCGCGCACGCCAAATGCTGGCGGCAAAATTGGAAGAAAAACCCCGCACATCCAGTGGCGGGGACCGGGCCAGCAGGCTTCAGGAGGGATTCAACCGATGATGGATCGCAAGCAGCAGTTGATGCAGGAGGCACTGGACGGACTGCTTTCCCCGCAGGAAGAAACCGAACTCCGTGAGGAATTGAGAGACAACCCGGCATCCGCCAGTGAATACAACCGCCTGCAAGATGTTGAGACGGTTCTGCGTGACGCGCCACAAGAACGCGCCCCGGAACGTCTGGCACTGACGATCATGGCACGCATCGCCGAAGCCGTGAAGCAACAGGAAAAGCTAACCGCCGAATCTGACGAACTGGCAGAAGCCGCCGTCAACGTCGCCGTTCAGCTTGTGACCGTTGCCACCCTGCCACTGCTGATCGGCGCGAGTACGCTAATCCTCAACGCCCAGGCCGATCCTGAACTCATTGATGAAGTTTTGCGGCAAGTTTCAACAATGATGATCCTCGTCATTGACGTGTTGAAGGTGCTGCTAGAGCAGGCGCAGAACGCTTACGCCGAAGACCCCGAACTAGCGCTGGCGATGCTGGCCCTCATCCCGCCGACGATGTTAACCCTGGTCCGGCATCTGTTGGGCGAGGATGATGACGACGAGCTGGAAATCGAGTAAATTGTGTATGATCTCTCCCCTAAATCCTCTCTCACTCAAGGGTAGAGGGGGCTTCAAACTTATCACGAGATGCTGCACTGGCTCGTCATCGTGAGAGTTTTTTGAGGAGGGGAGGGCGAATGAAAAGCAAGGATTTCGTTGAAACTGTTTAGACATCAAGAAAGGACAGCAATATGGCTGACGAAACCGGAAACACACCGATCAAAGGCGCACCCGATCCCGAACCGATCCCGGAAGCACCCGATCCCGGCAACACGACTCAACTCGAAACTGATATTAAAGGCTGGGTCGATAAGCTGGACGCACGCCTCAAAAGCTGGGGCATCAGCGTAGACACGATGCAGGAACGCGCCACCGCGACGAGTGAGGATGTCCGTAACGAAGTCGAAAAGGACGTTTCCGCACTGCGTGAAGAGATGGAAAAAGCCGCTGGTCGCCTCGACGAACTGCGCAAGACCGGCACCAACGCTTCCGGCGAAGTCCTCAAAGGCGTAGAATCGGCATGGCAAGAACTCAAGAAGGGTGTCGATAACGCCTATAAGAAGCTGAAATAACGCCGCATAATCTGCGAGATAGATTAAAGGCGACTCATAGAAATTGGGCGCTGTATACTCCCTACTTCAACGTGGAGTATCCAGCGCCTCTCTTTTTGGTGGGTTGCCGCCATAACTTTTATCCGCCGGATTCCGGCAATCCGTGCAACACAATCTCCGCCCACCCTGCGGATTCATCCCCGACCATATTGTAGCCAATCGTAATCGGCGTATAGTCATCCGCCCCTGCGAACAGATGAATGTGCGGCGGCCCGCCGTTGTAGACTCCCGGTAGGTTCGAGCGAATCATGAACATGCCGAGTTCGTTCGTGGTGACGCGCCCCTGCTGCACGCCGTCATATTCGCCGTCAGCGTTTGCCATGTCGAAGATCACCGTCGCGCCGGCGATAGGAACACATGTCGCCCCGTCGCGGACCATGCCCATTAGCGTGTACTCGTCGCCTGTATACCCGCGTTCAGGGATGTCGATATTGAGCGCATCAACGGGACGGTTCCACAGTGTCATGGCGCAATTGTCGCGGATTACGAGCGATTCCACCGCGCCACAGCCCACGAGCA
>DAOTXA010000073.1:0-3862 GCA_034435595.1 Anaerolineae bacterium | reverse complement strand
CCGCCCATTTGCTGAACGCGGTTCAGCAGAAGCCATTGTCAACGTGTTCCGTATGCTGCAAGACGACATGCGCATCTGGACGGCAAAACTTGGGGTGCGTAAAATGACCGACCTCGTCGGCAAAGCAGACCTATTACGCCAAATCGACATGCATGATTCAATCGATCTCACTGTGCTGACACGTCGTGTACCGCCAGTCGCTAAACCACCCGCCCAACCCGGCGGACGCCGTCTGACACGCCCACGCAATATCATCAGCAAGCAAATCACACCCGTTGTCACCGAGTACATTTGCCGTGGCGACACCGAACTGACCTACGAGGACGAGCAAGTCATGGCGCAAGACCGCGCACTTGGAACCCATCTCGCAGGCGCACTAAAACGCGGAGAAGTGCCCAACGCCGATCAAATCAATGCGCTACATCTCAGCTTTAGCAACTCGGCGATTCCCGGCAACGGGTTAGCCGCTTTCCTGGATGCACCAATCCACATCGTCGTGGAAGGTGGCGCACAAGATGGTGTCGCCAAGTGCGTGCATGGTGGCGATGTCACAATCCTAAAGGGGCTGAACCACAACGGTAATCGTCTCGATGGATCAGTCGGCAAGAGTTTCGCCTATGGTGCACAAGGCGGATTCTTTATCGTTCAGGGCGACGCTGATACCCGCGCCTGCATCCGCTTAAGTGGAGCAAGTGTTGTGTTCGGCGGTGAAATCCGTGAACCGCTGCGCGATTATGAGGGTGGACTCGCTGCGCGGGCCAATCTCAAAGGTTACGCTTGTGAATATATGACCTCGGGACGAGTGCTAATTCTTGGCGACCCCGGCCCCTGGATGTGCGCAGGCATGACCGGAGGTGTTGTCTATCAGCGCGTACAGCCAGAGATGGGACTCGACCTCAATGCCCTGAAACGACGCATTGCCGATGGATCAATTGTAGACATCTTCCCGCTTGATGAACCGGGTATTGAAGACATCAATGAGATGCTCACGCGCTATATCCAAACGCTAGAGAACAACAATCAAGCACAAGCTACCGCAAAGCTCTATGCCCTGCTACGCAGGCCTCAAGATCACTTCGTGAAGATTGCACCACCTGTCCGCGCAAATTAACTGAACCAAGCAGGAAAAAAGCCCGTGCATTTTGGATGCTACGGGCTTTTTTCTTAGCTTGCTTGAATTGGTTGACGCTACTCTTGCGGAACTTCCAGTTCGTCCCAGTTCGCCTTGCTGACGAACTTCGTCAGATTGCGACCATCTTCCGTCGTGGCACGCAGACCATAACGAGTCTGCCCATTCTTGGTCTGGAAGGTAGTCTTGCGAACCTTGCTTTCGTCAATCTGGACCTTCTGCTTCAATTTCACGTCATAAAATTCAATCGGCATTATTCAACTCCTCAATGTAGTCGCGCAATTCAGCGATGCGCCGCTTTCTCTTGCACATAAGCGTGCTGCGTTACATTTTAATATGATACGTCAAGCCGCTTAGTAAGGCAAGCGGTTTACGATCGTAGCAGACGATCTTCATGTGGCATTGTCGCCAAAACACGTTGGATTTTCAATGACAGATGCAAAATCAGACGATTATCGGCATCGTTCAAATCTAATCCCGTCAATGTGCTAATTCGCTCCAATCGATAAACTAGTGTATTGCGATGCACATCCAGATCGGTGGCAGCCTTGGCGAGATTTCCGTTCGCTTCAAAAAATCCAGTCAAGGTACGCACAAGATCACCCTGCTTACGCTCATCATGATCCACCAGCGGGCGCAAAGACTCGTCAAAGAAACGTCGCATATGATCAAGATTGCGTTCTTTTAGCGCCAGCAATAGCTGATATAACTTGAGATCGCCGTAGTAGGTGGAGCTTTCATCATCGCCCAGTTGCGTTGCAATACTCAAGGCATCTTTCGCCTCTCGATAAGCTTCACGCAGGGTAGATAAACCACTCACAGGACGGCTAATGCCAACTGAAACCAGACCACTTGGCGTACGCGACGCCAGACGGGCACGCACTTCCTCAACCATCGTGCGCGGTACCGTCGCACCACTATCTACCGGATAAAGTACAACAATCACGTCTACGTACTGCCCTATCGCGCCATCAATCTGACGACGCGCCATGTCGTCTCGCACAAGCGCGATCAAAGATTCTAGCGGTAGTACAGCGCCAGCCTCAGTCATTGCTCGAAACACGCCGACCACATACGAAATTTCAGGGTCGAACCCGGCTTGTTGTGCCCTTGTTGACAACAAATCATCATCTGCCGGTGTACCACTCAGCCACATTTGTACCCAATCACCACGAGCCTGTTCAACAGCAGATTCAACCGCTCGATTCTTCGCCAGTTCAATTGCGCACACATCCCCGCCGTAAGTCAACAACAGACGGTCGAACTCATTCAGAGTGTCATCCGGTTCAACCAGAGATAGATAACCCGCCACACGCTTTTCGACCTTCAACACCGTAGTGAAACCAATCGGGCTTGCCAGAATTGCTCCTTGCTGCTTTGAGACTTCATCGTTCAGCCAGGTCTGAAACTCGTTATACGGAATACCCTGCGCAAGTGTACGTGTCGGCACCCCTCGTCGAGATACATTTGGATAAATTTGCGCCATGAGTACCCCGGCATCATCATGCAAGACAACGGGTTTCCCCGCGGCACGCGCAAGAATTTGCAGCAAACTGTTGAGGTCCCGATTCTCTGCTGCCAATTGACTCAACTGTCGCTGAATTTCCAACGCTCGCTGTGTAAGCTGGGCAGACTGATTGAGGATCAGACGATTTACCGCACGTTCCACACCGGGCAAGCTCGAATTCTCTGGCAGCGCCAGTAAGCCAATCTGCAACTCACCCGCTGTTGCCAACGCTGTCGGCGAGATTTCCTCCTTTACGGCAATCGCAGCAACACCCACCTGTGCAAGGCTTTCCACGACTTCTGCCAGCGTGATCCGGTTGTCGTAACTCCGCAGCACATCCATAGAGACAAGCGCCATTTCACCACCATAAATATCGGGAAAGGCCGGAGGCTGTGCGCGTACATTGACGGCCCATGTGACCGTTGCCTCTGGTAGACCAGCCGCTAGCACAGTTCCCAGTGGCAGCGCAAACTGTAGTAGAGACTGGAGTGATGCGGTATTTTCGGTCATGGGGATTTTACTCCATCAGCAGCACCGAACTTATTGGCGATTTTGAACAAAGTACAATCCTCGCTTCGTTAATTTCGTACTGCAATTGCGACAAAAACAAACAAGACAGGCTTATTATAGCGCCTGTCTTGCCAATTTTCCTGGTGAATTCCTACAACTCTGTCTAGGCGCGTTTCACACCTACTGACAAACGCTCGCCTCTAATAGAGGTGTCTTGCTTACGATCTTCACTGGGCACAAACTCCGCTGTGAAAAATCCATTCGCCGGGTCACCTTCATCAAGAGAGAGTGCCAGCGTCTCTGCCTTGATGTATGCTTTAAACTGATTGATCGCAGACTGAAGGCGCTCACTCGCGTCATAAACTACGTTGATGTTATCGTCAACGTTGAAATCGGCATCTTTGCGCATACTCTGAATGCGTCGAACAACCTCACGTGCCAACCCCTCATTGATCAGGTCATCGGTCATCATAACATCAACTGCCGCCACGTGACCGCGCTCACTTGCCACCGCCAAGCCCTCTTTCGACTCAGTCACAACTTTGACCTCTACCTCTTCTGGCGTGACAGTGAACGTATCACCATCAAGTTCGAGCGTCACATCCTCACCCGCCTGCAACTTTTCGGCATACTCACGCACAACATCATCTTCGCCGTCGCGCAGTGCTTTCTGTACACGGGGGAAGTTCTTGCCAAACTTCTTGCCGAGAAACATC
>DAOTXA010000072.1:0-3701 GCA_034435595.1 Anaerolineae bacterium | reverse complement strand
ACCATCGTGCGGCGGACTGTCTCCGTCATCGCCTTTCGCTGCGTATTCTATGATGGTTTTCGCAACGGTGTCAACCCCATGACAGAAACCAAAGTCACGGTGTATGCCGCCATTGAGCTAACTTTGTCTACTTAAGTTTTCTTTCTCTACTTTGTCTACTTTCTTTACTGTCCCTCTGTGACCCTTTGAGGACAGTAAAGATCAAACACAATCTCTTGACGCCCTATCAGAAGTGTGGTAATTTTTTATTGGAAAGAAAAGGACGGATAGGTATGGACAATACAGCCAAACCGCGTATCGAACCGGGCGCAGTCTACTCCCGACAGGAGGCTGCGGAGGCGCTGGGCATCAGCCTGAGCACGTTAAAGCGTCTCATTAAGAAAGGTCATCTTCAGGTGAGCAAGCCGAGCGGAATGCGCCGTGTGTTTATCACGGGCGAATCCATTCTCGCTATGCTCGACGACACCACTGTCGAGAAGGGTGCCTAACCGATGTTGATTCGTGGCTTATCCACGCCATTGCGCCATAGACCGCAATCCATTGAGGTTGCGTCCCAGGGTGGATTGCGCCTGTTTGCAGATTTCAATCTGTATAACGGCAGCGGTCTGACCTGCGGTCGTGCCCGTGGATTGGCGGCGCTTGTCGTGCGCGAATCCCTCTCGCTCCTCGGCGGGAATGGGTTCGGTTGGCAGGGGGGCGTCGTACCGGGCGCTGTCGATGATGGTGCTGCTGGTTATGCCAGCGGACAGGCCGTTATTGATGCGTTCGCCAGCGCCAACCCGGATGGCCCGAATCGCATTGGACTTCTTCAGTCTCAAGGACGGAGGCGATGTATACGCAGCGGATAGCCCGCGCACATCGCACCCTCGCCCAGAGTTCCCAATCAACACCGGGGACGTGAGACTGAAAAGCCTCACGTCCCTTTTTGTTTGCCTGTATCACTTGATGAAAATGGCTTTGATTGAACCGAGGAACGCGCATGATGCAAGAAACAGCACCGAACGAGAACCGTCTTGCCGACCTGCTCGAACTGCTGGACAGCCTGCATAACGCTGCCAGCGAAGGCGAACTTGAACGCCAGACCGGGATGACCCGGCGCGAGTTGGTCGGCCTGCTGCAAGAGTGCATCTATACGGCTGGCGAGACGATTGCTGAACTGGATCGCCACGCGATGAAACAAGGTACGCGCCCCGTCCTGCGTGTGCTGGATAAACCAGCGTGAGAAAAGTGATGGGCAATGTTAGACAAGCCGTTAGAGAAGTGCGTGGTCGCTTTGCCCCGGTCACTTCTCAAATCGCTTTTTACCCCCTGCCTGTTCCACATCCATACAGAGCGTCCTGACAGAGCGTCCTGACGGCAAGATTATAAGACGCGGTCGCATTTGCGTTATGCGACCGTTTGCGCGACAATCTGACCATGAACCTACCCTTAAGATGCGTTTGCTTGCCGTTAACGGCTTTGCCTTCTACAATATGGAAGTAGCCATTCGGACAATGCCGGACAACGCCATGAGTACTGGGACGAAGGTCAGCGTGACAGAAGATGTCAATGTCAAAGTGGAAGATCGTATTCGGTTGATGTCTGCGGTACTCGCCGCCACCGATTTTCCCGACAAAGCACAGCAGAAGAAACCGCACGGCACGCACGCTCATGCGCGTGCGACTCGTAAGTACCTTGCCGAGCATACCGCCCACCCTGTAGTCAAGGCGACGCAGGCCCTGTTGGATCAGGGGACGCCGCTGGAGGCGCTGTTTACCCTCGTCATGCTGATGGAATGGCCCGACATGACGATAGGTGCAATGCCGCGCTGGGTCCCCGCGGGATACAATGTCCATCTGAAGGACTTCGCCGAGCAGACACGCATTACGTCGTGGTGGCAGGCAGAATCCAACGTGTGGACCAAGGCGGAAAAAGAAGCCGCCAATATCTTCGCCGATATGCACTTCAAAGAGTTCCTCAAACCCTTCCTCGGCGATGTTAAAGATACGTTCGTTTTTGTACCGAATATCAGCTATCCTACCGACCACGAAATTGGCTTAAAAATTGGCGATACGCTGTATTGCATTGCGCCACCGCCGCTGGCATGGGGAGAAAGCCCGCCCTGGCCCTACGACGAAGATACGGTCAAAACGCACTCGTATCAGATCGCTATGAGTACGTTCGGGCGCATTCTGCTGCTGACATATTTGCGCAGTCACGGCGACGAACTGGCAGAAGTCACCAAAAACGAGATTCCCGTCAGCGACCAGTTCAAGGCCACGCACCCAAGCTGGGAAGATCAGTTTTCCACGCTATTTGTGATGGCGTGCGCGGCGATGTATTTTGAGAAATACGTCGATGAGGCCGAATACAAAGCCTACGTCCTGATGCAGAAGAAGGCACACGGCATGGCCCTGCTGCCGGGGACGGTCAGCGTACTCCGGCGCTATCTAAACGAGGTCGGCGGCAAATACAAGAACTTCTTCGAGTTTTTGCCCTATTTCCCGCGCCAGCTTCGTGTCGCGCAGAAGATCATCGTGCTGTAGCGGTACGGTGTGCCGTGTTACTACAAACCATCAGAATTGATTGAACCGGGCGCACAAGTTGCGCCCTTTTTCATTGTCGCCTCGCAAACAGCGGTCTATAATCAGAGTCGTATCAGAACGCGGGAACCATCCGGTTCTTAACGGAACTTTGCCCCATAAATTCACGTATACGGTATTGAGATGGGGACGCACTTGCGACCGATAAGCAAAGATTGAGACGATGACTTATGTCAAACAATGTCCGTGAACGCGCATTCGGCGCAATTCTACAGAACGCACTCTTAAGCTGGCAGACCGCCGTCACGCTCATTGTGACGATGGTGCTGTTTTTTGGCGTTGATCTTGCGGCAAATTTGCCCTTCTGGGAGCAGTGGATGTGGCTTGTCCTCGGTGGATTGGCAGAAGCGGCTTTTGTCGTGGCGACCATCACCGATCCGCAGGCCTCGCAAGAAGCGATGACCAGGCAGTTCGAGCGCCAGTACGACCTGAACTCGATCAAGAATCGCGTCTCCAAGCAGCGCCTATCTGACGCGCTGGAATATCGCAGCAATATGGTCACACTGGCAAAACGGGCGAATGGCGCGTTGCGCACGAGCTTGCTCGACACAGTCGATGACGTGAATAACTGGATTGACCACATGTACAGCCTCGCCGAGCACGTCGATTCCTTCGAGAGTAACGAACTGGTCGAACGCGACCGGCGCATGGTCCCACAGCAGTTGGATAAAACGCGCATCCGGCTGGAACGCGAAACCGATGAAGATGTCCGCCGCGATCTCGAACGGCAGATCGACCAGTTAGAGCAGCAGCTTGCCAACCTGGAAGCGACCGCCAACAGCGTCCGCCGGGCGGAAATTCAACTGGAAAGCACACTGTCGTCACTTGGCACAATTTACGCGCAGATGTCGCTGCTGGGGACAAAAGAAGTGGATAGCCGCCGCGCCCAGCGTCTTCGCCTCGACATTCAAGACGAGGTCAGCAGCCTGCAAGATACCATTGACGCAATGGACGAGGTTCAGGCACAAAGTTTGCGCTTGCGCTAGCCGCTTGCGCTCAGGCGAACCGCATACGCCATCAAGCCCATATTGACCCGGACCCGCGTCCGGGTTTTTTAGTTCCCGGCAGCTAATGTCACAAATTGTAACAACTCTCAAGGGTAAAATTGTCGCAAAAAAA
>DAOTXA010000071.1:0-3385 GCA_034435595.1 Anaerolineae bacterium | reverse complement strand
CGGTGACGGACGCGAGAATTTGGACGCGGGCGGTCCGCCGCGGGCGGTGCGCGGTGGTTCTCTCTTCAATCCTCAGTACTTTTTGCGCGGCGCGGTTCGCAACAGGGTCATTGCGACGAGTTCGGACGACTTTATCGGTTTTCGTTGTGCGGTTGTGCGTCCCATCAGTGAGTAGCTCTGCCAGCGGAGGCCTGTGCCTGCCCCTTTCACACGCCACGGCAAACAGCGCCCAACCACGATCGTCCCAACCGGGTCCAGTGAAATCTGCAACCTCCACGTAAGGATTGGTGCGTACCTTGTTATACAATACGGCGCGTTATGCCGCAGTATCACACCTATACCTGTGATTGATTACCCATGAGGAGAGCAATTAAGATGATGAAACGACTCGTGTTCACCGGGGCGGTCGCGTTGGCTGTGCTGGTGCTGGCTTTTAGTGCACCGACAGAGAGTCGCGCACAGGACGAGGCCCCTGTCGATTTCGCAGATTACGAAGCCACGATGTTGTGGATGCTCAACCAGTTCTTTGAGGATGAAGTCGAAGACCCGCGCACCCTGTTCGCGCAATTGGCAGATCACGGCGACCCGCTGTACGTCCCGGCAATGGTCGATCTGGCGCGATTCGTGCAGTTGCCCGAAGTCCGTACCGCAATTTATGATGCGGTCAATACGCTCATCGGCGAGGATTTGGAGCCGCAGTGGTCGGAATACCTGATCTATGTATCTGCCAATGATATGCCGCTGCCGCCCGGTTACGATACCTGGAAAGGTACGTTGCTCGGCACACTGATTGACCCCAACTTTGAGCGCTTTTTCGACGGTGTGCAGGAAACGGCACGCATCAATCTGGCAGAAGCGGTGTGGGGTGGTGTCGTCGTAGACGGTATCCCCTCGCTGGTGAACTCGCCGCAAATCACCCCCGAAGAAGCCGCCGAGCAAGCACTGGAAATCACCTATACCGATCCCCGTTCTGGCGTGGTCGAAAACTACTGTCGTGGGGACGATTGCAGCTACCCGGCACAGGATGAATTCGTGTTCGGTGTGTATATGAATGGCGATGCGCGGGCGTATCCGCTGCGCTTGCTGAACTGGCACGAGATGTTCAACGACGTAATCGGGCACGCGCCGCTGTACGACGCACCCGGCGGCGAGGTCGTGTGTGACTTCCGCGCCCCTGCGCCTTTCGCGGCGATTGCGATGGCTGAAGTAGACGGCGCGACTTTTGTGCAGGTCGTCGGTACTTCGGCGGATTGCCCGTCGATTGGTTGGCTGGGCGAACCGGAAACGCTCGATTGGCGCGATTCGGAATGGGCGGATGTCGCTGAGATTTTGCCCGATGAGGATAACGCACTCGGCCTTACCGAAGGTCCGCGAGGCAATGTGGACGGCACACCGGTTATGCTGGCGTATTGCACCTTATGTGGTGCGGGCGTCCTCTATGATCCGACTATCGCTGCTACCTACATTGACCCCGACGCTGACCCCGACGCCACTGTTATGCTGGAATTCAGTTCGACGGGGATGCTGATGCGCTCCAACAAGCTGATGTACGACCGCAACACCGATACCGTCTGGAACGCGCTCACGGGCGAACCGGCTTTCGGTCCGCTGGCAGGGACGGACGTGCGCCTCGATATCCTCCCGGTTGTGGTGACGGACTGGGCGACGTGGCTTGAAACACACCCTGATACCAGCGTCCTCAGTCTGGAGACGGGCTTTGCCCGCAATTACACCAATGGCGCGGCTTACGAAGACTACTTCAACGACCCCGAATTTATCATGTTCCCGGTGTTCCAGCAGAACGAAGAAGTTAACGAGAACAAAGAGATCATCTTCGCGCTGGTGATTGATGGGATGCCAAAAGCCTATCCGCTGCGGCTGCTCATCCCTGAACAGGTATCGAACGATACCGTCGAAGGACAGAACGTAGTCATCCTCTCCCGCGAGTCGGCAACCCGCGAGTTCTTTGAACCGGGTGGTGCATCGGTGCGTGCCTATGATCGCGGTGACTTTACCTTTGAACCCGGCAGTGGCCCGCGTGAAGTGATCGACCAGAACGGCGACGCATGGCGCGTCACTGAAGATGCGCTCATCGGCCCGGACGAACAAACGCTCGACCGTCTCGGCGGACATCTGGCGTTCTGGTTCGGTTGGTACGCTTTCTATCCCGAAACGCTTGTATATCAGGACGCAGAGATGGAATAAAGTGATAACGCAAAAGCGTAAAGAATAAAGGCGAACAATAGGCCGGAATTCAATAAGTCAGGGCGCGAAAAATCGTGCCCCTACATTATACTCCGCATTTTCGTAGGGGCTGCATTCTTCGCGCCCGCGATTGTTTGGCTTTTTGCCCTTGCTTCGCGTTATGATGTTTCGCCTTCGGCATGATGCGCCCGCCAGGCTGCCCACGCCCCCGTTGACCACAGTGCCCACAGCACCAGCAACGGCTGGAACAGCAGACGGATCGCACGCGCTTGGTCGGTGTTCAGCCCAAAGGCGTCAGTGCCGTTGAGATACTGCGCGATGTTGCCGGGGAAAATCGCCACGAAGAACAGAGCGGTGGCCCATCCCACCAACGCACGATACCGTGCCAGCACAATCAGCGCCGCACCCAGCACAATTTCGACAATCCCTGATAGCACGACGACCAGATCACTGTTCAGCGGAACCCACTGCGGGACCTGTGCCAGAAACTCCTCGCGGGCAAATGTCAAATGTCCAATTCCGGCATATAGCAGGGCGACCCCCAATATCCAGCGAGCGACGGTCTGCAATAGCGATGTTTTCGGCGTATTATCAACGATTCGTTGCAGTGTGTTCATCAAGTCCTCTCAAATAACATACCGGCGATCATATTGTGTGCGCTCCAAACCGTCAAGCGGCCTGTGCATGATGCGACCGGTCTTGTGTATTACTTTGCGAATCTCTGCGTCATTGTGCCTTCGCCCTTTCTTTCCCTTTTATCCTTTGACCTTTCGTTGACCTTAACCCCACGCTCACCCGACGCCGAACGGGTGACTCTTGCCACAATCCGCACCCCGCATTAGCATGGACCGCCTATTGAATGAAATAGATCGCAGGCGGAACCGATGACCAACCATGATCCGCAGTTCGACCAACAGCAGGGGAATTTGCAGGGTATTGATGAGGATACCAGTCCCTCGTTGACGATGCGCCCGGTGACGATGCCGCCCCCGCGCAGGCGGGGCATCAGTTGGCGCTGGATCGTCGGGATCGGCAGTTTATTGCTCGCCGGGGCGATCACGTTCGCCACAGTGTTGATTTTGCTCGCGCCGCCGGATGAGGCTCCACCGTTTTTGCCCACACAGCCAGAAAGCGTGATTTCGCCGGAAGTCGTCGCCTCGGCAACAGTGGACGGTGTACC
>DAOTXA010000070.1:0-4158 GCA_034435595.1 Anaerolineae bacterium | reverse complement strand
CGCCCCTTTGAAAATGGGCTAGCCGAGCCGTTCACCTATGCGGGGTTCCCCTCGCAGGTGCAGCAGGAGCAGTTCAACAGCGCGACGGCAATGTACGTCGATAGCAGCGCCGTCGGGCAGCGAATCTATGTGCTAAGTCGCAACAACCGCACGATCTACGAAGTCGGGCTGGTGGGGACGTTCCACGCCAGCTACCGCGTGTTCGACGAATCACTGCTGGAACTGGCGTCTGACGTGGTCGTGTCGAACAGTCCCGCCGTCATCTATGTCGCTTCCGGGAATGCGGTACTGGCGATCCCCAAAGGCGGATAAGCGCCCACGCCCGATCTAACGCAGCGAAGATCGCATACACACAGGAGACTTGCATAATCGCATCAATAACTCCGTGCTACAATGAGCGCCGTTGTTGACGGTTAACACAGGATTATTGATGAAACTCTATTCATGGAACGTGAACGGCATCCGCGCCGCACAGAAAAAAGGCTTTCTCGATTGGCTGGCAAAAGCCGCACCTGACATTCTCGGCGTGCAGGAGACAAAAGCGCAGCCTGACCAGTTGGATGACGAACTCAAAGCGCCCGCCGGATACAAGACCTACTGGGCCAGCGCGGAGAAAAAAGGCTATAGTGGCTGCGGACTCTTCACCAAAACCGAGCCGCTTTCGGTGCAGATTGGCCTCGGTATCGAGGAATTTGATGTCGAAGGGCGCACCATCGTCGCCGAATACCCCGACTTCGTGTATATTACCGCCTACTTCCCGAATGGCAGCCGCGATCACAGCCGCGTGCCTTATAAGATGCGCTATAAGAAGGCATTTCTCGAATTTACCGAAAAGCTGCGTGCCGATGGCAAGCGCGTCGTCTTTTGCGGCGATATCAACACCGCACACAACGAGATCGACCTCGCCCGCCCCAAACAGAATAAAAAGACGACCGGCTTTTTACCAGAGGAGCGTGCCTGGATCGACGAAGTGGTCGAAAAGGGGTATATCGATATCTTTCGTGATCTGAACCCAACGCTGGAAGGTGCGTATAACTGGTGGTCGAACCGCAGCGGCGCACGCGAACGCAACGTTGGCTGGCGCATCGACCACTTCTTCATCACGCCCGATATGCGCGATGATGTCGAAACTGCGGAAATCCACGCCAATATCTTGGGGTCCGACCACTGCCCGATCAGCCTGACCTTGAAGTAGGTCTGGTGCGAAAAGTGTACGCGCCATTACCGCAAAGGGACGCGGTAACGGCGCACGAACGTGTCTTCGGGAGTGAGCGTGACTACGTTGAAACCCGGTTCGGGCATCGGGTCTCTGGCGGGGCTAAACTGCCCGTAGTACGTGCGCGTCTGGAACCATCCGCTGAGGACGCTATAGTAGCTGATGCCGTCGCGGGTGGTGCAGATGTTCTCATGGATATGCCCGTAGAACACGCCGCGCACCCGGTCCCGGACCTTGAGCAGTCGCTCGTGGAGTTCGAGGCCGTTTTGCAGCACGATATTATCCAGCCATGGGGCCAGCAGCGGAATCGGATGGTGGTGCGTCGCCACGATGATTGGTCGCGTATCGTCAGGGTCGAGTTGTGCGTCCAGCCAGTCCAATTGCACATCCTCCAACAGACCGTAGTGTGTATCGTCCTCATCAACGCTGCTGTCGATGCAAATGACCTGCACGCCATTGTGATCGAAGACATAATCGAGCGTGGGCGTAATTTCGGCGGCGGCGCGGTTCATCAACACCGACTGGATGAAGCGTGGTTTGTCGTGGTTGCCGCTTAGATAGTGTACGGGCCGGTTCAACGCGCCGAGCATGTAGCGGGCGACCATGTACTCGCGTTCTTCGGTGGGATCAGTCATGATGTCCCCGGTGTGCAGCACGAAATCCACCGGGAAGGGCAGCGCGTTGATCGCGTCTACCAGACGGTTGACACCATCTCGTGACGTAAAATCCACATGCGCCCCGGTGTGCCGGGGGTTGCTGTGGACGTGTGTATCGCTGATGTGGACGAAGGTTAGCAGCGCTTCAGGCAGTTGGGGCATAGGGTCCAGATAGCCCTTTCATTGGCTCAATTATTCACGTCAATCATTCGCGCAACTCAAAGACCGCTTGAACGATACCATCGGTATCTCGCAAAATCGCCGCGTCGCCCGGTTCGCCAAATACTGCCGCATCCAATCCCCAGTAGAAGACAACGGGCGTGTTCTCGCCGGTACGGGTGCGCACCCGCATTTCACCCTGTGAGAACAGGCGGATATTCTGCGGGAAGGTAAACGTGTTGCCGTCCAGGTCGGAAAGCGTCCATCCGCTTAGATCAAGGGTGTTGCCGCTGTTGATGAGTACGACTTCTTCCAACGTTGCATCGCCCGCACCGAGGATTTGAACGATTTCCACCAGTGAATCAGGTGCGGGTGTGGGGATCGCGCCCGCATCCTCATCAGAATCAGCGGGGCCTGCACCGCCCGGTTCATCGGTGATTGCCGGGGCGATGATGGCGGCAAGCGTCGCATCGAAGCTAGCGCGTTCGGCATCCAGTGTTGCCTGAGCGTTAGTGACGGCAGCGGTAGCACTGGCGACGAGTTGCGCATTTGCAGTTGTCGCTGCATCCAGTGTTGCCTGAGCGTTGGTGATGGCAGTGGTAGCACTGGCGGCGAGTTGCGCATTTGCAGTCGCCCCGGCATCCAGTGTCGCCTGAGCGCCGGTGATGGCAGTGGTAGCACTGGCGGCGAGTTGCGCATTTGCAGTTGTCGCTGCATCCAGTGTCGCCTGAGCGTTGGCGGCGGCAGCGGTAGCACTGGCGACGAGTTGCGCGTTCGCAGTCGCCCCGGCATCCAATATTGCCCGCGCAGTAGCGAAAGCGGGCTGGCTGGTTTCTACGACAATCGTCGCAAAGGCCGCCTGTGTTGCGGCAGTGTTGGCAGCGGCGGTAGCCGTAGCTGCTCCTCGCTGGTTTGCAGATTCAAGGGTAGCCATGGCAGCCGCAGCTACTTCTGCATCGGCGGTGGTCTGCGCGTTGATAGATTCAAGCGTGTTGATTGTGTCCGCGCTTTGCGTCATGGCGGCAACAGTGGCAGCGGTGGCAGCCGCTTGCAGGGTAGATGCGGAAGCAAACGCCGCTTCTGTGGCGTCTACATTGGCTGAGAAAGCGGCGGTTTCGGCAGCACGCACCTGTGCATCAGAAGTAGCGCGGGCGTTGGCCTCTTCAGTCGCTTCGGCCTGCGCCTGTTCTGCTGCGCTGACTGCGGTCGTCTGCGCGTCGAAGGCGGCTTCGCGGGTAGCATCAGCCCGTGCACGTAGTGATTGTTCAGTTCCCTGCACATTGAAGGCGACGGTTGCCTGTGCAACGGCGGTTTCACGGGCGACTTCGGCAGCGGCGGCAGTTCCGGCGCTGGTGGTCGCGTTGGCGGCAGCTTCGGTCGCCGCGGCCTGTGCAGAATCTGCACGGGCGTCACTGGTCGCGGCCTGTTGTGCAATCACCGTCGCGTTTTGACGTGTTTCAGTGAGATCGTTCTGCGCATTTTGAAAGAGAATGAAAAGCGCGACGATGATGATCGCAAGAATCGCGGCGATCCCGATCAAGATGCCCTGTAAATTCCCACCAGATTCCTGCGCTATGTCTTGCTTACTCATTCACGATTCCCCCCGCAATGAATTGATCCGACATATTGTAGCACGCCCGCCACCGGCTTGCTTCTCATAAAGTAGTGATAGCAGGGCAATCGGATTTGGGGGCGAAATTGGTTAAACTGAGCCAAAGCGAAGGTGAGACCAATGAAAAACAAGAAACAAAGCCTGAAAGAACGGTTGTTACAAGAATACGCAGAGGAATTAGACGATCTTCTGGAGAAGTTGGATCCAGAGAGCGAACTGAGTCTAACAGAAATCGAAGATGCAGCATTAGCCTTACGCCAGCGGGCAGGAGAGGATGTCACGCAAGCGTTGACAGAAACGCAACAGGAACCGCCAAAACCGGATGAGATGTGTTCCCATTGTGGACAAAAGATGCGGTACAAAGGAAAAAAGCCGAAGCAAATCAGTACCCGTAGTGGTGAAGTGGTAGTCAAACGCCCATATTATTATTGTGAAAATTGCCAACAAGGCTTTTTTCCCCCTGGATAAACGTTGGCAGTTGGATAGAAGCCGCTTTAGCTATGGGTTGAGCCGTG
>DAOTXA010000069.1:0-10530 GCA_034435595.1 Anaerolineae bacterium | reverse complement strand
CCGGGCCCCCTGCTACCCGCCGATGATCTGCTGACCTTTATGGGCGAACGTCTGGCGAAGTACAAAGTCCCGCGCCGGGTGGTGTTCGTGGATGAACTCCCTAAGACGGGACCGGGCAAAATCGATAAGAAGCAACTGGTAGACATCTACGGCAAGCAGAACGCTTAATTTGCGCGAACTCAATCGCACGCTGCTATCGCGGCAGATGTACACGATACAGAGGTTATTGATATGGATACGAACAGCGACGAATACCGGCAGCTAGTCGCCCATCACCTGAGCGTCCTGACCGCACACGGACGCGAGTACTCCGGGCAGATCATGGCGGCGGTGCAGCTTCTACAGGCGGATTTAGACGGCGGCGTCAGTCTATCCGACCGCGACAAAGCCGATTTGCTGTCGATCATCCTGAATTCGGCGCAGAAGCATATCAACATGCTTGACTGGACGGTCGAGGAGCGCAAGAATTTTGGTGCCGACTGAAAACTGTTTACCGCAAACTCTACTAACACCCGAACGGGACCGTGATATTGGGGTCAATGCCGATTTCGTACACGTCGTAACGAATGATCAACTGTCCGCTAACCGGGGCGGCGCTGGTCGGGTCGACAGAGAGAACGGGCAAAATCGCGTCCTCTACTTCCATCGTCGCCCACCAGCGAATGACCGCGTTATGCTCCGGTGCGATCCACAATTCGCCTGTCATTGACGTAACACCGCCACCTTCCACAAAGTCGATACCGGGAATGGTCAAATCCGCCGGACTGAACTCATATCGCCAGACTTCTTCACCATGAATGGTAGCAAGGCGGCTGATGGGGGCAGCATGACCGACGCCACCGATTAAATCTCCGGCCCGCAGGTCGGCGACAGCGGCGGCGGCTCCGTTGGCACCACCCAGGCAGGTATTTCCCTGTACCAGAAACGTATCTGGCCCCTTGCGCACGCCCTCGCGCTCGATTGGCGTATCCGTCTGCTCCCCGTTGACAATGCCGGATGCCTGCACGACCACACGCCGCGAAGTGTCGATGCGGTTGAACCACACCTGCGCCTCGGTCCGGGTGGCGGCAGGGCGCGGCGTACCGCTGAACACGCCATCGAAGGCGAACGTCACTTCATAGCGCCAGTTCGCCAGTTGGTCGAGGTTGGCGTCAATCTGCGGGAAGGATTGCGGATCACGAAAACCGGGCGGCGGCGCGTTTTCGGTGAGGACGATTGCTGTGCCGATGGCATCCACAGATGGAGAACGGGTCGGCAAGTCTTCCAATGAATCGCCGCGACCCTGACAGGCAATCAGCAGAATTGCCAGTATGACCAGCAGCGCAATGCGTAGAACGAGTGTTTTTGCAGTCAAGTTATCCATACAGGGATTCTATGGTCTTGCGTCACAGTGGACAAGGGGCGGTGTGAGCGGCCCCATTTCTTCATTCGCTGCCATCGATACCGGATGCTATACTGAGTCCGATTTGACCATATACAAACGTGCCAATCCGCGCACAGATAAAACGCCCATGATTAGTCTTTACGACATTCTTGAAGCCAGTTCAGGCCAGTTGTTCGGGGAACCCGCCGCCCAGATTTTTACCGAGTTCGCGCTTGATCCGCTGGATGCAGTGGACGGCACGTTGTTTCTCGCCCTCAAAAGCGATACCGGCGACACGCATCTGTACATTGAAGAAGCCGTCCGCAACGGTTGTTCGGGCATTATCTGCACCAAACCACCGGAAACCAGCACCCGTGGTGTCTCGGTGGTCCTGGTGCGCGATACGGTCGATGCGCTGCTGGCGTGGGCGCAACACGTCCTCAAAAAGCAGGGACCACGGGTGATCGCCGTGACTGGATCGGTCGGCAAGTCGGTCGCCGTCGAAACGATTGCAGCGATTTTGGGCACGCGCTATAACGTCCATGCCGCGCCGGATGCCGGTGATGGTCGCCTGAGTGTGCCGCTGGCCCTCGCCGGACTCAAGGGTGCGCATGATTTCGTCGTGCTTAAATTACCGTCTACGCAACCGGGCGAGATGGCGACGATGGTGCAGGCCGCTCGCCCGGAAGTCGCCGTCGTCACGCACATTGGCGCACTGCATCAGGGGCGCTTCGACAGTCCCGCGCAGTACGCTGCGGAGAAGGGCATTCTTGTCGAATACCTGGAAGGCGATGCCCTGGCTGTCCTTAACTATGATAATGACATCGTGCGGGCACTGGCGAGTCGCACGCAGGCCGAGGTGCGTATGGTCGGTCTGGACGGGTTCGGCGCGGATATGATGGCCTATAACGTCGTGGTCAGCCCGACCGGGACCGGCTTTGACCTTCGCTATGGGGATGCGCGGTATGTCGCACGCTGGGTGCCTATGCTGGGGCGTCATCTGCTCTATAGCATTATGTCGGCGTTGATCGTGGGAATGCACTCCGATGTCTCGCTGGAAGATGGCCTGGAAGCGCTCAAGACCCTGGACGCGCTTCCGGGGCGGATGCATCCACTGGCAGGGACGCATGGTTGTCTGCTGGTGGACGATACGTACAACGCGAACGCGCAATCGACGCTGGATGCGCTGGCGTGGCTGGCGTCGGTCAAAACCGGGAGCGGGCGTGCTGTATTCGTCATGGGCGACATGGACGGCGGTTCCGAGGCGAATCGCGGTGGATACCGCACTATCGGGCAAAGAGCGGCGGAAACGGTCGATGTTCTCGTTGCGCAGGGGGTGGACGCGGCACAGGTTGCCCGCGCCGCACTGGATGCCGGTCTTGATCCGCGACAGGTATGCACGACCTATAGTTCACGCGATACTGTCACCGCGCTGGAACATCGCTATAACCTCAACGCCGAGGATACAGTGCTGGTCAAAGGTGGCAGCGGGGCACGCACCGAAGATGTGATCCGGCTGCTGCTGGCAGATGAGGCCGACAGCGAGCAGTTGTTGCAGCGACAGTTTCATGTGGAAGTGAGCGACTCTGAACATGCGGCGCGGCCCGCGTGGGTAGAAATTGACGCGGTCGCCATCGCCAATAACACGCAGCTTTTGAAGTCGTTGATCGGCGATGATGTGATGCTGATGGCGGTCGTTAAAGCGGATGCCTATGGACACGGCGCGATTGTCACCGCGCAGACCGCTTTGCTCAACGGGGCAGAGGCGCTGGCGGTGTCGTCTGCGGCAGAAGCGTTCGAACTGCGCGAGGCGGGCATCACTGCGCCGGTCCTGATTCTGAGCTATACATCGCCTGCACTGCTGCCACAGATCATCCGGCAGGATATCGCGGTGACGGTCTACGATCTGGAGACGGCGTCACTGTACGACCGGGTGGCCCGTGATGTCGCCGGGACACTCAAAATGCACCTGAAGCTGGACACGGGCATGGGACGGCTTGGTTCGCTGTCGAAGGACGCCCTGACGCTGTTTCGCTATATGTCAGAGATGAAGCAAATCCGCGTGGAAGGGCTGTACACGCATTTTTCCACCGCCGACGACGACCCGGAGTATGTGCAGCAGCAGCTTGATGCCTTCAAAGCAATCATGCGCCCGCTGCAAGCGACCACCGGACATAAGTTCAAATACGTCCACGCGGCGAACAGCGCCGCCACCCTCGCCCACCCCGAAGCGCATTTCAACATGGTGCGCTGCGGACTGGCACTATATGGCCTGCATCCTTCGGAGAAGGTATCACTATCGCCCGATTTCATGCCCGCACTGACGTGGAAGACGAGCGTGATTCAGGCCAAGACGCTGCCCGCTGGACACGCGGTCGGCTATGGCAACACCTACTTTACCGAACACGAGGAACGGGTGGCGGTGCTGCCGATTGGTTACAGCGAGGGCTTCCGGCGCGGACCCGACAGGCCAACCGAGGTACTGATTCGCGGGCAGCGTGCCCCGGTGCGCGGGCGCGTCAGCATGGAAAAGACGGTCGTCAGTGTCGATCATATCCCCGGCGTGATGGCGGGCGACGAGGTGGTGCTGCTTGGTTCGCAGGGGGCGGAAACGATCACCGCCGAGGACATCGCCGCCCAAACGGGGACCATCAACTATGAGGTGGTGACGGCGATCTCGCCGCATGTGCCGCGCCGGGTATAGTCACTCGCCTCAAGGCAGTTTTTTCCCTCGATGATTTGCATAGTGGGCGTCAACAATGACGCCCCGTCCTGATGCGCTATCCAGATCGCTGTCTACAGTTTGCGGAAGCCCTCGTTGAGCGGTTGCAACGGGTTGTTATCGCCCCCGACGAGGCCGTACCCGTTATGCATCCCCATTGCCCAGGCGTACCACATCAATGAGGCAACCCGTCCGGGCCAGTTGGATTTGATGTGCTTGACCACGCCCGCCGCGTAATCGAGGATAGCCGCTGGATTATCGCCAGAACGATCCAGCACGCCCCATTCGGTGATCCACAACGGCACATTGGGCAGAATCTTACCGTAGGCGTTCAGCGAATCGTCAATGTGCCCGAAGATCGTATAGGGCGGTGCGGGCTGTGTGATGCCGCGTCCGTAGGGGTGGAAAGCGATGCCATCCGGCACGACACCCGCCGGGAGCGTGCGCATCGTCTCGCGTGCGTAACCACTGCCGCGACCGGGTCCGCCCGTGTGACCGCCGGTAATGACGAAAGCCGACGGATCGACGGATTTAATGGCCTTGATCGTCTCGCCGAGGACGATGGCGTAATCTGCGGGCAGCATGGGCACCGAAGCGGCGGCTCCAATAGGCGCGTCCATCTCGTTCCAGACTTGATAGGCGTGGACGATACCCGTCCCCGCATACTGCTTGACGATGCGCCCGACCATATCAGTAAATTTGGCGGTCAGGTCTTGCCATTTGGCGGTCGTCATTTCAGGCCAGGGCCAGTATTCGTTTTTGCCCTCGCCAAAGGTCTGATGCGTGAAGCACAACAGCACTTTGAACCCGGCGCGGGCGTAACGTTCCAGAATCGGCTTGTAGAAGTTATAGGCGGCGTCGATGTCTTCGGAGCCTTTCTTGTCGCTCACATCGTAGCCAAAACGCACCCATCCCATGCCCGTCAATGCGCCGGGGTCGGGTGCGCCCAGCGGGTGACGGGCGTCGAGGTTCATGCCGGTGATGTTGGCGAGATCAAGGTCTTTGAGGTTCGCCGGTTTGACCTTGCTCATGGCGACAGGTGTGCTAATGTCTTTGCTCACACCTTCCTTGATGACCGGTTCCACGGTTCCGGCATATTCCTTAAGATACCAGGCGGCGGTGTAGGCTTCGCGCCCGTCAGATAGGCGGATTTTGAGCCACTGCCCGTTCTGACCGAGCTTGGCGCGGGCCTCTGCGGGCGTTTCCAGACACAGGAGGGCATCGGTCATGTTGATCTGCCCGATGGGATCGCCGTCTACCGGGGCGAGGCGCACGCGAATCGCATCTTCGGTTGGGCAGACGTAGAGTTCCGCCTCCTCAAAGAACCAGGCGGCGGTATACGCTTCCTGACCGTCAAGGGTGGTGATCTTGATCCACTGATCGTCGGCGGCGAGTTTGGTGGCGGCGTCCTCGTCCAGTACGGTGAACACCTGACCGGGCATCGCCATGCCAACCGGCTCACCGTCTACCGGAGCCATACGCAAACGGACTGCATCGACATCGGCTTTGAGTTTAATGCGCATTGTTAGCACTCCTTATTGAGTAAACGAAGTTAGATTCTGTTGGTCTCTCACAAATATTGTTTATGCGCTGCGAGCATCAAGAATGTGTCTTTTGAGAAAAGAAATAACCGGAGAAACTTCAATTTTGCCCCTTTCTGATTGCTCAAAAAAGTAAATAAACGACTGTGATCCAATAAGGTACAGCCACAAAATAGCATGGTCGTTGTTTTGAGCAGGCGGGTCACAAGAATGCGACCCCTAAACACCCTTTATGACCTGGTAGGGGCGGGCGGTATTTTGGCCGCCCGTGATGATTTCTATCAAACCACCACGTTTTTCTGCTGTTGTACCCCCTCAATAAATATCAGGTTTTTGGTGCTACCTTTGTTGCAAAAGGATAGCAAGGCTTTCTCCATTATCTATCTATACCTATCTACGAATCACATTTATCAGTCTGAACCATTTTCAGCATACTCGTTGTTTGTATTTTGAAACCTTGTGATTTGGGAGTCAACCATCCGGCGGCGGGTTCCGGTGTATAATAGTCGTTCAAAAGCCAGCCACGATGAAAGCGACCATGAGCGAAACGCCCACCAAACCCGGAACCAATCCGATCGCTGATCTGCGCGTGCTGCGAACCATGATCGAAGAGGTCGCGGTATCGCTGCGCAGCCAGCGCGATATCCTGCGGATGCGCGGGATGAGCCTGCCCCCGATGGTCTTGCAAACCGTCAGTTCCATCGAGAAGGACCTGAACGACCTTGAACACTACGTAATGAACGACCAGACGGAACTGGGCCAGTTGCGTGCATTGGCAGATACGTCGGCACTGATGAACAGTACGCTGGACGTAGACGAGGTTCTGCACACAGCTATGGAAGTCGTCATCACCCTGACCGGGGCAGAGCGCGGCTATATCATCCTCAAACAGGAGGATGGATCGCTGGAGTTCTCCGTCAGTCAGGATACGACGGTTACCGAAGGGCGTCAGGCATCCGGTCCACCGAAGTTGAGCCAATCGATTCTGAAAGAGGTGTTGACCGAGGGCAAGCCCCTGCTGACCGACAACGCCTACGATGACGAACGCCTGCAAAACAACATGAGCGTCGTTAACCTGACGCTGCGCTCGGTGTTATGTGTGCCGCTGGCCTATAAAGGGAACGTGTTTGGCGCGGTCTATGTGGATAATCGTGTGCGAACGGCTGTCTTTGAAGAACGCGAGAGGAATCTGCTATCTGCGTTTGCGAATCAGGCCGCCGTCGCCATTGAAAACGCACGCCTGTTCCGGGGGATTCAGCAATCGCTTGTGGAAATCAGCGAGATCAAGGAACTGACCGACAACGTGTTCTCATCCATCGGTTCCGGCGTGCTAACCGCTGACGGGACCAATCGCATCCAGACGGCAAATCAGGCCGCGCTTTCGATTCTGGGCCGTGTAGATCAGGATGCGCTGGTTCACAAGAGTCTCAATCAGGTGTTGCCTGGGGTAAGCGCTAACTTCGACGATCATATCTCTGAGGTGCGGGCAAGTGGCGAGGCACAAAAGCTGGAAGCCGAACTACAGGTTCCTGAACGCGGGCGCATCGCCATCGACATGAAGATCAGCCCGTTGATTGATGCGCGTGGCGCGGGTGGCGGCGCTGGTCAGGGTGTAGCGCTGGTGATCGACGATGTGACCGAACAACGTGCCCGTGACCAGCAGTTAGGCAGCATCAAGCGCTATCTGCCGCCGCAGATGGTCGAGAACATCCACCAGATTTCCGGGTTGGAACTTGGCGGCGAGCGCCGTGATGTCACCTGTGTGTATATCAACGTCTACGACCTGTCGCATTTACCGCCGGGGATGTCGCCGCAGCAGATTATGGAGACGATGAATCGCTATCTGGCGGTCGCTACCGAGTGCGTTCACCAGGCCGGGGGCATCATCGACAAATACATGGGTAATGTGGTCATGGCGCTGTTCAACACGCAGTTAAACACCATGCGCGACCACGCCGACCGTGCGCTTGCATCCGCATTGGCGGTTCGCCACGATCTCATACCGCTGTATGCAGATACGGGCATGGTAGAGATCAACGGTGACATCAAAGACAATCATTACTATCGCATCGGCATCAATACGGGTGTGGTGACGCTGGGTAACGTCGGCAGTTTGCGCCGCCGCGAGTTTACCGCCATCGGCGATACGATCAACCTCGCCAAACGCCTTGAGGAAAACGCCGTTGACGGTCAGATCATCGTTAGCGAACACACCCATGCCCAGTTAAACGCTGTGCAAGATGCCGTCCATTTTTCGCCCCTGGAACCGCTCAAGGTCAAGGGTCGCCAGCAGTTCACACCGATTTACGAGGTATTGCAGGACTAATGCGCGAAGAACCTACGTCTCAACTTCCCAATGCCGCTGCCAATGCGGAAAATCGCACGCGTGCCCGTTTGCGCCACCTGAACCAGTCCGTCGGCGAGTTGATTGACCTGCTGCGCAACCAGCGCGAAATCCTCAAGACACGCGGCATGAATTTGCCGTCTGGCTCGCTGGATTCCCTGCGCTCGCTGCGCATTCGTCTGGACAGCTACTCGCGCCAGCAGAACAGTGCGCAGATCGAATTGCAGCAGTTGCGTGCACTGGCAGAGACTACGGCGTTGGTGAACTCTGAGCAAGAGGCGAAGGCCGTGCTCGATGCGGTGATGGATACCGTCATCGGCCTCACAGGGGCAGAACGCGGCTATATTGTGTTGAAGAACCCCGAAACAGGTGCGCTCGATCAGTTCGATGTACAGCGCGGGCTGGATCGCGCAGAATTGCAGGCTGCCGAAGAAGGCGGCAATAGCAAGCTCATCGTCAGCAAGACGATTGTGGACGAGGTCGCCCGCACCGGCGAACCTGTCCTCACCGATAACGCCAGTCAAGACACACGCTATCAGGATCAGAAGAGCGTCGTCGGCTTCGCGCTGCGCAGCATTCTGGCGGTTCCGCTCAAACTCGGCGACGAGGTGATCGGCGTCGTCTACTGCGACAACCGCATTCAGGCGGGGTTGTTTCACGCGCATGAAAAAGACCTGCTGACCGCGTTTGCGAATCAGGCTGCCGTCGCCATCCAGAATGCGCGTTTGTTCGAGAAGACCCGCGACCAATTGACCGAAATCACCGAAATCCGCGATTTGCTGGAAAACACCTTTGCGTCTATCACCAGTGGCGTAATCACCGTCTCGCACACCGGGCATGTGCTGACCTGTAATCACGCCGCCCATCGCATCTTGCATACCGATGTCATCACCGGGTCGAAGATGCAGGATATTCTGCCGCAGATGGATGCGAGCTTCTACGACGGCATGATTAGCTGCCT
Source organism: Anaerolineae bacterium (assembly GCA_034435595.1). Taxonomy (GTDB): domain Bacteria; phylum Chloroflexota; class Anaerolineae; order Aggregatilineales; family Phototrophicaceae; genus JAVJSU01. Next base: position 1,599 of record DAOTXA010000069.1, on the reverse strand, counting down.
CAAAACGGGCGAACAACATACACTTGCAGTAGAGCCGGTACTGAACGAAGCCGGTCGGCGTTACTGGAATGTGATTATCAGTGCCTTGCGTGATGCTGAAGGCAATCGTCAGGGTCTGGCGGTGGTAATTGACGATGTGACCGAGGAACACCAGCACGAGGCGACGCTGAAAGAGGTCAGCCTGTATTTGCCGCCTGCACTGGTTCAAAACATTCGCACCATTGATGATGTCAACGTCACGGGCGAAGAACGTATCATCACTTCAATTAGCTGTGACGTGCGCGGCTTTACCAGTTTCAGCGAGCGCTTGCAGCCGGAACAGTTGATGGAGATTATCAACAAGTATCTGAGTGTCGCCAGCGACGCGATCAATCTCTATGAGGGCATTGTCGAAAAGTACATGGGCGATGCAGTCACAGGTCTGTTCAACACGCAGTTGAATCCACAGGAAGATCATGCTTTGCGTGCCACCCGCGCCGCCATGAGTATCATCTATGACCTGTACGCATTGCATGAAGTGCTGCCGGAAGATCAGCGCCTGTTTTACGGCATCGGCATTCACACCGGACCCGCTTTCCTCGGCAATCTGGGCGGCGAGGACCGCAAGGAGTTTAGCGCCATCGGTGACGCGACCATCGTCAGCAAAATTCTCGAAGGCAACGCCAAAGGCGGCGAAATCATCATCAGTCAGGCGACCCACGAGATCATCAGCCCCTTCTTTGAATGCGAGGAGCGCGTGCCGGAAAAACCGAAAGGTCGCACCGATCTGGATGTGGTCTATCGCGTGGTGCGGCGGCGCAAGGGCACGACGACTACGAGCGTGTTTATTGACCCGGAACTGGCGGATTTGCTGCGCGACGAAGAATAAATATTGAACCACGAAGAAGGAAGATAACGAAGGGTTTCGCTTTGCTTCGTGTTCTTCTTTCTTCGTGGTTTTTGAGTCTTTTAAGGAGCTTTTCAAACGTGGACATAAAGAACGTTACTGCAATCATCACCGGGGGCGCATCAGGACTGGGTGCGGCAACCGCACGCCGCTTTGTTGCCGCTGGCGCAAATGTCGTGCTGCTGGACCGTGACGCCGGCAAAGGCCCCGCGCTGGCCTCGGAACTGGGCGAATCCGCCAGGTTCGTGCAGGCAGATGTCACCAGCGAGGACGAGGTGCAGGCCGCCATTGACCTTGCTGTCAACGCATTTGGCAGCGTCAGCGGATTGGTCAATTGCGCGGGCGTCGTCGCGGGTATGACGACGTTCAGCAGCAAATCCGGTGCGCACGATCTGGCCCTGTTCGAGAAGGTAATTCGCGTCAATTTGATCGGCATGTTCAACTGTGTCCGGCTTGCTGCCGCCGCGATGGTCAACAATGAACCCAACGCACACGGTGAGCGCGGCGTTATCGTCAACACGGCGTCGGTTGCCGCGTTTGACGGTCAGGTCGGGCAGGCGGCATATTCAGCGTCGAAGGGCGGCGTTGTCGGCATGACATTGCCCATCGCCCGCGACCTGTCGCGCAAGGGCATCCGCGTCATGACAATCGCCCCCGGCATCTTCGACACGCCGATGATGGAATCGCTGCCAGAAGCCGCCCGCGAGTCGCTG
>DAOTXA010000068.1:0-27380 GCA_034435595.1 Anaerolineae bacterium | reverse complement strand
GCGCTTGGGGTAGATGTTGTCGTCGGTAAACAGCCCGATGGCATCGGCACCGTCGCGTATATAGCGTAGAGCAGAGGTCACCGGGTCGTAGATTTTGGCCTGCTGAATTTGTGCAATCAACGTGACCTCATCATGATCCGTGACGGTGTTTAGGACCGGGCGCGGTGGCTTTTGCATGGTCGCCAATGCTACCAACGCCTGTACTGGTGTCGCGACCTGCCGGGCCGCGAGTCTACGCTGTTTTACTGCCGTGACGACCGCCGGGGTAACATCCAATTCATCCGTTGACATGCGAGTTACTCATCTCATCGACTGTAGGCGCACCTGAGCGCCTATTCGGTTCCGTTGCTTCTATCCTCCTATTGTAAACGCAAATTGTCGACTTATTCTGAGAAATTTACGCGCTGGATCAGGTTCGCCAGCGTTTATTTTTTGTTCGACGGTTGGGTGCTATAATGAGACACTGTAGCGCATACTCACAAGGCGAGGTCAACGTGTCATTATCGGAAGATATGGTCCGCTCAATTGCGGAATTGGCGAAACTTGAACTCAATGACGGGGAAGCCAGTATGTATGCGGAGCAACTTTCCGCCATTCTGGAGTATTTCGAGAGCTTGCAGCAGGTAGATACCTCTCAGGTCGAGGCCACGGCTTCGGTACTGCCCTTGAAAAACATACTGCGTCCTGATGCTGCGGAACCGCCGCTTTCTCCTGTCGATGCGATCGCTAATGCGCCGGATTCCGACGATAATCAGTTTCGCGTGAGCGCTATTCTGGATGAATAGCGTGACACTACACAAATAAGCACCATGCAGGCTCAACATTTCGGGGGATGGTGACCGATGTCGAACAAACGCTTGTTGTTAATCGAGGATGATTACGACGTCGCAGAAATGCTGCTGATGTACTTTCAGTCGCACAACTACGATGTTCTTCATGCCGGTGATGGGGTAACCGGGGTTGAAATGGCGCGGACTCGCTTCCCCAATTTGATTCTGCTGGATGTAATGCTGCCGAGCATGGACGGTTACGATGTTTGTCGCAAGCTGCGTTCTACGTCGATGACAAAATACATCCCAATTCTCTTCCTCACGCAAAAAGACGAGCGTGCCAGCAAAGTGCAGGGCCTCGAACTGGGGGCGGATGATTACATCACCAAGCCCTTCGATATTGATGAGTTGCGGCTGCGCGTTCAGGGGTCTATCCACCGGGCAACACGTGAGCATCTGCACGAACCGCGCACCGGCCTGCCCACCGGCCCTATGATTGAAGAAGAGATGGCGACCCGTCAGTCATCCGGCGTGTCGTATATCGAACTCATCTACGAAATCAAGGGGTTTTCCGAATTCAGTGACGTGTATGGTTTCATGGCAGGGAATGAGGTATTGCGGCATTGCGGGCGCACAATCCGAACCTCGATTGCCGAAGTTGGCACGTCCGACGATTTCGTCGGTATCGAAAACGAGTCGTTCATTACGCTCACGCATTCCGATGATGTCGACGCACTGGACCGGGCGATTTGCCAGCGTTTCGCAGACGAGGTCAAGGCGTTCTACACCTTCATGGATGTCGAACAGGATGGCATGACCATGAACGCCGGAACCGATGACGAGCGCGTTGTTCCATTGATGACCCTGGCGGCTGTCAAGAAACCGCTTGAGCCACTGAATTAACCTGCTGATCTTGTTAAGCCTGTAGCCTTTTGTCCCGGTTTGCACCGGGACTTTTCTGTTGGGTGGCTTTTGATGCTATCTTTAGAAGACATTCGATAATTGATTTGCAATGTTGTAATTGCTATAGACACCTCATTTTGACAGATTTAGTACGATTTGATGTCTAAGATTTGCTGATTTTCGAGCTAAAACGTCAGGTTTTGCTGCAAAACGATGTTAAAAGGCCGTGTTTTCTGAATATTCAAATGGCCTCGCAGGGTATGCATGGCAGGAGAAACACACATGGCGGTTTTAAACAGTCCCCCCCAACTACGCTTTGAATTCAGCGTATCTCGCAGAAAATATGTGAAGCGCGTGGTCTGGCTGATCGCGTCTGTGCTGGTGACAGCACTCGCATGGCTGGCGCTGGAATTCGTGCGCGACAGCGAGGAAGTTGTCGATGGGCGATTGCTCAATGTCGGGCAGTGGGTGGCACTGGCGCTGGTGGTTGTGCAGTTGATCCGCCTGTTTATTGGATTGCGTCGTACATTAGTTACCCCGAATGAGTCGGGGCGTGTATATGATCGTGGCTTCGTCTGGGTGCGCGGTATTGTTGGCAAGAAGGGCGCGACCGAGCACAAATACGGCTGGAATCACGTCAAATCATTTAAAGCCGGGGCGAAATCTACGCAGATCGCAGGGCGTTCGCTGGTGACACGCGGCACGCACGTCCTCGAAACCCGTGACGGCGAGATATTCAAATTTACCGGGCGACACGGTGACGTAAACAAGTTCGCAGCAGCAATTTCCCCGTATCTGGCAGAAGTGACCGGTACGCGCATCGGTCAGGCCTTGCGTAACGGAAAAGCCGTGCGGCTGCACCCGGAACTGGTCTTGCAGCAGAAGGGCGTCATCGCCGGAAAGCATAAGATTCGCTGGTCACAGGTCGATATCAAGACGCAGGGCGGGCGCATCCTGATTCGACAACTTCAGGACGGCAATTTCAAGACGGTCAAGACGTTTGGCATCCACGAGGTAGAGAATGTGCCCGGTTTCCTCGATATTGCGGATAGTACCATTCGCAATCACCAACCACAGCGCTTCAACATCCGTACCCATGGAGGCGACTAATGACCAGTTCAGGGTCACGTCAGGTTTACAGTCGGCACCGTCTGCCAGATGGCTATCGTTTCGGTCTGGTGATAGTTTGGCTGTTGCCCGTGGTTTTATTACTTGGGGTGACGATCTACGGTCGTGGCATAAGTATCGCCATATTCGATCCGCGCTTCTGGCTGCCGCTGGCTGTCATGTCATTGCCCGCGCTGTATGTCTGGCAAGAAGGCGTAGATGTCGTAGAAGGTGGGCTGGTCACACGCGTGCATCTACCGCGCTTTTATACGTATGCGAAACTATCCACGTGGCGGGTTCATCAACAAGCGCATGGTCGCCGGCTGTCGATCTGGCAGACTGGGGGAGATCAGGCATCCAAAATTTACGAAGGACATACCGCACATTTGACCGAGTTTCAGGTTTTGGTGAAGGCGCTTCAAACGCATGTGGACATGCGGAGGCTAGAGGCCGCGCAATCGCCCGATTAGCCGTTGAATCGCGCTGCGACGTTTGCTTTTCTCTCGCTGGATGCGGGCCAGTTCGGTTAGATGCTCAACTTCGCGTTGCAACATGCTGCCATGTACGGTTTCTCCGTTGACGAGATACCACTGGTTGCCGACATACTGCATGGAGGGATGCTGACCATAAACGGATTCATAGGCTTCGATATAGCTCTGGCTTAGGTAATCGCCGTGAACGGCTCCTGCGGCGTGCATAATCTTCATCTCCTATCGCCTGTAACCCGCTGTTTGTTATATGCCAATTAAGTGGTGAATCGATTTTTGGCACATGCATACAGTAGCGTATAAAAATTACATATAGTGTAACAATATGATATTGGTCACATAATTTTTACCTGATCTGCGTGATTTTCATAAATCGCTGCCGCCGCAACCACCAATTTGCAAATCCATACGGGAAAATCGCTGGAAGAACGGGGTTTTCTGATACAATCAAACCATTCTACGCGAAACCAACCAACTACGCAGTGGTTTGCTATGAGTTACTTGATTATGCGTCGCGGCCCGGTGCCGGACAAATTGTATCCGCTGTCCGACGACCGTATAAAAGTCGGTCGGGGTAGTAAAAATCACATCGTTATTGACGATAACGAGGTCAGCCGCGAGCATTTACAGCTTGTACGTGTTTCTTCGGGCTACGAACTTCACGACCTCAATTCCAGTAATGGCACGTTTGTGAACGGGCATCAGGTGCGAGATGTATGGTTGTTACAATCGCGCTGTATCATCGAACTCGGTGATTCGATTACGTTTGAGTATAGGACTGACCGCCCAACAGAAGAAGGATTGGTCATCGAGGATACGACGCCGGAAGCAGAGTCTGACGTATCAGACCCGCATCTGGTCGTGATCGTCGCCTCGCAAAAGGACGCTACCGTCTATCCACTGGAAGAGGATATGGTGTCCATCGGGCGTGATATGTCGAACTCGATTGTCATTGTCGAACCAGAGATGAGCCGTAACCACCTCCGGCTAATCCGCAAAGACGATACCTATTCCGCCGAGGATTTGGGTTCGACCAACGGCACATTCATCAATGGCGAAGTGCTGGATAAAGCGCGTAAATTGCAACCTGGCGACGTGTTACAGGTCGGCACGATGGTACAAATGCAATTCACAATGCGCCCGGATAAATACCTGAACCAGTTGAAAACCGGAGAATTGACCAGTGCAGCGTTTGATGAACCAACGGATGTGGTGACCAATCGCAAGACGACGGCAATGCTCAGTACCCCGGAAATCGCCCTCGATACGACGCCAAAAACAACCGCTGCCGGAACAGGACTCGATCAAGTCAAGTTGGCAGATCAGGTATTGATTGCCTATCACCGCGAAGACTGGCAAACGGTCGCTGGCGTGGTCGATAAGCTACAGGCCGCCGGTATCGGCGTATGGGTGGAACAATACCTCGTTCCCGGTAGCAATGACTGGCGTGTAGCGACCGATCAAGCACGCCTCGAATGCTGGATGATGGTGTTGGTCGTTACAGCGAAAGCCGTTCAATCCGACCATGTGCGCAAAAATTGGCTGCACTTCCGCAATCGAGATAAACCGATGGCGATGTTGATGTGCGAGCCGGTCGAACGACTCCCGATTGGGGCCAGCCAGGTCACGACCATACACTATAACCCCGCAGTTCCCGATGTCGCGCTGCGCCAGTTAATTGAGGCAATCGAACGCGCAAAACCGCAGTCTTAAGTCAGATATCACGCTTTTTTCATAATTAATTGATAAATCAGTAAGTGGATGCCTGTTCTTTATGCGGTATTCATTTTATACTTGTATTGTGTTAAATGATGGCAGGCAAATGCACGATGGTTGTTGGTCGTAACAGCGAAATTCTCTCTCGCCTATCGCAGCAACTCCACAGGGCATTCCCCAATCAACAGCAAATGCTGAATGATACACTGGCTGCTGTCGGGGAAATCGCCGGGGTCGAATGCGGCTGTGCGATGATGTTCGCAGATGCGCAAACGGTTGAGTCGGTTTCGCTGCTCGGTGATGTAGGCGACAGTGAGCGCGAGCTTTGGGCGCAGTTAAACGAGCGCGGCCTGACCGGATTTGTCTACCACAGCCAGCGGACTGTTGTGATTCGCAATATCGCCACCGATCCCCGCTGGCCTCTACACGGTGAAATGGGGATGCCGACAGCAGGCGCTGCAATTGGGTTGCCCTTACAACGCGGGCGTCATGTCCCCGGCGTGATCGTGCTGTTGCATCACGAAGTCGATTATTTCACCAATGCACGGGTGAAGTCCCTTGAAACCCTGTGTGATCTGGCGGCTGCGGCGCTGGGCAACGCCCTGGACTTCAACACTATGCGCAGCAGCGACCGCCGTTACCAGTATCTCTTTGATGACGCCGTTGTACCCATGCTGTTGACTGACCTCAATGGGCAAATCATCGACGCCAATTATCTTGCCTGTGATCTGTTGCGTAGTAGCCGGCATGAACTGCTGCACCAGTCGATTTTTACAGTCCATGCAGATGAGGGCGATACAGCACGTATCAGTTGGTCAGATGTACAGCCGGGGGAACAGCGCACGTTCCGCGCAACAGCAGTTCGGCGGCGTGGCGCTGAAATCCCCGTGATTGTACGCTTGCGCCTGATGCAACTCGACGGACGCGAGGTCATCGAATGGGTAGAACAGGACGCTACCGCCCAGATGGAACTCGAACAGTTGCGGCGCGATTTAACCGCGATGGTCTATCATGACCTGCGCGGTCCACTGCAATCCGCGCACGCGAGTCTGCAAAAATTGGGGCAGGTCCTCGCCAATCATGACAGCATGGCGGTACTCAATCTGCTACAAACCGGTATCCGCAGTACTCGCCAACTCAAGCGCATGGTTGATAGCCTGCTCGATATTCAACGTCTCGAAGAAGGCCGCAAGATGCTGGATCGCCAGCCCGTCGAACTGCGCGAGATGCTGGGCGAGGCTGTGCAGTTGGTGCAGCCACTTGCCATTGACGCCGGACAACACCTCACATTCGATCTGGACGGCCTGCTGCCTTCGGTGCTGCTCGACCGCGATATGATCGTGCGCGTGTTAACCAATCTCATCGAAAACGCGATCAAATATACGCCGGTAGGTGGCAAAATCATCGTGCGGGCGCAAAATCGTGGCGACCATGCCCGTGTCAGTGTCGTGGATACTGGTCCCGGCATCCCGCAAGACATGCAGGTGAAAATCTTCGACAAGTTTAACCGTGTCAAATACCAGAACGCGCCCAAAGGCGTAGGTCTGGGGCTGGCATTCTGCCGGTTAGCAATCCGCGCCCACGAAGGCGATATCTGGGTGCAAAGCGAGGGCGGGGCAGGCTCTGAGTTCGTGTTTACGTTACCCGTTGATACCGCGCCACTGACCCCTGATCTACCCAACGGCACGCACAACAAATCCAAAGTGACCGTTTAACTCTCAGGCCAGCTATAGATGCGTCTCGCCTGTGAGCGGGACCTTTTTTGATTCTCTTTGTCTTGCATCAGGGTACGACAGCAGAAAAACGTGGTGGTTTGATAGAAATCATCACGGGCGGCAAACATGCCGTATCTATTCACCTTGCCGTGAGATTTGATGCGCATCATTGCGGGCGTCAAGAATGACATTCCCATGCGGGCCAGGTTAAGCAAATTGGTGCTTATTTCTTGCTCAATGATCGCGTTCTGTGTCGCCGGAAGCTAAAGCAGTCCCGCTATCGAAAAAACCAGGCATCATACTGAAAGCCGCTAAAAACATGCTAACGGTGGGCCTGTCGTTTCTTCGCAGCCTCATGGCTTCAGCCAGGGGCGAAACTGACCACGCTATTTTGTGGCTGTACCTGCATCAGCGCTATATAAGAATTTTCACCAGCAGCCTTGACATGCTCTCATTGTTGCGAGATCATGTGCGTAAGTAATCACTTACATACAGGAGGCGCGGTGAACACATCAGACACCGAAGCTACCACTCCCGCAACCGATACCCGCCAGCGGATCATTGACGTGGCGGCCCGCATGTTCTTCGAGAAGGGTTACGTTCGCTCGGCGACACGGCACATCGCCGCCGAAGCAGACGTGAGCGAGGTAACCCTCTTCCGGCACTTTGGCAATAAGATGTCGTTGTTTGAAGCCGTGTTGGAGAAGCACTCCGGCGTTCCAGCGGCACAACGATTGTTTGAGAAGGAATTGACCGGGGAGCTTGAGGCGGATTTGCGGCGCGTGGCACAACACATCGTGACCAGCGTCGTCGCCGAAAACGATGCGCTGCACGTACTCATGCTCGACGCACAAAACGAACCGGAAATTCAAGAGGCCATGAAGTGCAAGATGCGTGAGCGCCGCGAGTTGTTCGAGCGCTACTTCGAAGGACTCGTGACAAGTGGTGCGATCCGTGACGGGTTGGAAGCGACCACCGCGACACAGGCCTTCTTTGGCATGTGCTTTCAGGTCGGCATCTCCGCGCTGTGGGCGTCCCGGCGTGATGATCCGGTTCCCGACGAAGTGATGCAATCTCGTATTGACCAGTTGATCGATATTTTCATGAACGGCGCACGCTAGATAGCCACTATCAATAGATAGTCACGTTCAGCAAACAGGGAATTCAAGGAGTCGAACTTGCAAGCAACCGCACAGAAACGATCGCAGCAGCGCGGCGATCAAAAACAGGGGAACGGCAGCCTGCGACGGGCCATCAGCTATTTATGGCAGCATCGCCGTTCTGCAATGATTGCTTACGGCGCGTTGGTCGTGGCGACATTGGCGCAGTTGATTGTGCCGCAATTGGTATCGAACATGATTAATGCCGTGACCGATGCTTTCACCGCCACACAATTCGCAGAAATGCCCGCAGAAGCACGCGAAGCCGCCGCCGCACAAATCGGGCGTACTGTCGCCGATATCGAAGCCAATGGCGACAACGCACGCGGCTTGCTGTTTAATGCCGTCGCGTTGATCCTCGCGTTCGCCTTTGTGCGTGCGATCTTTGCCTTTATTCAAAGCTATATGGCAGAATGGACTTCGCAGGGGGTTGCGTATACGCTGCGTAATGACATCTTCACCCGCATTCAGCGCCTCTCATTTAGCTACTATGATAGCCAACAGACCGGGCAGTTGATGGTCCGTGCCACTGATGATGTCGAGCGTTTGCGTGTGTTTATCGCACAGGGCTTGATTCTAGCGGTGCAGTCGTTCTTGCTGCTGTCGATCACGCTCGTCATTTTGCTGACCACCAACTGGCGGCTGACACTCGTCATCCTGCCCATCTTGCCAATTGCCTTTGTACTATTCATGACCTTCGGGCGCATTTCGCAACCACTGTTCCGCGAGGTACAAAAGCGACTTTCTGCCCTGAACACGATCTTGCAGGAAAACGTCGCCGGGATACGTGTGGTCAAGGCGTTCACGCGGGAAAAGCAGGAACAGAAGCGCTTTGGTGATGCCAACGACGACCTGTATGATCAGTACATCCGCGTGGCACGTGTGTTTTCTTTCCTGTTTCCGCTGATCTTTTTGATGGGCAATATCGGACAGGTGGTAATCCTCTACTTTGCGGGTAGCCAGATCATCGACGGCGCGATTCTACCCGGTGAATATCAAGAGTTCAGCCTGTATTTGCTGTATGTGTTCTTTCCACTGGGCCAGCTAGGTTTCATCATCGCGTTGATGGCACAGGCTGCCGCTTCATCCGAACGTATCTTCGAGATTTTAGATGCCGAAAGCGACGTAAAAGAGAAGCCGGATGCGGTCGATCTGCCCGCAATCGAAGGGCGCGTCAGCTTCGACGATGTGACCTTCCGCTACTTCAGTTCAAGCGATGCCGTTCTCAAGAACGTCAGCCTTGACGTAGAGCCGGGTGAGACTATCGCCCTGTTAGGCGCAACCGGCAGCGGCAAGACGACCATCATCAACCTGATACCGCGCTTTTACGATGTCAGCGAAGGCGCAATCGCCATTGACGGCATTGACATCCGCGATGCCAAGCTGGATAGCCTGCGCTCGCAAATTGGCATCGTTCTACAGGAAACCAACCTTTTCAGCGGCAGTATCCGCGACAACATCGCCTTTGGTCGCCCCGATGCCAGCGACGAAGAAGTCATCGCCGCCGCGCAAGCCGCCGCCGCGCACGATTTCATCATGGAGTTTCCCGACGGCTACGACACCCCTGTCGGCGAGCGCGGAACCACACTATCCGGTGGACAAAAACAGCGCGTTGCCATCGCCCGCGCCCTGCTGCTGAACTCGCGCATTCTCATTATGGACGATAGCACCAGCAGTGTAGACTTCGCCACCGAACGACGTATTCAAAACGCCCTCGATAGCCTGATGGAAGGCCGCACCAGTTTTGTCATCGCGCAGCGTATTTCAACTGTTCAAAGCGCGGATAAGATCGTCATCCTTGATGCGGGTGAAATCAGCGCTGTGGGTACGCACCGTGAACTCATGGAGGATAGCGCCATCTACGCCGAAATCTACAACTCGCAACTTGTCGATGACTCGGCTCCGGCAGGTGTGAACACGGAGGAGAATCGCTAATGTGGGATAGTCGCCGCGTTTTAGACCGCGAAACCTCGAAACCCGAAGACCTGGGGCGCACCATAGGCCGCTTTGCCGCATATTTCCGCAAATACTGGTTCGGCTTCGCGCTGGTGATGGCCTTTATCTTTGTCTCGGCATGGGCGACCGTCCGTGCGCCGAATCTGCTGGGGCAGGCGTTTGACTGCTACATCACGCCGACCACCCAATCCGTTGACGATTGCTGGTATACCACCGTCGATCTCGAAGCGACCGGCAGCGAGCGCCTTTCCGGGTTGCTGGGTCTTTCTGCCGAACTGCTGGGATTGTATGCTCTTGACGCAGTCATGATTGGTCTCGCCTTCTTCACCATGCGCTGGACCGGGCAAAACGTACTCGTCTTGCTGCGCAATGATCTGATGGTACAGATTCACCGCCTGTCACTGAGCTTCTACTCAAAACAGGAAGCCGGCAACGTCATGAGCCGCGTTACCAACGACATGGATACCGTCCAGCAGATGTTTAACTTCGCGCTGCTGAACGTGATCCGCAGTGTGGTGTTGATCTTGTCGATCATCGCCGCCATGATCGCGCTCAATCCGCCGTATGCACTCGTGAGCCTGTCGGTGATCCCGTTTATGCTGCTGGTGACGCGTTATTTCTCCAATCAGGCACGCAAAGCGTTCCGGCGTGCCCGTAAGGAGATCGGCAGCGTCAACGCCGATTTGCAGGAAAGCATCGCCGGGGCGCGTGAAGTGCAGGCCTTCAACCGCGAGGAAGAGAGCATCGCCCAGTTCCAGCGCCGCAACGAGGCCAACCGTGACGCCAACGTGCGTGCCGCCGTCTTTACCAGCGCCCTGAACCCGGTGCTGGAAGCGCTCAGTTTCGTGTCGCTGGCGGTGATCGTTGTTGTCGGTGGACTTTCTGCACTTGATAATACGCCGCTGCTCGGCACCGAAGTCGTCACCCTGGGTCTGATTTTCGCCTTTATCAACTTTGTGCAGCGACTCAACCAACCCATCGCGCAGATCGCTATTCTGTGGACGAACGTGCAAAGCGGTATCGCCGGTGGCGAGCGCATCTTCGGGCTGATGGACGAAAAAATTGATCTGACCGACAAGCCCGGTGCGAGCGCACTGCCGCCCATCAAAGGCCACATCGTCTATGAAGATGTTCGGATGCACTACAAAGAGGACGAACCGGTATTGCAGGGCGTCAACTTCGAGGCAAAACCGGGGCAGACCGTCGCCATCGTCGGGCCAACCGGAGCCGGTAAAACGACCATCATCAACCTGCTGCCGCGCTTCTTCGATGTCACGGGCGGCAGTGTCAAAATCGACGGGTACGATGTCCGTGACGTGACGCTGGAAAGTTTGCGCTCGCAAATCGGCCTCGTCCTGCAAGATACGTTCCTGTTCTCGACCACGATCATGGAGAATATCCGCTATGGTCGTGCCGACGCCACCGACGAAGAGGTCAAAGTGGCGGCACGCATGGTCGGTGCGGATGGCTTCATCGAGCGTCTGGGTGAGGGCTATGAAACGATTCTCGGTGAACGCGGCGGTGGCTTGAGTCAGGGGCAGCGCCAGTTGATCGCCATCGCCCGCGCCGCGCTGATGCAGCCCAACGTCCTGATTCTGGACGAGGCGACATCCAGCGTGGACACGCGCACCGAGCGGGTAATTCAGGCCGCGTTTGAAAAGATGCTCGAAGGCCGCACCAGCTTCGTGATCGCGCACCGCCTCAGCACGATTCGCAACGCTGACGTAGTGCTGATGCTGCGTGCTGGTCAGGTCATCGAACGTGGCACGCACACCGAACTCATGGCACAGCAGGGCGAATACTATGACCTGTATATGAGCCAGTTCCAATCGCAGGAAGAACCAGATGAAAATGGGTCCGCGACACAGGGCGAAGAGACGCCTGTAGCCGGGGACTAATTCACACGACGCTTGAGACTATTTTGTACGGACGCAGCTTGCTGCGTCCGTATTGCTTAGAGCATAATTTTGTGAAATGTGTACCAATTTACCTAATACGAGGTTAGAGTTTCCTCACAACTCACCTTTTTTCCCCCGGTATCCTTTACAGCCCTTTGAATCGTGGTTAACATCTGCGCACCCGAAAGTCAATGTGATGGAGAAGCCTGTTCCATGCGTGCAAGATGGCTGCTTGCACAAACGGACGCGCAACGAAAAGCGTGTTTTCAGTTGCGCACATACGCGTTTGATCGCAGCATACTTCAACGTTCTCATCAGGATCGGTTCGACGTGCAGATTTTGCCAGACGGCAGTCCTCAATCTGCAACATTCGAAATCAAACGATACGGCATGACAGTCGGCACCGCCCGACTCACTATCGCCGCCCACCCCGAATTTACACAACTCCATAGCGAAGTCGCGGAATTGCTTGACACGGATGATGATCTTGCAGCATTCGTCAATACGCGCACGGTACGCAGTAATGGGGAATTACCCGTGATCGCTGAAATCGGCTGTGTCGGTATCTCTGCCGGGGCCAACCGTGATGGGGCAGTGCTGCGCGAGATCAATCGCGCTATCGCCGCTGCTGTCGAAGAGCGCGGAATTGACGTTCTGCTCTGGCTGACCACGCCCGACGCCGTCGCGCAGATCAACGGACAGGATATGTGCTTTGAACCGTTGCCCGCCTCGACCTTTAATCGCCGTGATCCGCGTGTTTTGCGCTATATGGCCCGCCACTTCGATGTGTTTTTGCCTGATCTGGGCAAGCGTTTGCCCGGTCTGGCGTCTGAACCATATCTCGTCGAAGACATGAGCGACGATATGCTCCAGCAGATGACTTCTGGCTGTAGGGATGGCGCACATGTCTACTGGATGGACGCGCAAACCTTCGTATCCATGACGCGTAATGATTTCGTCGCGGCAATCCGCTAGCCTGATTTTCTTCAGGGCGACCAAAGCACACCAATAGACACCTGCAAGAACACTCTTTTTTAGAAAAGTTTTACCCCCTCACTTTTTCGTACTGCTAACACAACCATTCAGGCAATTGGCTTTTTCCCACATCTCATCGTGCCAGCCCGCGTATGTACGTCTGGTCACCGGCTACCAGCAAGACTACATTCTGATGGCGATCTACTACCACTCTCCTTGATGTAAAAATGAGTAGAATATTACACCGTCTTACAGATGTCATAAATAATCATGACGAATTGCAGGCTATATATTTCTTGAGACGTGATACCGTATTCACGATCATCGCACTTAAGCATTGTTTAGAAAGTGAGAAAAAATATGTCAAAAATCGATCGTCGTGATTTTCTGAAAGCACTTGGCCTTAGTGGTACGGTCGGAGCTTCTGCATTGATGTCGAGCGGTCTTGCGAGCGCATCCGAGTGGCCTGCTGCTGCCAACAACGGTCTGCTGAAGCAGGAAACTGACTGGGAACAGATTGACCGCGACCATCAGGAAAAGGTTGCGACATTTCTCGAAAATATCGGTTCGGAACCCGATTTCTGGACTCGTCCAATTGAACATACGATGGATGGAGACACCAAAGTTTTTGAGCTTACCGCCTCAAACGTGATGTGGGCCACCGAAGACGGTAACGAACGCCCCGCGTTTGCCTATAACGGCATGATCCCCGGCCCGACAATTCGCGTTACCCAGGGCGACCGGGTGCGTATTATCCTTCACAACGAGATGGATCAGAGTACGGCTATTCACTGGCATGGTGTTGACGTGCCTAACGATCAGGATGGCGTGCCGTTCATTACGCAGGACCCCATTATCCCCGGTGAGACTTATACGTATGAGTTCGTAGCACCGAACTCCGGTTCACATATGTACCACTCGCATCACAATTCGCTGGAACAGGTCGTTGGTGGTCTGTTGGGTGCGTTTATCATTGATCCGGCAGACAGCAGCAACGAGCCGGAAGTCGATCAAGACATCGTCTACATTCTCAATGACTCTGTGCTTGGCTTCACCGTCAACGGGCGTTCTTACCCCTATACACAGCCGGTGATCGCCAATGTCGGTGATGTGATCCGCATTCGCTTCATGAACGAAGGTCTGATGATCCACCCCATGCACTTGCATGGTATGCCAATGCAGATCATCACCAAAGACGGGTATCCGCTGCCCGCGCCGTATTATTGCGATGTGATCAATGTTGCTCCGGGCGAGCGCTATGACGCGTTGGTTACGGTACGTGCGGCAGGTCTCTGGGCGTTCCACTGCCACGTATTGAACCACGTTGAAAATCGGACGGGTTTGTTCGGTATGGTGACGCCGCTCATCGCCCGCGATCCCGACGCCTAGACAACACGGGGGCTTCTCTTACTCCTTGGTTGAATTTCCACTATGCAAAGTGGGCCACTGTGCCCACTTTTCGTTTCTATAATTCAACAGCATAATGTTATATTGAATCGTTTTTACAAAGTAGAGCAATGATGAACGAAGCCCGTGTCTGCCTCATCTCTCATGAAGATCAATATCCGTTGCGCCGCTCTGTACTCGGTCAGGGACTCCCGCCGGATGTCCCCGTCAAACCGGGCGACGATCACCCGGATACCTGTCATGTTGGCGTATATGCAGGCGGCATACTGGTCAGCATCGCCTCGCTATATCACGAACCTCAACCAGAACACGACTCAGCCACCCATTGGCGTTTGCGTGGCATGGCGACCCTCCCCGATCATGCCGGACAGGGATACGGGACGTTGGCGCTTAATCATTGTATCGAACACGCACGCCGTCATGGTGGAACCCGTATCTGGTGCAATGCACGTGATGACGCTCGCGGCTTTTACGCACGCATGATGTTCCGCACGGTGGGGGAGCCGTACATTATCGGTGGGCATCATCGCGGTTGGTTGATGGTGCGTGAATTGGCCTGATCACCAGCTTATCGTCATAAGGCGTCATCTGATGAGATGATACGGCGTTTGATGGCGCTGGCAACCGCCGCAGCGCGATCCGGCGCGTCCAGCTTGCGGAAGATGTGGCGCAGATGTGTCTTAACTGTTGCTTCGCTGATGTGCAGCCCATGACCAATCTGCTTATTGGTCTGCCCCTGTGCGACGAGTCGCAGCACATTGATCTCTCGCTCGCTGAGGAGTTCGCTGGCCTGATTCGCCGCGAAGGGCATCATGCGTGACGCCAGATTGGGATCAATGACCGATTTACCGGCAGCAGCAAGGCGAATCGCCCGGTACAATTCCTCTCGCGGTGAGTCTTTGAGCAGATAGCCCATTGCCCCCGCGTCGAGGGCGGCCCGTAGATCATAATCGCTATCATACGTCGTCAGAATCAACACACGAATAGCGGGCAGTTCATCGCGCAGCCGTTTTAGCGTGCCGATACCGTCAAGTTCGGGCATTCGCAGGTCCATAAGCATCACTTGCGGATGCAGCCTCGTCGCTAGTTCAAGCGCTTCAACACCATTGCTCGCCTCGCCCACAATCTCAAACTGCGATTGCTCGACCAACATCCCGCGAATCCCGGTGCGGACGACAGGGTGATCGTCAACGATCATCAATCGGATAGTGTCCGTCATGATTACAGTCCTTTCTCTGGAAGCTCGACAACAATAGTGGTGCCTTCACCCGGTGCGCTCTCAATATCAAGCGAGCCATCGAGCGCGATTATTCGCTCGTGCATTCCCTGTAGGCCAAAGTGACCCAAACTAACTGTATCCGGCGTGAATCCGCTCCCATCATCCTGCACATCAAGGACGACCACATCGTCAATATAGGATAGCGTGACGTTGACCGACTGTGCGTCAGCATGTCGGACGATATTGCTCAAAGATTCCTGTGTCACCCGCAACAGGGCGGTTTGGGCCTCGTCAGATAACTCTAAAGGCGAGCCTGTGGTGACGAAAGACGCATTGATCCTCGTGCGCACAGACCATGCTTCGATAGTTTGCCGCAAACTTGCTGCCATTGTCGGGGCATCCAGTGCCGTTGAACGCAACGCCCACACAAAGTGCCGCGCCTCGACCAGATTGGCGCGTGCGGCCTCTTTTGAGTGGGCGATATGTTGACGTAGGATTTCAGGTTTGCCGTTGGCATCTGCACCTTCTGCCGCTTCCAGATGCGTCACAATGCTGATGAAGCCCTGCGTTAGCGTATCGTGGATTTCGCGGGCAAGACGCTGGCGTTCGGCAAGCGTCCCGGCGTTGCGCTCGGCGATGGCGAGTTCGGCGCGAGTAGTCTCCAGTTCGCGGATCAATTTCTGCCGCGCCTGACTCTGGTCAATGACGACACCGATATAGTAGGCGAGGGCGATCCCGGCAATGGTACCCGCGACCATGATGAATACCCACGTCGGCGAAAGCGCCCCGCTGATTTGACCGAGTCGCAGCACCACGAGAAAGTTCAAGGCAATGGCGCTGAATCCGGCCCAGGGCAGGCGCAAATAGATGAAGTTGTGCGGGAACAGAGCGAACAACAGCAACATGAACGCCGGGTCCATGCCGGTAAGCAGATACCACAACCCCCAGCCACCGCCGATATACGCCAATGCTCTCGCCGGATTCTCCGCCCACTGGTCCGGGTTGCGGAACGTGCCGGCAATGTACCATCCTGCCAGCAACGTCGCCAGCACCAACACCAGTGGCTTGTTCTCAGTCTCAGCGTCGGTCAGCGCGAGGAAAGTTGAGACAATCAGCAGCAATGAAAACGCCACATGCCAGGGGCGTCGCTGCTCCCACGCGTTGCGGCTGATTGCACTTGGATGATCGTTTTTCGGCTGCTCGACATATGACTGCGTTGCATCCGGCATCGGTACGTTCTCCCGTGTCTTCATCCTGCGATTATAGCGCGTTTCCTATGGCTGATTTTTCTCGCGTTCCTCTTGATTCGACATCGTAATGGCAAAGAAGGCGAAACCCATTGCCAGACCCACATAAACGAAAGTCTGCACATCGCCGGATAAGAAAAAGGTGTTCGCCAGACCAAGTATCGACACCGCGAAGATACCCGCCAGCCATTTCGGTGAATTTGCACGTGATTGCATTCGATTGCCTCGTTGAATGTTTAGTTTCATGGATTCAGTGTATTCACGGTGACGAGCGTGTATTTCGTCCGACCGGATATTAGAATCACCCGATCAGACGATGGTTGGTGGCTGTTCAGTCGAATCGTTCGCGGTGCGGGTAACCCAGCGACAACACGTTGAACAGCATGAACGCAATGAAGATAGCGAAGTAGCCGATCACCCGTGTCTCGCCAGAGAGCAGGAACGTGTTCAGGACAATGAGTCCTACGAAAGCATAGATTGCCAGCAGGCAGATATGGAAGCGATTGGTCAGGTACATAGAGTTTCTCCTGTCAGTCCGTCGTTGTTTTCTCTACGATACCGGGAATAGATGCATCCCACGATCCGTCAACAGGTTCGTCTATTTCATCAAAAGGATGATTCTATCAACCAGGCCCTCTCATAAAATGCTCACTTGCTAAACTCCGCGCCGAGCGATAGCATTAGATTGAACGTTCATTCAATAGCGTTTAGCGACCAAGTATGCCGGAAAGTTGTATTATCTCATGGCGACAATCCAGAAAGACATCGACAAACGCACCGCCATCCTGAACGCCACGCTCGACCTCGTCGCCGAGCGCGGGTTTCACAATGCGCCCGTGTCTCAGGTCGCCAAGCGGTCTGGCGTCAGTGCCGGGATCATCTATCACTACTTTGAGAACAAAGATGATTTGATCCACGCGTTGTACAAGCACATCAAGCAGCAGTACGGTCACGCGCTCATGCAAGACTCACCACATCTGCTACCCTGGCCCGATCATCTCGTCAAACTGTGGCACAACGCCTACAGTTACTATGTGACGAACTCGCGTGAGACGGCATTCATCGAACAATACGAAAACTCACCCTATTACGAAGGGTGGGAGGTGTCCGGCGTCCTCGAAGACGAAAATATGCAGGCGTTGATGAAGATGATCCAGCAGGATTTTAGCCGTGGGTACATCATCGAAGTTCCGTTTGATGTGCTGTACGAATTAACCCTTGGCGTTGCCGTTGGGTTAGCCAAGCGCGAGATCAGCGGAACATTGCAAACCACTGACCAATTGCTCGATCTAGTCGCACAAGCCTGTGTACGTGCCGTCGCAAAATAAAGGGCGCACAGTCAACTCGTTTTTTTTGTTCGATAATGAATGAACGTTCAATCTAAAACCGTCTGGAACAGTCAAACTGACAAACAGGAGAAACCCCCATGCCAAAGTGGACCATCAACGACATCCCGAATCAGAACGGACGTATCGCCATCGTAACCGGTGCCAACAGCGGCCTCGGCCTCATCACCGCAAAGGAACTGGCACGCAAGGGCGCACATGTTGTTATGGCGGTGCGCAACACTACGAAGGGCGAGGCCGCCCGCGATGAAATCCGCGCCGAAGTACCCGACGCCGACCTCAAGCTGATGACGCTTGATCTTGCTAGTCTCGATAGCATCCATAGCTTTGCTAAAGCGTTTAAAGCAGAATACGATCACCTTGATCTTCTCATCAACAATGCCGGCGTGATGGCAATCCCCCGCCGCGAAACTGCCGATGGCTTTGAAATGCAGTTCGGGACCAATCACCTCGGTCACTTCGCGCTGACCGGGCTGCTGCTGGATTGCCTGGTCGATAGGCCGGATAGCCGCGTCGTGACGATCACCAGTGTCGCCGCATGGCAGGGTGAGTTCGTGCCAGATGCCCGCATCAAGTTCGATGACTTAAACCGTGAAGAGTCCTATTCGCGGTACGGGGCCTATGGTCAGGCGAAGCGTGCCAATGCCCTGTTTGGTTTTGAGCTTGAACGTCGCCTGCGTGCCATGAACGCGCAAACAATCAGCGTAGTTGCGCATCCCGGTTTGTCACATACGAACCTGCAAACTACCAGCACGGAGCATTCAGGCAATCAGCTAGAAGCCGCCGTATATGCGATTCTGCTGCCAGTTATGGCACAGAGCGCAGAAATGGGCACGCTGCCACAGTTGTACGCAGCGACTGCGCCGAATGTAAAGGGCGGCGAGTTTTACGGTCCGGCGATGATGGCACGCGGCTATCCCAAGCGCATTTCTGGCCCGCGTGGGGTAAAGAACACGCAAGATGCCGCCCGCCTGTGGGAAGCATCAGAGGAAATGACGGGCGTGCGCTACGAGGTCGCAGTCCGCACCTAACGCGAATGTCGCATAAGCAAATCTGCTGAAAGCTAAAAGCGTGTATGTAAATCAATTTATTACGCTGATTTGTCGCCGGATGCTGAAGCAATCCGGCGACCAAAGAACCAGGCCCACTGGCAGGGGCTATAAAATCTGGCGACGCGCCGGTCAGAGCGCCCTCTGGTGCGCTTCCGGCGCAATTTGGAGCCGTTGGCTTTAGCCGGTGGCGGCAAAACTTATCCAATCGGCAGTTCTGCATCCGGCAGGCGTCCGGTAGAGGCGACCGCCTCGTGAGTCGTGTCGAAAAAGCGGTCGCGCCCGATTTGCTCGAAGAACCCGACATATTCCATTCGCCCGATAATGTCGTTGCGCAGTTCGGTCATCATAAATGCAACACCGGCATCGTCGAGGTCTTGCTTTAACGCGGTCAAAATCTGGAGTGAACTCGGATCAATGAAGTTCATCGAACTACAATCGAGAATCAATGTATCGACTTCCGGGCGGTCGACCAGGGCGTTACGAATCTGACGGTCGAGGTATTGGCTGTTGGCGAAGTATAGGCTTTCATCAATACGCAAGATCAGCGTCCCCGACACAGTGGCGGAGTGTTCGTCCGCAATGTTCTGATAGCGGTCACTGTAGTTGTAGCGGCCCAGTTCAACCACACGCGGGATGATCGTGCGCAACAGGTACAGCGCGATAGCCACCGCGACACCAATCATGATGCTGACAGCGATATTCAGGAAGAACACGCTGATGAACGTCACGATGAAGGGCAGGGCTTCTAGTTGGCTGTAACGCCAGATTTGGACAATCGGACCGAAGTCGATCAGGTTGACCACCGAAATCAGGATGATGGCTGCCAGCGCCGCACCGGGCAGCCGTTCGAACACCGGGGCGAGGACCAGCACAACTGCCGCGACCAGTGACCCGGCGATGATGGACGAAAGACCCGTCTTTGCCCCCGCAGTAAAATTGACCGCAGAGCGGCTAATCGAAGTTGTGACCGGGAAGCCCCCGGTCAACGCGCCACCGATGTTCGCCGCGCCCATCGCCACAAGTTCTTGATTCGCGCTCAATTTGTCGCCGCGAGTCGTCAGCGATTTCGCGGTTGAGATCGCTTCCATCAAGCCGACGAACGCAATCGCAATGGCCCCCGGCAGCAAGGTCTGCCACATGCTCAAATCGAAACGTTCAATCTGAATTGGTGGGAATCCAGTCGGGACTGCGCCAACCACCCGGACGCCGTTGTTTGTGTCGAGATCGAACAAGGTGACGGCTGCCAGCGTCAGCACAATGACGAGCAAAGGGCCGCTGCGGGTAATGACAAAACGCAGCGATTCACGTATGCCGCGTTTTTCGAGTATTCGGTTAAGCGGTGTGCGGAAAAAGAACAACAGCGCGAGACTGGCGATACCCAGTCCCAGTGTCGTAAAATTTGTCTCGTCCAATCGAATAACCACCTGACGCAGCAGTTCCAGCGGGGCAGATGTGCGCGGCACGCTGATACCCAGCAAATTCTGTAATTGGCTGAACGTAATCACCAGTGCGGCAGCATTGACGTAACCGAGAATCACAGGCTGGCTCAGAATATTGACGATGAAACCGAGGCGCAGCAGGCCCATCAACAGCAAGATAATACCAAGAATAAGCGACAGCGTCATCGCGAGTGACAGATATACGACCGGGTCGTCGGTGACCGGGGCCAGCGTGCCCAGCACCATCACCGAGGTAATCGCGGTCGGGCCAAGTGTCAACGTCTTTGTGGACCCCAACAGCCCGTATAGCATAACCGGGATCATACTGGCATACAGCCCGACCTCCGGCGGCAGACCCGCCAGCAGTGCATAGGCCATTCCCTGCGGGACAAGCATCGCGGCGACGGTCAACCCGGCGATGATGTCGCCCGGTAAATCGCTGGCCTTATATCGAGACATCCAGCGGATGAAGGGCAAATACGAACGGTCGCTATCCTGCCCGATGAGTTCCCAGAATGCGCGTCGCCAATTCATAGATTGTCCTGCTTTCTTTAATTGCTCCGGCAAAGTGTAACCGATGCACGCAGATTGGCAAACAAAAAACGACTGCACATTGGCAGTCGCTTTGATGTGCGTGCCTGGAGAGATTCGAACTCCCGACACCCTGCTCCGTAGGCAGGTGCTCTATCCGCTGAGCTACAGGCACTCTTGAGTGAGGGTATAGTAGCATAGTCTTTCCGCAGTGGTCAAGGGTTGGACTGCTGTGAAACCACCCTAAGCTCGAAGGTTCCGGCCCGGCCCAGATAGTCACGAATCACAATATCATACGTCCCGGCAGAGAGTCCTAAACCATAGATTTGTGCATCAAAGACATCCAGTGATAGATCGGTAGACGAGTGATCGTCATTTTGTGCGATGATGTCGCCATTTTCAGCAAATATCGCTAGCACCGGGTCAAGTGTACCGCCACTGTCGCGGGCAGTGATGGTGTATGTACCGCCATCGACAATATCGAGGGTGTGCCTATAGCCGCGACCTTCTGGCAGGCGACCGAGTACCCGTTTGTCAATGTCTTCGATGTCGAACACATCCACAACTTCCAGCATCACATCGATTTCGCCGCGTCCAACTTCTCCATAACTGCCGACCCAGATCATATACGTCCCTGCGCCTGCCAGATACAACGCCGGGATTCTGGCATCTGATTCGTTGACTACAGCCTCGTCGCCCGGATTGTGATCGGCGTAGGCGATCCGCGATTCGTCCGGCGCGATCACCCGCATCACAGTGTCGATGATGTCCTCATTGCTGCCCGCGTCGCTGGCAAAGATGGTAATCGTCTCGTCACCGGGGGATGTGTAGCGCAGCACAACGGCAGGCTGACCGTCATCCAGCGTGATGGTCAGCGGTGTTCCCGGTTCCAGGTCTTGAAAGCTCCCCTGCGCTGTGATGGTGAGCGTCATGGCAGAAAGAACCGTTAGAATAGACAGGCGTAGGAAAATCGTCATGCTTGCTCCTATGGTGCGAATGCGCAGCCGGGGTACAATAGGCGCTTAGATGCTCGAAGCTATTCTTTATCACAGGATTTGCTGTGTCAATTTTGAAAACCTACACAATGCGCAAACTGCGATTTGTTTCTCTGGTGCTGGTGCTGATATTGGTCATCGTCGCCTGTGAGGGTGGCGGCTCTGAAGAAGATGTACCGGCAACCGCGACTCTCGCGCCGATTGTCAGCAGCACGCCGCGCTTAACGGCGACGCCATTCTCAACATTTACGCCGCTGCCAACCATGACAGCTACACCCACGCAGACCCCGATTCCGCCGACGATGACGAATACGATTCCGCCGACGGCGACGCCATTGATTACGGGGATTATCTTCTCGTCGTCGCAGGCCGTCAACGTCCGTCAGGGTCCCGGCACCAACTTCGACGCCATTGACGCGCTCGTACCGGGAACCGGGGTAATTATTATCCAGCAGGATTTGCCTGAGGCCGAATGGTACGAAATCGAGATGGAAAACCGTGCACGTGGATGGGTGTCGGCACGACTCGTTCGCCTCGACCCCACCCAGACGCCGATACCAACTTTTACCCCATCGCCGGATTTGACCGCGTTGGCGCTTGGCACGCCGTTACCGACTGCGATCATTGGCGGTGGCACAATTACGCCGACACCACCCGGCTCTGCCGCCTCACTTACCCCCGACGAAGGTACGCCACCAGTCGCACAGGCGACGACCGACCCCAACATCACGCCGACAGCGACCGAGCCATTCATCCCTGTTGCTGATATTGACACACTCAACAGCACCGCGACGGCACTTGCCGCCGCCGTCGCCGGATTGCCCTCGCCTGATCCCAATGTGCAGGCAACCAACGCCGGACGCTCGCCCAATGTCCCCGCTACCGAAGACGGCAATCGCAATATCGACGTGCCGACGGTGACTGTACCCACCGTAGCGAGTCAGGCAACACCTGAAAGCGTGACCACCACACCCGACCCCGGCGCTGATGCCACATCTACGCCGGAATCAGGCGACCCGGAAGTCTCGCCGACACCGAACCCCAACAGCCGCGTGCAGCAGGGCGTAGACGTATTCGCGCTGTGCAACAATCGCGCACTTGGCCCCGCCGCGCCGACGAACATCGCTCCTGGCTCCACCGTTGATGTCTATTGGGCGTGGTTCGTCAGTGATCCGCAGTACGTCCAGGAACATCTCGACGCCGTGAGCTACGAGGTTCGCGTCAATGGCGAACTGCTTTCGAATTGGCGACAGTTTGGCACGCCGACGGCGCAGCAGGGCAGCAGTTACGCGAAATACTGGTTCGTGCCAGTCGGTCCGCTTGAAGCTGGAGAATACACCATCACCTACCGTGCGACATGGCGCGAGCAGATTTTCGACGGCTTCGAGTTCTTCGGGCCAGGTACGCTCAATCCGGTGGAAGAAGGCGCGTGTACCTTCCGTGTGGGGTAATGCTACTATGCGTCACGCAGCACCTAAATCATAACCGGGCTTTGTTCGGCATCAAAGGGCGTGCGATCATAGCTGCCGTATAGTGTGTTGATCTCAAAATCGGTTTGTTCCAGCAGCGTCTCAAAGCGATCTTTCGCCAGCCTTTGAGTGGATCGGCTTCACTACCACTTAGGGAAATGCACGGAACAGTATAATAGGGTGTCGCATTCCAGCCGCATTGAGATGTATCAACGAACACTCATCATGCTGCCGGATGCCGTCTTATCGACCACGATATGTACCGGGAAGCTATCGCGTAGTTCGTCAATATGCGTGATGACGAGAATTAGATCGAAATCGTCCTGGATGGCGGTGATGGCCTCGACCAGTTTGTTACGCCCAACTTCGTCCTGCGTGCCGAACCCTTCGTCAATGAACAGCGTCCGCAGGTGTGCCCCGGCACGCCGCGCCAGCATCTTCGATAGGGCAACCCGCACCGCGAAATTAATGCGAAATGCCTCGCCACCGGAGTACATTTCGTAGCTGCGCGTGCCCAGTTCGTCGGCGATTTCGATGTCAAGTGTTTCTGCGATGCCGCCCGTAACCTTCTCTCGTTGCGTGTTGAAGCGCATGTGCATCCGCCCGTCGGTCATCCGGGCGAGGAGTTCGTTAGCTTCCGATTCTAGTTCGGGGATGGCGGTTTCGATAATCATGGCGGGAATGCCATTTTTGCCAAAGGCTTTCTTCAGATCATTGTGCAGCGACTCATCGGCACGCAGCCCGTCGCGGCGCTCTTCGAGTTCTTTTTTGCGCGTAGCCTGCTGGTCGAGTGCTTGCAGCGATTGCTGCGCGTTGACCAGACGCTCGTAGGCGCTGCGTTCCAGCGTTCGCTGTTGGTTGAGTTCCATCTCGCGGGTGTTGTATTCCTCCACCAACACCCGCAGGCGCTCAATATCCACCTCAAGTGTGGCGATTTCGCCGTCAATAGTTGTGATCGCCTCTTGCAAACGTGCCTGTCGCGCCTCTGCCCCGGCGACGATGTCCCTCAGACCGTTGATGCCTTCCAAAGCCACCTGTAAACGGGTTTGCATCTGCTCGTAGCTGCGATATTCCTCAATGCGGGCACGTGTGTCCTCATGGCTGGATTCGTCGTAGCCGACCGATGCCTGTTCTGTTGCGACGGCAGCCAGTGCCTCGCGCACATCAGCCGCGAATGTGCCCTCGGCGAGTTCCTGCTGCACCGTCTCCAGACGTACCCGTTCATCAGCCAGTCGATTTGCCGCCTGATCCGCCGCCTCAATCTGCGCCTGAAGCGTACCCAGACGCTCAATCAAAGGCGGTAGACGCTTGAGTTCGATGTCGTGCTTCTTGATCTGCGCCCGATGTTCTTTGAGTGCCGCGTTCGTTTCGGTAATTTTTTCCTCGTTGTTGCGATAGTCCTCGCGCCGGGTTTCGATTTCCGTACCCAGTTCTTCGACCAGTTTTGCGCGATGTTCGGTGTCCAAATCCTGCCCGCATAGCGGACACACTGCGCCGTCGTCGGCGGCCTCAAGCCGTTCCAGTCTATCGCGTACCGCCTGGCCTTCGGCGGTGAGCGTCTGCCGCAGCGTTTTGAACCCGGCGAGGTGTTCGGCAAGCTGCTGCGCCTCTCCGTCAATGTGCTGGCGCTCCGCTTCAAGAGCCTGTAATTCGCTGACCGTCTGCTGTACCGTCTCGAAGTCTGTGCTATGGTCGTTCTCAGCGGCAGATTCAAGTTCAGCGATGTTGCGTGCCAGCGACTCTGTTTCACTTTCAAGTCTCGCTTTCGCGGTATCCAACTGCGATTGCAATTCATAGCGACGGTCGTCAATGCTGCGCAGGGCGCGGAACTTTTCGTTCAGCGAGTCGTCGGTGTCGCGGGCGGCTTGCAGCGCTGCGTACCCGGCTTCGATCTCCTCCTGCATGTCAATGACCTGAGCATAGTCAGCGATTTGGTCGCGCTGGCGTTCAATTTGTCCGGTCACATCGTCAAGTTCACGCTGTTGATCTTTGCGCCGCGAGACTCGTTCCTCGCGGTTGGTTTTAGCGTTTCGTAGTTCTTTCGGTGCGCCCTCTACTTCTTTAAGGCGCACTTCGGCAGCTTCGCGTGCGGATTGCGCGGTCGTGTGGGTTTCCGTTGCTTCGACCAGTTGTGCCTCAAGGCCGGGACGCTTGGCGAGTTCATCATCAATTTCGTGAATGCGCGTGTCGCAATAGTGAATCTGCTGCGCGATCCCCTTCAGCCGATCTTTGACGATGTCCTCATAGCGTGCCCATTGATCCAGACCGAGAATATCAGACAGAATCTGCTTGCGCCGCGCTGGATTCAAATTTGTGAAGGCGTCGGCCTTGCCCTGCTGCAAAAATGCCGAGTGAATGAACGTCTCGTAGTCGAGACGCAGAATGCGGTTGATCTTGTCCTGCGTCGCCCGCATCGACGGTTCGCTCTGGATGCTGCGGCGTCCCTCTTCTTGCAAAATAAACAGGTCCAGTGCGCCCTGCCCGCGTTTGCCCGCACTCCGCCTGCGCAAGACCCGCCACATGACGCCTTCCTGCTCAAAATCTAGCTGAACGTGCATATCTTGCTGACCGAGGTGGACGAGTTCGTCGTCGCGTTTGGCACGTGCGCGACCCCACAGCGCCCAGGTGATCGCATCCAGCAGTGAGGATTTCCCCGCACCGTTGGACCCGGTCAAACATGCCAGGTGAATCCCCTCAAAGCGCAGCGGATCGGGCACGCGATAGGGGAGAAAGTTTTTGAGTTCAAGCCGAATCGGGATCATAGCCGGTTTCGTGGTGTGTATTCAAATTGGATAACATCGGCTATTTTCGCACAGATGTGCGGGGGCGGCAACGCATAGTGAGATTCATTGATTCTCCTCACCGCCGATGATGTCCTCAGCCAGTTCGAGTAACCTGTTGCGACGTTCCAGCGGTGTCTCGTTGGAAAGTAAATAGCGTCCTAGCAGTTCCATCGGCGTCAACCCTTCAGGACTCGCACCCAGTCGCGCACGGGCGGGCTGTTCGATCTCCTTGCGGATGGTGGCGATGTGGAATGCCCCGGCACGTTTTAACTGGTCACGGATTGTCGCCTCGCTGAACTTTGTCTCCGTTTCCGGCGAAAATTGCAGCAGTACGCGCACCACGGCATCATTGAGGTCGTGTTTTTCGATGAGTCCCATCACCGAGCGAGTCGGCTGCAAATCAGCCCGCAAATCGGCCTTAAGCGTCACAAAGGGGCGGGCGTTCAGCGTCACGAACTGCCAGTTTGTCTCGCCGCGTGCCAATTCCACCCAGCAGAAGCCCTTTGGGTCACCTTCTTCGCCGAAGTCGATGCGCTCAATGCTGCCGCTGTACACAACCGGCGGCACATCATCGCGCCCACGGGTCATGTTCTGATGCTTGTGGATGTGTCCCAGCGCCACATAATCCCAGCGCGAATCCGCCAGTGAGGTACGCGGAACCGCCACGTCGCGCCCCAGCATGATGTTGCGCTCGCTGCCGACCACTGCGCCACCAACCGTAAAATGCCCGGTCAGCAGGCGCGGCATGTCGCCCTGTGTATCGGCTTCTGTTGCCATGTCTTCGAGGATTTCGACCAGCTTTTCCTGTAGAATCGCGTCAGTTTCGGCGATAGTCAGGCCGGTAGTGCGTGTCTGTTCGAGGATGCGTGCCCGCAGCGGATAGGGTGCGCTGCCCACGAACACAGGACCGCGTTTTGTCTCCTGAGTCCATGACTCGAACTCTGCCGCGACCCTGACATTGGGTACGTCAAGCGTGTCGTAAATCTCGACGCTGGAAGCTTTCATCTGTGTCAGCGGTAAATCATGATTGCCGATCAGCAGCACCACCGGCGCGACTGCCGCCAGATCGCGGATGCGGTGGGCGAATTCGCGCTGGTAAGTTGGGTTGGGGGCGCGTGTCTTGAACGCATCCCCGGCAAACACGATCAAATCAGCGTCATTTTCAGCGGCATACGCACAGAGATCGTCCATGCGCCGCAAAAAA
>DAOTXA010000067.1:0-6046 GCA_034435595.1 Anaerolineae bacterium | reverse complement strand
CATGATGCGTTTACGGTTAATCAACAGTCACCTTATCGCCGAAAAAAGTTGTGGCGGCAATTGCCATCTAGCAAACAGCACCCTATCATTAAGGTGCTGTCCTTCGCTTTCACGAACAACCAAAAACCAAAAACTTTTTTCTGCACAAAAAAACTTCGTGCTGCCGCAACAAACTGCTGCAAAATACACCGTAAGCCTTTATCGTTTTCCCTGCGAATCTCTGCGCCTTCGCTCCTGCGTTACGCTTTTCTTTTCTTTCGCCTTTGCCCTTTATCCTTTCGCCTTTCCCTGCAACCTGACGCCATATTTCGACGTATACACGGCATACAGCAAACGAGATCAAACGAGGAAATCAACCCATGAGTGGGCTAATCGGACTGGCAATTCTTATTATCGTAGCGCTGGTGATCGTCGCGGCGGTTTCCACGCTTGGCGCAGTATTCAAAATCCTGATTCCACTGCTAATCTGGGCGCTAATCGGTTATCTGGCGGGGCAGATCATGCGCGGCAAAGGCTACGGCCTCGTCGGTGACGTGCTGCTTGGCTTGATCGGTGGCATCGTCGGCGGATTCGTCCTCGGCCTGGTCGGACTGGGCTTCGGTGGCATTATCGGCACGATTCTATCCGGTGTCGTCGGCGCGGTGCTGGTCATCTTCGTGGTGCGTATGGTTCACGACGCCGACTTTGCGAAGTAGGTCACCCATATCTGGATACAAGGTACGGACGCAACTTACTGCGTCCGTACTGAGGCTAGCCAGTGCCGGGAGAAAACCTGAATCCCGGATTCAAGAACGGAACCAACGCCAGAATCACCGCATGTTCATAATAGGTGCGCCGATCCAGCACATCCCGCGTCAGTAGACCAATCGCGCCGTTGCCCTGCTTCGAGTTATGGCGCTTGAATACAATATCATCGGCTTCACCCAGTTCAACGCCCTCACGCACCAGTTTCGCCACTTCATCCGGTAGGAAGAACGTTCCCGTCTGCGCCTGTCCAACGTGCTGACCACCGATAACCACAATCCACGCGAACACGGATAAGCCCTGTGGCGTATCCTCTACCCCGCCCTCAATCCCGACGAAGTAGTCGCCATCCGACGCGACGGATTGCGCGTTTTGCGCCCGGTTCCGCGCCCCCTGTAGTGTCTCATCACTCGTCATCGGCTGATCACTGACGCCTGACGCCACATCCACCGCCAGCACATGAAAGACTTGCCCCGGCATCGCCCGCACGAAGCCATCCAACGCTGCCTGAGTCTTGACCGGGTTCTTCGACGCCACGACGATCTGCTGTGTAGACATCGACTACTCCGCATTCATCGCGGTGATGAACTCGTCCGCCGCCCCTTCACGTTCGAGAATCCCGCACTCCGCAATGCGAACCACCAGATCGAGCCACTGTTCCCGGCGTGGATCGTTCGCCAGCACCGGGCGCAGAATCTTGACCGCATTTTCCGTATCCGCCGGACCGTCAAGCAGGGTCATCGCCTGCCAGAACGCGATTTCCTCCTGTTCAGGGGCCATTTCCCGCGCTTCGGCGAAGATCGCCAGCATCTTTTCCTTGTCGTCATCGACAAACAGGAAGCGCCGCGCCGTATTGTCGTGAAACTGTGCTCGCCGGATATTCACCAGCCGCCCCAGTTCCTCGACCGGATTCTCGTGCTCGTCCACGCGCAGATCATACGGAGCGTGCCAATCGGGTGCGCCCTTCTCGCCGGATACAATCAATAGCGCCGCCGACTGCATCCCGCGAATGTCACCGTCTTCGTTCTGCGCCGCGACCATCGCCGCCATCAGTCGCCCCGCGAAGTCACCGTTGGTGTTCTCGTAGGCGTCAACCATCGCCGGGATGACAGTATCGTTCGTCATCATGTTCGCCTGCACGCTGTAGCCCTCGCCGACATGATGGGCCGCATAGCGGATACAGTTCGCACCCGTATGCGCGGCGGCTTTCCCCTGACTATCGACTAACCCGACCTGACGCTGACTCTCACCCGGATCACTGCCGACCAACCCGGCGATGATGTTCTCCGCGCTGATGCCCTGCTTCATCATGGTCAGCGCCGTGTCAGAGAAGGCCCGGTTCGCGCTGGCCTGTGACGCGATGATACCGACGCCAGCAATTGCACGCGGGATAATGCGTCCGACGCCCATCTGATGCGTCTGTACCGCGCCGCCGAACTGCTTTGTCTCCGCGTCATAGGCGACGATGCTGTAGGTAGAAAATAGAGTTGTAGGGTCAAAAATCATGATTGTGAACTCCTGTGAAAATCGAATATTGGGCAAAAGCTCTTAACTGTTAGCTATAAGCTTTTAGCAAATACACTAGCGAGAGGTTCTTGCTAAAGGCCAATGGCTAAGAGCTAACAGCTTTTCTATAAATTCGGCACAATCACGCGCCACAACAGCCACACGCACCAGACCGCCATCGGCAGGAACACAAGCGGCGTCAACCAGATGGTTATCGGACGGTCCGCGAAAATGAGCCGCCGCCAGCCATCCACGCCCAGCGCCAGCGATAGCCCAAGTGGAATCAGCATCGGGTACATATAGCGTCCCTGATATTGCTGGAACTCAATGTTGTAGACGAGAAAAGCCGCAATCGCCAGCAGTGAAAGCGCCCATAGAATCACCCATGCGGAAAAACACTCATACGTGCGTTTTTCACCATCATGACGCCGCACCGCATCCACCAGCAGACCGCTCCACGCCGCCAACAATAGGCCAAATAGCAAATTCATATTGTTGATGGGCAGCGCCATCCAGCCGAAGCGCCCAATGAAGCTATTGAACGTGATCGCGCCGAGTTCGCGCACATAGCCGCCTAATCCGAGCGCGTCCACACGGTCGGCGGTGCGAGGCTGACCGACTACGACCTCATCATGCGCGGCGAGTCCGGTGAAATCGGGGAAACCATATACGTCAATGTTGCGCCCCCACCACAACAGACCAAGCATCAGCGCAGGGATCAGAAACGTCAACCCGGTGCGGATCAACGCGGACAATGAATGAACCGTGTCATCATCATTGGATTGACGGTTTCCCCACCAGCGCAGCAAAATCGCCAGCCCGACCACACCCGCCATAAGATAGGTCGTCGCTTTTGTAATGAGTCCAATGCCGACAAGCACGCCCAGAAGCGCCGGATGCACATCTCGTCCCAGTGTATAGCGGACGGTGAACAGCAGCGTAACGGCGACAACCGCCCAGCCGAGCGTGTCATTATTCACTGACGCCAGAATCGCCACATGCTGTGGTAAGAACGCCACAAACGCAGCCGCCGCGAGTCCAATCTGCGGGCGATCCGGGTACACCGCTTTACCCACCAGATACGCACAAATCACAATCATCGTGCCAATGACGACCGAAAACAGCCGTAGCGCGGTCAGGTTGCCATCCGTAACGCTGAAAACAGGTGCAGCCAGTAGATAGTAAAGCGGCGGTTGGTGATCCTCATATTGCACCGTGTCGAGATCGTCCAGTAGCGCCGGGTCAAACTGGCTGGCGGTCAGTTCGCCCAGATAGCCGCTATCCCAATCGCCATTTTCAATGACAGGAATGCGCCCCTGCTCGGCAATTTGCGCGATGTAATTGTAGTGCGCGGGTTCGTCCGGCGTCTGCCAGTCCGGGGTGCGGGCTGCGTACAGACCGGCGACGATCAAGTACCCGGTTACGATCAATACCAGCAGTACCGTTTCAATGCGAAAAATTGGTTTGCTCATGCTTTGAGTCTGTAAACTAAAGGGTAAAGGGTGGCTTCTGGCGCGTACAATACAGTAGACGACTATGTTTGACGAGGGGGACTTGTGGCGGATTCACCAACGCAAGCAACACTCAAACAGGCACTTACACACATCAAAAACGGCGACAGCTCCACAGCCATCCGGCTGATAAGACCGATCATCCGGGAAGATCGAGACAACGCCGCGGCGTGGTTCTTGCTGGCGAATGCGACCAGCAACACCGACCATCAGAAGAAGGCGCTGGAACAGGTCTTGCGCCTGAAACCCGGCGATTCTCGTGCACAGAAAATGCTGACTCGCATTGCAATGGGTGACAATTCGCCTGGCCTGTTCGCACCTGAACCTGTCTCAGAACCGGTGCGTGACGATCCCTTTGACGTGCTGGACGCCCCACCTGATCCTTTCGGCGATGATCCATTTGACGACAATCAAGACGACTATGCAGACATTGACGCTGAATTCGCCAGCGACGATGATCCGTTCGCGGATGTTTCTGCGGTCGATGCCAATGACCCGTTTAAGGGAATTCCCGGCCTTCCGGTTGGCACGGCAGCGCTCCAGCGCAACACAAATACAGGCGGCTCGATCACCAATCAGGTGATTATCACTTCGATTGTGGTAGTCATCCTTGCCGGGGTCGGCATCTTGATCGCAGCGGTGCTAAACGCCGACAGCACAGGGACATTTACGATCCAGACAGGCAGCAGTCGCTCATCCACACAAGGAACATGTTCATTGGATAACGACTCCGGCTATTTCAGTGAAATGACGGTAGAAATCAACTGTGGCAGCATCGAAACGAACCAGCGCTGGCGCGGAACCTTGCACGAGTATCAAGTTCATGACTGGTATCTGACGGTGAACGCAGGGCAACAAATCGATATTCTGGTCGAAGGTATTGAAGATAGCGACACCACGCTTGAACTATGGGGGCCAAATGGCGATCTCGTCGCCGAAAATGATGATCTTAGCTTCCAGAACTTAAACTCACAAATTGAAATCGTGCTCCGACAACCGGGAACGTACAAAATCCGTGTGGGCATGTTCTGGGATAGTGGAGGCGATTACGAAATCAATGTGGGTAGCGGCACATAACCACGCACGCGAAATCGCACGAAGTGCGGTATAAATTGAATCACAATTTGTTTATTCGCACAGGGTCAAAACGGTCCTGTGCGCCGTTTTTTAGAAAGGGAAACCATGACTGATTATGAGATGATTCTTGTTGAAACTCCGGTAGACGGTGTCGGGCTGATTCGCTTCAACCGCCCGAAGGCGCTCAACGCCCTCAACAGCACGCTAACGAGCGAAACCTTCACCGCGATGGAAGCCTTTGACGCTGATCCGTCGATTGGCTGCATCGTCCTGACGGGTAGCGAACGCGCCTTTGCTGCCGGGGCCGATATTAAAGAAATGGCGGATACACTTACTGCCGTCGAGATGATGTCCGGCGACTTCACCGACTGGAGCCGCATGAGCAAGATCAGCAAGCCGATTATCGCGGCGGTCAGCGGATACGCGCTAGGTGGTGGCTGCGAAATGGCGATGATGGCCGATATGATCGTCGCGTCAGATACGGCGGTTTTCGGGCAGCCGGAAATCAACCTCGGCATTATCCCCGGTGCAGGCGGAACCCAACGTCTGACACACGCCGTCGGCAAGGCGATTGCGATGGAGATGGTCCTCGCCGACCGCAAACTGACCGCTGAAGAAGCGCTGACATTTGGCCTCGTCAATCGCGTCACCGCACCGGAAACGCTGCTGGACGAAAGCATCAAACTGGCGCAGAAGATCGCGTCACTGTCGCAAGTGGCGGTCAAGCTGGCGAAGGATGCGGTGAATCGTGCATTTGAACTCAGCCTGCAAGAAGGCCTCAACTACGAGAAGCGCAACTTCTATTTGCTATTCGACACCGAGGACCGCAAAGAAGGCATGAACGCCTTTGTTGAAAAGCGTAAACCGGAGTGGAAGCACAAGTAGGTCACCGCACGACAGAACACCATCGAAACCAGCTACGATCAACTGGCGCGTCTGCTGACCGCCGGTTACGTGGATGGTTCGCGCAGCTACGCCTATGGCTATGACCCGGCAGGCAACCGCATCCGCGAGGACGTGACGACAGGCATCACCATATCCACCGCGCAGTGGAACTACAACGCCGCCAACCAGATCGCCACCATGCAACTGGGGGGCAATCCGGTGGTCAACTTCAGCTACGACGCCAACGGCAATCTGTTGAGCGACGGGCAGAAGACCTATACATGGGATCGTGCGGATCGTTTGCGGACGGTGGATAACGGCAG
>DAOTXA010000066.1:0-22227 GCA_034435595.1 Anaerolineae bacterium | reverse complement strand
GACCCCATCGGAGAGCGACAGTATTCTGGCATCGACATTCAGGTTCAGGTAGATGATGGCCTGCTGATTGTCGATCAGTCGCGGAATAGCGTTCGCGTCAATGTCAGAGCGCAGCAGTCGGTGCGCAATCTGTTGCTGAATGATGATTTTACCATTGTCGCTGATATGACCGGGCTTGGTCCGGGTACGCACGCCGTAGAATTAGACGCATCCGTTTCGCGGCGGGCGTTGGTGGATTCGATTCCCGCGCAGATTACGGTCACGCTGGAGCAAGAACAGGTGCGGCGCGTGCCGATCCGGGCAGAGATTGTGGCTGCGCCGCCGCTGCCTTATGCGAATGAATCACCGCAGTTTGGGGAAATCGAAGCTGAAATCAGTGGACCTGCCAGTCTGGTCGAGCAGGTCGTCGCCGCGCAGGTCGAAATTGATCTCGCCGACCAGACGACCACCTTTGATGACGAGGTACGTATCATCCCGACCAATGTCGAGGGCAATGTGGTTACGGGCGTGATACTTGATCCGCAGGTGGTGCGGCTGACTGTGCCTATCAGCCAGCGCACCGATTTGACGCGGGTTTCGACCGCGCCTGACATCGGTGCAGATACCTTGACCGAAGGCTTTACCATCGTGGATTTCGACTGGGAGCCACGAACACTGTTTGTCAGCGGAGCCGGGGATGCGCTGCCGTCGGCCCTCTCTACAGCAGAGATTTCGCTGGCGGGGCAAACGTCTGATTATGTCGTGACCGTACCTGTGATTTTGCCCGCAGGCGTCAACGAGGACGAAATCCTGTTTTTGGGTGAGCGTAACGTCACGGTAACTATTGAAATCGCGGCAGAAATCGACACGGTGCAATTCGACGGGGTCCCGTTGTCGGTGATCGGGCTGGGCGAGGGCTTTAGCGTGCAGGTCGCGCCGCAGCAAGTTTCTGTGCAGGTGACGGGTCCTGTTGGTGTCCTGGATGACATGATATTGGAAGATGTCAATGTGGTCATCGACCTGAATGGATTGCAACCGGGGACTTATTCGGATGTGATCCCGGTGGCGACGGTCGGTCAGCCAGATATGCAGGTCACGACGCTGCCAGATACGCTCAGTGTGACGATTACAGGTGCGCCAACGCCGGAAGCGACTGTGCCCCTCTCTCCCTGAGCGCCCACCTGTGATTCACAGATATTTCCTGGGGAAAGATGTGCTCCATTTTTGCAAAAATGGAGCACCAAAAACTCGTGTGTATGGGTACACAGCAGAACAGATAGAATAGGTGACGAACCAGGGCTGTATATTTTCTGCGCCAGATATGCTATGATATTCTCGCGCCGGGGACATTTTCCCGGCGTGTTCCGTTATAAAGAGACGCGTATTAGTTCGCGTGAAGTTTGAGGGTAGAATCATGCCGCGTAAACCCCTTGTCGCTCTCGTCGGGCGACCAAATGTGGGCAAGAGTACACTGTTTAACCGGCTGGTGGGGTCGCGGACGGCGGTCATCGACAGTATTCCGGGGACGACCCGCGACCGTCTGGAAGGCGAATCAGATTGGAATGGCGTCACGTTCAAAGTCGTGGATACCGGCGGGATCGAGGTCTACCAGCCCAAAGGTTCGCGGGATACCTCGCCGCTGGCAGAGGGCAGCATCGACTTTGTTGAGGAGATCAAGTCACAGGCGTTGCTGGCGATCAACGAGGCCGATGTGATAGTGCATATGGTTGATCTGGTGGCGGGTATCACTGCCGCTGATGAAGAAATTGCTGGAATTTTGCGTCGTACCAGCAAGCCCGTTGTGGTCGGTGCGAATAAGTCTGACACGCGTGGCAAGATAGACGATGCCGTCGAATTCTATACGCTGGGCCTGGGTGCGGTTGTGCCCATCAGCGCGATTCACGGGTTGGGCGTCGGTGATCTGCTGGACGAGGTCGTCGCCGCGATGAAGGACGCCGACATAGACCTCGGCGAAGATGACGACGATGAGCAGCTAAAAATCACCATCGTTGGACGCCCGAACGCGGGGAAATCCACACTGCTGAACCGGCTGTTGGGCGAAGATCGTGCTATCGTTAGCCCGCTGGCGGGCACAACCCGTGATGCTATTGACGAAATGGTTAACTGGCACGGGCAACAAATCACACTGATCGATACGGCAGGTATCCGCCGCCGGGGGAAAATCGAGCCGGGTGTCGAGAAGTTCAGTGTTATTCGCGCCATGAAAGCTATCGAACGAGCTGATATCGCGTTGCTGGTAATTGACGGCGAAGAAGGCGTCACCGAGCAGGACGAGCATATCGCCGGGTTTGTTTTGGACGAATACAAGGGGCTGGTGATTATCGTCAACAAGTGGGATGTTGTCACCAAAGACGCCTACACCATGACCGAGTTCACCAAGAAAATCCGCGAGCGGTTGCACTTTGTCCCCTGGGCACCGATTATCTATATCAGCGCCCTCACCGGACAGCGTATTCACACAGTGCTAGAAACCGCCCACGCGGTCTGGGAGACGCGCTCCCTGCGCCTGCAAACGTCGGATTTGAACCGGGTTGTGCGCGAGGCGGTTCAAAATCATCCGCCGCCCGCTAAAGGCACGCGCCGCCTCAAAATCTACTATGCGACGCAGGTCGCCACCGATCCGCCGTTGTTCTTGTTCCACGTCAACGATAAGAAGTTGCTGCACTTTACCTATCGTCGCTATCTGGAAAATCAGATCCGCGCTGCCTTCCCGTTTGAAGGGACGCCGATTCGCTTCAGCTTCCGTGAATCGAAGAACAACCCGCGAGAAGAACGATAGGCCGATTGCTGTATCATCTGGATTGAATCAAAAAACGGGTGAGTCCACAAGGACACGCCCGTTTTTATGTTGCGTTGTGACTATCGACTACTTCAAGATTTCCTCTGCGAAACCGAGCTTGACGCACTGTTCGGCGTCCATCCAGTAATCGCGCTTCAGCATATCGCGGATTTCTTCCTCTTTCACCTTCGACTTGCTGACGTAGAAAGCGACCAGACGGTCCATGATCTTGTTCTGAAGCTCTAACTCATCTTTGAACTGCTCGTGCGTGCCCCACATAAAGCTGGAAAGCTGGTGGACGAGCATGAAACTGTTCGACAGGATGTAGCGTTTGTCGCCAGACATCGCCAGCAGGGTCGCGGCGCTGGCGGCGACACCTTCCACGATGGAGTAGATGGGCGATTTAATCATCGCCAACTGGTCGGCGATGCTGAACGCGGTAAACAGGCTGCCACCATATGAGTGGATATGCAGCCAGATCGGTGTCATTGGCTGACCGTCCAACCCGCGTGACAGATGCTCGGAACGCAGTTCAGAGTCTTTCTCGCGGATAGCGCGGATCAGGTCGAGGCACTTGTCGCTTTCTACATCGGCATAGAAGTAGATGTGGTTGTCGATTGTTTCGACGGTTGAGCTAGACGTGCGGTCGTTCTCGCTGCGTGCTTTGTAAGTGAAGTCGCCCCGGTTGTGACGTTCCCGGTCATGGCGTGGATCGAACATAGGCAAACCTCTATTCGTTATTGGTTTTGGCAGGTTGGTAGACCCCTATTGTATGTCATTCGGACGTTTTTATACCCATCAGATATTGGGTGGTTAATCGACAGTGTAGGGCCGATATTTTGCAAGCATGATGTTGCCCCTTTCCTCTGATGTTCAGGATTGTTGGATATTTACGTATCACAATAGGGCATGAATGATGATCGCAATTTTACGGCATGTCTGTGTGGACGAGTAAATATCCCCATGTTTGCGGGGTAAGATTCGCGCAGTGCTCACTATGCAATCTCATTATAATAAAATCAATAAGGGTCACAAGGGGTCAAATTGTGTGAAAGTCTTGACAATTCGTCAGGTTGAGGGTGAATCAAAACGCTCGCAGATGTGATGTCTGCGAGCGTGTTTTCTAACACTTTTGCTATTGGTTGCTTCATTTCTCCCAGTCGAGGAAGGCGGGTAGCCTGCCGCGCTCTTTCAATGTACCGATGATGCCAGACGGGAAGAACAGCAGCACGATAAGCATGATGACGCCTGTCGCCACGATGTTCAATTCCGTCGAGCCGAGTTCCGCGACGAAATATTCGTTGATGACGACCAGCACAACCGCGCCGACCACCGGACCTGCTACGGTCCCCTTGCCGCCGAGGATCGCCATCAGCACGATGCGCGAGGCAATCGCAATCGTCAAAAACAGCGACGGACGCAGGTACGTCAGATAGTAGCCCCATATCGCGCCGACAACGCCGACCATCAACGCACTGAGCGCAAAGGCCACGATCTTATACTGGTTAGTTGGAATCCCCGCAACTTCCGCCTTGATTTCGTCCTGCGCGATAGCACGCAGACCCAGCCCGAACTTCGAATGCCGGATGTGATAGCACAGGAACAAAGTCAAAATCATTGCGATTAACATCCCGTAGTAAAACGGAATCTTGGCTGTAGTGCGGGGCAGGTCGATCAATTCGAGGCTGACGCCGTTGGCACCGCCTGCGAACTCCCACTTATCCAGCAAAAACAGGGACAGGAACACCAATGCGATAGTCGAGATGATAAAGGTAGAGCCGCTGGTGCGCAGCGTAATCAACCCGATGATCAGACCGGCTAACATCGCCACCAATCCAGCCACGGGAGCGCTGACGAATGGCGAGATATTATAATATGCGTAAACCAACCCGGCGAAGTATGCGCCAATGGCGAAGAATACATTGTGCCCCAGCGAAATATACCCCGTAAAGCCGCCGATGATGTTCCAGCTAGATGCCATCGACACGTACATGAACGTAAACAACGCCATGTGCATCCAGTAATTGAACTCGCCCGTGGCGACCTGCAACAATGGAAACGCGAACAGGATCAAGATCAAGCCAATCAGGAAGGTGCGGCGATTCAATAGTGGATTCGGTGCGGCGATCTCTTCGCCAGCCTTGCGTTTGGGAGCGTAGTCAGCCATTTATCGCGCCTCAATTTTCTTGCCGAACAAGCCCTGCGGACGGATCAGCAGGATAAGGAACAACACCGCAAAAAACGTAACCGGTGACCAGGTCGGTCCGAATTGGTAACCCACGAACGAGGAGGCAATCGCCAGTGTAAACGATCCGATCAAAGCGCCCAGCAGACTGCCCATGCCGCCCAGTACAATTAACGACATCAGAATGGCGATCCATTCCAGGTGTTTGCCGGGGAAGAACGTAAACAGATAGCTGATCAGCGACCCGGACGCGCCCGCCAGCGCCGTCCCGATGCCGAAGGTGATGAGCGAGACGCGCTTGACATTGACGCCGACAGTCTCTGCGGCTTCGCGGTTCTGTGTCGTTGCGCGGATAGCGTAGCCGACACGCGTATAGCGCAAAAATACCCACAGTAGCGCCAGCAGAATGATGCTAATAATCGTAGCGAATAGCTGGCCCTTGGGGATGAACAGATCTCCGATCAGGAAGGCGTCGGTCGCGTAATCCGGGCGTGTGGAGCGGTAAATGCCGGTGAACTGATAGCCGAGTCCGCCTTCGATCACCAGCGATAACGCGAAGGTAATCAGAACGGTTGCATCAATGAAATTCGAGTCGTCCTTGAGGTTGGCGAATAACAGCCGGTACATCACCACACCGAGGACGAACATCACCGGCATTGTGATGAAAATTGAGAGAATGGGGTCTATGTCGTAGCGATCCCATAATACGAATGCCAGATACGCACCAATCAGGATAAACGCTGCGTGCGCCAGATTGACGATGCGCATCACGCCGAAGATCAGTGTCAACCCGGAGGACATCAACGCATATACACCGCCGAGATTGATCCCCAGAATCAACACTTGCAAAAAATCAACAAAATCCATAAGTCACCTAGTTGAATGAAATCACCGGATGTGTTTGACGGAACTGCCGCCTTAATGCTTTTTGCCAAGATACAGTTCTTGAATGCGCGGGTCAGACAGCACTTTGTTGGCACTGCCCTCAAAGCTGTTCTTGCCGAGGTCCAGCACCACGCCGACATCGGCAGCTTTTAGGCCGATGCGTGCGTTCTGCTCCACGATGATGATCGTCATCCCCACGGTCTTCAAGCCTTCAACCATGTCAAAGATTTGCCGCGCAATCCTAGGCGCGAGTCCCAGCGTTGGTTCGTCCAGCATAATGACCCGTGGCTCTAAAATCAGCGTGCGCCCGATGGCGAGCATCTGCTGCTGTCCGCCGGATAATGTGCGGGCACGCTGGTTATGACGCTCCTTGAGAATGGGGAACATCTCAAAGACCTTGTCCATACGGTCGTTGATGAGCTTGCCATTGTTGAGCACATATCCGCCCATGCGCAGGTTCTCGCGCACGCTCATATCAGGGAAGAGAGAGCGGTCCTGAGGCACGAAGCATACACCGCGCTGCAACACCTCATCAGCACGCAAACGCGTGATGTTCTCGTTATCAAATGTGACTGTACCATCGCGGGCGGGCAGCAAGCCGGCGACCACACGTAAAAACGTTGATTTCCCCGCGCCATTCGGTCCGATAATGCAGTATGTTTTGCCTTCCTCGATAGAAAGCGTCACACCTTTGAGGATGTCGCCGCCTTTGCCGTACCCGGCGACGATATTTTGTGCTTCCAGGAATGCCATCGTCATGCCCCCAGATACGCTTCGAGTACGTCTTCGTTGCCCTGTACATCTGCCGGGCTACCTTCCGCCAGCACCGTACCATACGCCATACACACGACATGGTGGCTAATTGACATGACCAGGTCCATGTTGTGTTCTACGATCAGGAACGTCATCCCCTTTGCGTTGAGTTCCTCAATATGCCGCATGATTGTATCCAGCAATGCCGGGTTTACGCCGCCTGCCGGTTCGTCCAGCATGATGATGCTGGGCGATGCCATCAGCACGCACGCCAGTTCCAGCAATTTCTTTTGCCCGTAAGATAGGTTGCCTGCTCTTTCGTGCGCCAGCCGGGTAATGCCCAGAAAATCGAGCAATTCCATCGCTCGCTCTTCTTCGTCATTGCGGATGCTCGACAGGAACAGGTCGCGCAGGCTTTTGGTGGGTGAAGATACGGCAAGATTTTCCAGGACCGTCAT
Source organism: Anaerolineae bacterium (assembly GCA_034435595.1). GTDB lineage: Bacteria > Chloroflexota > Anaerolineae > Aggregatilineales > Phototrophicaceae > JAVJSU01. Next base: position 15,167 of record DAOTXA010000066.1, on the reverse strand, counting down.
TTCTGCCAGGGCGCGGGTAATTTGAAAGGTGCGGCTGATGCCCATCCGTGTGATTTTGTGTGGGGCCAGGTTGGTAATATCGCGTCCGCCGTAGAAAATTCGCCCGGACGTGGGTTCGATCAACCCGGAAATCATGTTAAAGGCAGTTGTCTTGCCTGCACCATTTGGGCCGATCAACCCGGTAATTGTGTTCGCTTCCACACCGAACGAGCAATCATTTACGGCTTTAATCCCGCCAAAGTGCTTCGTCAGGTGCTGAACTTCTAGGATTGGCATGATTGAATTCTCTTGGTGTTTTTGAGAAGGAGGGAGGGTTCCCCATTCTACCGGGGAACCCTCGGCGTCACCGGTTTACCATTCTGGGCGCGGCCACAGCAGATCAACCACACCGGGGAAGGCGTCGGTCGGGTAGACGAACTCAAGCTCGCCTTCCTGCCACTGCACCATGATAAAGGGCTTGTTTACTGGCAGACCGCGCTCATCCCAGTAGAAATCACCGAGGATGGTGCGGACGGGTTCTTCTTCAGTGCGTGATGCCAGCCATGCCTGAATCTCGACATTATCGGTCGAACCGGTTCCCCGGATCGCCTGTTCCATACCCTGGCATACGGCGAAGGGGATGGCTTCGTCTTCATCGGGCGGGCGATCAAAGGTTTCTTCGAATGTGGTCTGGAACTCTTCGTTGGTGAAGTCTTCACCGGCCAGTTCGCCCGTGAAGTTCGCCAGCGGATGCCACGAGGCGTGCATGAAGATGCCGTTGGCAGCGTCGCCCAGTTCTTCCTGGAATTCGCTCTGTGCGCCCTGGCTCATGTACACAGCTTCTGGCTGGAAGTTGACGGTTTGCAGTGCGCGGACCAGTTCAATTCCCTCATCCGGCGAAGTCAACAACGCCATCAGCATATCGGCTTCGCTGGAGCGGATCGAGTTCGCCAGCGTCAGCCATTCAGAGTAACCTTGCTCCGGCCACTGCTGCGTATACACAACTTCAATGCCGACATCGGTCAGGTAACCGGGCGAGAGATCAATAATCTCGTCGGAGCCGGGGATAGGAACTTCGTCGCCCAGCAGACCGGCGGCGATAGCGTTGGCGAAGAAGTCATCCGCCCATACCAGCGCGACAGTTTCCGGCACGTCTTCTTCAGCGATCAGATCGTTGATCATGTCGATCGGTGACTGTCCGATGAATTCTGCCGCATTCGGCTGGAAGTAGAAGAGATAATCGAAGCCGCGCTCGTAGATACGAAGTGCCGCCGCCGACGGGATCGGATGGACGAATTCGGCCTGTTCGGTAATTGAGGAAGCCGGGAACGTAATCAGGCTGGAGAACGTGCCGAAGATTACGTCAACATCATCAATGAAGCGCTCGAACTGCGCGATGGCAACTTCGGCGTCGGACTGATTGTCGCTGACGATGAGTTCTACCTGACGATCCAGCAGACCGCCGCGTTCGTTAATGAGGTTCACGCAATGCTGGTAACCATCCTGATGCTTGGTTCCAGGGATGGAGAAGGAGCCGGTGAGCGGGAGCGACGCGCCAATCTGAATCGGGTCGTCATCCTGCGCAACCGCTGCGCCAGAGATGAGGCCCAGCACAAGCGCAAAAATGAGAAGTAAAAGCAGTTTTTTCATGGTGGTAAAGTCCTTTGCGATCTAAAGTAAATTGTGTTTGTTGATGTCACCCTGCAACGTACACACCAGCGTTTCTACATCCAGTCCCCTCCCTCCGTGATGGTGTAACTATCAATACGCGTGTGTTGCTCGGGTACGGTGGTTGTGTTGAAGCATTCGTTCGCACCCGCGAGGATTGCATCCATAATATATATTCGCTTTACTGCAAACAATGCGGTACAAGCGTAAATTTGTAGTCTATTGTGCCAGTTTATAATGTGTCTCGCAACACACCGGTCTTATGCAAAAGAGCAATATACGCAGCTAGCGAGACGGCGTTGTGTTTTTTTAAGATTTCTTCGACCCGGTCGGGGTCCCGTTCGCGCAGGGCCGCCAGTAGTTTGACATGTTCTGCCTGTGCAGCAGCAACACGTCCAGCAAAGACATTCGTCAGGTAGATGCTGCGCAAACGATCCCAGTGATCAAGCGCCATCATCAGCATCCTGCGCATCAGGGGGACCATCGCACACTCACAAATATAGGCGTGGAGTGCTTTGTTACGTTCAGACCATTCGTCCGGCTGGTTGACAAGGGCTTCCATATCCGCAATCATCCTCTCCAGCGTGTTCATTTGAGAATTGCTCATACGCAGACACGCCAAACGCCCGCTGGTGACTTCGAGTGAGGTCAGGAGCGAGAAAATTTCGTGGATACTGTCGGCTTCCAGCGGCGTGACTCGTGCGCCTACATATGGTGCGATCTCAACCAATCCGTCAGATTCCAGCATTCGCAGCACTTCTCGCAGCGGTGTCTGGCTAATACCGAGGTCTTCTGCCAGATTATCGATCACCAGGCGCTCACCGGGCGCAATCTCGCCACGCATAATTTGTTTTCGTAGGAAGGCGTAGATTTGCTCTTTTTTGCTGCTGAACTTCACTGATTGATCTCCTACATCCTATAGGATATACCGCATAACCCGGCGGTGCAAGCGATTCAACGGCTTTTGTTAAGTTAGCGCTTAAGGCTGTTTTCTACTGCGGCGCGGTGCGGCATAGAGGTTGAAGCGCCCAGCGTCTGCACGCTCAACGAAGCGGCGACGTTGGCAAAGTGGATTGCTTCGGGCAGCGGCATCACCTCAAACAGACCGACCGCCAGCGCTCCGGTAAAACAGTCGCCCGCGCCTGTCGTATCCACCGCATTGACGGGTACGCCGTCCACCCGGACGACTTCATCGTCGCGCACGCAGATTACACCTTTCGCCCCCAATGTGACGATGACTGTCTGGTCAGGGGATGCGCGGAACGTCTGCACATGGGCGAGGATTGTGTCAGTGTGCTTTGCCGCATGTTCGCTTCCGGCGAAGAAGGCGAGTTCCGTCTCGTTGAGGATTACCACATCCACGAGTGGCAGCAACCCGTCGATGAATGCCGCTGCCGGGGCCGGATTCAGGACTGTTTTCGCACCGGTGGCCCGCGCCTTCTCAAACAGGGTCTTGATCGTTGGCTGTGGAATCTCAAAAACGCTGACGACCACATCATCTGAGTCTAGTTCGACTGCTTCGACATCTTCCGATGATAACGCGAAGTTGCTACCACTGACGACCACAATCGTATTCTCTGAAGCGTCGTTGACCGTAATCAGTGCTACGCCGCTCGGATGCGAGTCGGAGTATGTGAGATAGTCGAGGTTCAGGCGTTCGTTGTTGAGGAAATCTGTCAGCGCGTCGCCGAAGGGGTCACGGCCTAACTTGCCCACCAGCGACACATGTTCGCTCAAACGCGATGCGCCCACCGCTTGATTGCTGCCCTTGCCGCCGGGGATATAATGCAGGTCGTGACCGAAGACGGTTTCGCCCGGTTGCGGGTGCTGGGCCGTCTGCGCGACCACGTCCATGTTGATGCTGCCTGCAACTACGATTTTTGCCATAGTGCGCCTCTTCTCAACTATAGGCGATAGATATGCGCCGGGATCGGGTTGCCCGGTCGGACGGTGGTCCGCAGGTCGTAGGGGATATTGTCCATCGGGTAGGGCGTGATCGTCTCGATGCGAAAACGCTGCAAGATCATCGCGCACACGAGCGCGACTTCCAGCGCGGCGACATGTGCGCCCAGGCATTGGTGCGGCATATATGCGAAGGGCCGGAACGCCCGCTGCTGCAAGTCCGTCAGCGACTCAAAGCGCGAGGGGATGAAGCGGTCGCCGTCCTCCCAGATGCTTGGATTGCGGTGCATCAAGAACAGGTTGACGAAGTTGAGCGAGCCTTTTTCGACCTTGTAGCCCAGCATTATATCGTCCATTTGATTGGTGCGCGGGGCGGCAAACCACACCGCAGGATACAGGCGCAGCGCCTCGTTGACGGCGTTGTGCAGATGTTTTAGCGTTTGCAGAGATTTGAGCGTGGGCGGTTTGCCATCCAGGACACTGGTGAGTTCGTCCTGCACGACACGGGCCATTTCCGGGTGTTGATCCAGCAAGTACAGCGTCCACCCGGTCGCCGCGCCGATAGCATCGCGCCCGCCGACGAACATCCCGCCCAGTTCCACACGGATCGCTTCATCGGTCAGACCGCGTCCGTTGGCGTCCTGCTTGCGGATGAGTTTGCCGAGGATGCCGGGAGCGCTTTCTCCCATGCTGCGATGCTGGACGATTTGCTGTTTGAACGCGTCGTTGATCTGCTTGTCGGCTTTATGGAATGCACGATAACCGGGCACGACTTCTTCCGGCAAAAAGCTCAACGCCAGAAAGCGCCCCGTATAGCCCTCGCGGATTTCAAGCCCGTTACCGATGGCGTCGCTGACATCGCGCGGCACATCCGGTCCGAACATAAGCCGCGACATGACGCGATTCGTCAGGTGCAGCACTTCAGTCAATACCGGAATTGGTGATTTCCCGGCGTTGGGTGCCCATCGATTGTCGAGTTCCTGTTGTGTGGTGTCGATCATGACATCGAAGTAGCTGTTTGCCGCTTCTGAGGTGAATTGTGGCCCTGCAAACCAGCGGCGGCGCTCCCACACATCGCCGTCGCTGACAGCGAGGTTGTTGCCGAACAGGTTACGCACCGTCTGGTTAAACATATTATCCCGCGTGTACAGCAAAGGATATTGGTGCAGGATATAATCGGCATAATCCGGGTGCGCGATCCAGTTTAACTTTTGAATTTGCAAGTCGATCTGAAACAGGTCCGCGAATTTCTTCTGCCGCGTGATCGCTTCCATCGCCCGCAGCGGGTCCTCGGCAAAGTGGAGCATCCGGCTCATTAAATACAGATAGGGCACGCGTGGAACAGATTGCACCGAAGTCATATGGCCTTTGCTCTCCAGTTGTCAAATCGAGTCAGATTATTTCGTAGGGGCGCGGCACGCTGCGCCCGTCACGTTACCCCAGCGTATCCAGCAGTTCTTTCGCCTGTGTCAGATGTGGCTTATCATGCCCTTCGCTGAACCAGTCATACACCGGGCGCAGCGTGGATTTGGCTTCTTCAGGTTTCATGTCACTTGCCAGCAGACGCGCCAGACTCAGCGCGGCACGCAGTTCCCACGTCTTCGCACCCTGTTCTTTCGCAATCGACAGCGCGGTATCAAACGCCGCTTTCGCACCTGCGAAGTCGCCGCCTGCCATCAGGATTTCGCCCTTAATGCGGTTCAGTTCGCTGTTATAGAAGAACTCGCCATCCTTCGATGTGCGCTTTAACCCTTCTTCTACAGATTGCATAGCACCCATAAGTTCAAATGCCTTGAGTTGCGCGTCGGCCTTGATGCCGAACAGATGCGACTGATCCAGTTCTGCACCCACCGCCTGATAGATGCCGATGCCCTGTTCGATCATGGGCAGTCCGGCTTCGGCCTGTCCGGTCGCGGCCTGCGCGTAACCGAGTTCCAGCAGCGAAAGCGAGATCATATGCACGAAGTTATGTTCGGTCGCCAGCGCCAGCCCTGCCTGTGCGGTTTCGAGTACAGTTTCGTCCAGCCCCGCGAAGCCTTCGACCGCGCCGCGCCATGTGTACACCACCGCTTTACTAAATGGATGGTCCAGCTTTTCTGCCAGTGCGAAGGCTTCCTCGCCGCGTTTGAGCGCTTTGTCCTGATACCCGGTGATGAAGTCGATCCACATCAGGTAGCATAGCACTGTGATGCCGGGGTCCTGCCCGTATAACAGGGCGTGGACATGGTGTTTTTCCGGGTCATACAATGCGTAAGACTGCTCAAAATATGCGGCGGCTTTGGCGAACTGCCCGTTCCAGAATTCGCTTGCACCCAGTGCGAAATATGATTCAATTTGCATGGCGATGTCGCCGGTTTCAGTGGATAGTTTGAGCATCTGATCGGCGATTTCCCGCGCTTGATCAATTTCCAGCTTGATGATATAGAACACGAACACGCCGCGTAGCACAGGCAGCAATTGTGGCACCGCGCCGATGATCTGCACCAGTTCGTGCGCACGGCGATAAGCCGCGCCGACTTCTGGTACGCCGTAGCCACGTGTCATCAGCAGCGGAACCGCCAGCGTCATCTGTGCCTTGAGTTCAAGTTGGATACGTTCGGGCGAATCTTCCGGCATGGCGAGAATAATATTCAGCGCTCGTTGCAGCAGATCAATTGCTTCTTCGAAGACGGCATTACCGATAGCGAGTTCGCCCGCCGCCATTGAATAGTGCAGTTCTTTTTCGGTGTTGCCCGCATTGCGCCAGTAATACGCCAGCAGTGACAGGCGTTCCGGCGCATCACCATAGATTTTTTCTGCGCTCTGCGCGACCTGCGTGAATAGTTCGCGCTTCTTCTCTGCGGATAGCTGGTTGACCATTGTTTCACGCAGTTTATCGTGTGCGAACTGCCAGTTATTGTCCAGCACTTCGAGGACACTGACATTGGCACAGGCGGTTGTCCATTCGCTCAAATTCTGGCCGTCCGCAACATCAGCCATCAAATTAAGGTCGATGCGGCGTCCGGCGACTGCCGCCAGTGCCAGCAAATCGCGGTGAGATTCGGGTACGGCTTCGAGCCGGCGGTTGATAATTTCGCTCATTCCGGCGGAGAATACGCGCTGCGGCAGTGTCATTTCGGCAATAGACGCCAGTTCCCCCGCTTCCTCCGCCAGCGTTCGTAGCACCTCGACGATAAAGAAGGCGTTGCCCTCGGTTTGCGTATCCAGCAGCCCGACAATTTCGTCCTCGCGCTCCTTCGCATTTTTGCCCAGAATCGAGATGCTCAACTGGGCGATATCCTCTTTTTGCAGCCGCGATAGCGCAAGTGTCTGCATCTCTGGCAATTTTTCCGGTAGATCGGGCGCTTCGTCGTTGCGATAACTGCCGATTACGACGATGGGCAGCGAATCCGCCAGTTTGATGAGGGCTTGCAGCGGTAGCAGACTTTCGACCGCCCACTGCAAATCCTCCAGAATTAGCACAATGGGTTTGTTGTAGCGCTGGAACACAGCCATGATCGTAGCGATGAGACGCGCCTGCGTGCCCTGTGGATCAAGCGGTGGTGCGTCGGGTACATCGCAGTCGAGCAAGTCGTTGACATCAGGGATGAGCGCTTTCAGCACGCCGAGTTCAAAATCGCTGCAATCGACTTCCAGCACCAGACGCCGCATCACCTCGCGCCATACGCTGTAAGGTGCGCTGCCCTCGGCGACGGCCTGCCCCTGTAGCAGTAGTGCCCCGTTGACCAGGGCGTTGATCCGCACCTCGCTTAACAGGCGACTTTTGCCGACACCGCTTTCACCGCCGACCAGCCACGCGCTACCCTTGCTATTCAGCGATTGCTTCATGGCTTCGGTGATCGTTGCCAGTTCGGTTTCGCGCCCTACGAATTTAGCCGCGTGCAGGTAAATGTCGCGCAGTTCTTCGGTTTCCGCCGGGACTTCAATTTCCCACGCTTCGCACAGTGCATGAATCAACTCATTCGCGTCTTGATAGCGTGTTTCCGGGTCTTTCGACAACAAGCGCTCAATGACATGTGTCACCGCCGGACTCGTTTCCAGCTTGTCGAAATCGGGCACGGTGCGGACGATGTCGATCAACAGCGTACCGATGTTTTGCAGGTTAAACGGATGCTCGCCTGCAAACACCTGATACGCCATCGTGCCAACTGCGTATAGATCGGAAGCAACGGAGCTTTTGCCATCGGTCAGCACTTCTGGCGCGATGTAGGCCAGCGTGCCAGAGACGTTGTCTTCTTCGTTGGAGGTGTCACGGCCCTTCATCTTCGCCAGACCAAAGTCGAGTACTTTCACCGCCTGATCGCGGACCTGGATGTTATCCGGCTTCAGGTCGCGGTGCAGGATGCCATGCCGGTGCATATAGTCCAGCGCCTTCAACAGTTGCAGCAGCAGATCGCGCTGATCGGTTTCGTTCGCGTCCTCGGCGAAACTGAGGAAATTTGCCGAATCGCGCAGAAATTCCATCGTGAAAAAGGGTTGGCCCGCGCTGTCAAAACCATAATCCAGCACGCTGATGATGTTCGGATGCCGGATGGACGCCAATGTGCGAAACTCGCGCCCCAACGCGACATACATATCGTCTGTTGTGGATTTCGACTCAAATTCCAGATTTTTCGGCGCGATGTTGACGCGCTTGAGGGCTACAAGCTGTTTTTGCAGGCGATCATACGCCTCGTAGACGCTGCCCATGCCGCCACTGCCAATATGCTGCCGGATTTCGTAACGCTTGCCGATGTCTAATTTGGGTGTTGCCTGTACCATAATTGTCCTCTATCTGTCGCATTGCAATTTTTCATAGATGCAGTGATGGCGTCAATGTTTTGACGGCGCTCGCTGCTGGGCAGTCGATCAGGATTTGTTTTTGAACAGACGCGCCAGAATCCCGCGCACGCCAAAGTTCCCGCTGATGAGTAAACTCTGCATAAAGTCGATGACTTTGGGGAAGTCCTTATGCCAGGGCAGCCCCATACGAAAGCGCCAGTAATCCACCCAGCGCCACAGTGAAAGCACCCATGTTGTATTCAGATGATGCACCTTCGCCAGCGGCACGTCTTCGCCACTTGCGCGAATCAAGGCATTGACCGCCATGCGTGCCGCTTCGTTCGCGCCTTCCATCGTCGCCAGCTTGATATCGGTCTGGATATAGTCGCTGGCGAGGAAAAAGTTAGGGATATTGGTGTGTGCCTGCGGGCGCAATCCCCATGTGTCAATCGCCGCGATGAACAGCGGCTCCAGATCGGTGTAGGGCGGTTGGTCCGGCACTTTGCCGGAGTGAATATCCGGGTCGAGGAACCACGTTACCACCCAGTCTTTATCGATGATGGGCGGCTTGCCTTCCTCGTTGACCGACGACATGATCTGCGCCAGCACTTCCTCGAATATCTCCTGATTGGTGCAGTCCCTCGCCGCCTTACCGTTGAAGTTCCCCGGCGCGGTCCAGTCAGAAATATCAATTGATAGCAAGCCCTGCACCGTCCCGTCGCCATAGTGAGCCAGATCGACATCAGGCCACAATGTCCCCTCATCGACCGAGGTCAGCGCCCAGTTCGCATCTACGTAAATCGCGTAGCCGCTGGAAATGCGCACCGGGCGGTCGAAGTAAATCATGAGGCCGTTCATCCACGCTACATTGCTGGAAAGAGCGACCACGTCTGCGAGGCTGTTATCCCCTTTGAGGACGTTCTTGTATTCTGGCACGCCGTCAAAGTCCTTCGGGCCAATATCCGGCGCGAACAGCTTGCCCGCTACTTCCAGCGGAACCGCTAAAATAAAGTAATCGCCCGTGACTTCGGTCTGGTTACCGTCGCCGTCCTCGACCGTCGCCGAGGTAATGCGATGCGCCTTATCGTCGTAGGCCAGTTTCACCACGTTGGAGTCGAACACATACTTTGCGCCCTTGCTGACCAGATAATTCAACCAGGGATCGATCCACTTTTCATTGGTCGGGCCGTCCAGCGAACGCGCCGGACCGCGAAGCGGATTCGACGCATCCAGATACAACTGCACACCTGTATCTCCGGTCACTTTGGCGTTGCCGACTTTGGACGAGGCCGCCACCAGCGACTTCGTCAGTCCTTCCGCCAGAAAAATCTGGTAGCCCTTCGATTTGTCGGCGGCGTCGATGTATTCCCACCATGTCATATTGGCGTATTCGTTGTTGCGACGTGCGTCGCAACTGGTCAGAAATTGCCACAATCGTTCGGCGTAGAATTCCATCTCGTCAATTGTAAGGCCAAGCGTATCCGGCAATTTTTCATAGACGGCCTGATAGATTAGCTTGAGGTCGTCCAACGAGCGTGGAAAACGGGTCGGCACGAGGATGTCATTGGCGTTATCGACGCTCAACAGTACGTAATTCACATCGCGCAGATTATCGACGACCATGTTACCGGTGTTCGGGTCGGGGATGCGTGCCATCGTATCTGGCAAATTGCGGTAAAAGGGCGGGAAGAATCGGAAGCCATGCTCGCCGGGGAGATCGGGACGTCCATCGGTCCCCGTTCCCGGCACCGGGATACTGCGTGCCTTGCCACCGGGGATTTTCGGTTGGTGTTCGTGGATTTCGACCTCAAAGCCGCGTTCGACCAGTTCATGTGCGGCGCTCATTCCGGCGACGCCGCCACCGAGGATTACGACACGTTTTGCCATTGCTTAGTTGCTCCTGCTTGAGGAAGGGATGTCAGTTGTCAAGTAATTGATAGCGCGGATGCTCGGTAAAAATAAATACGCGCCGCCGCGCACATGCACGAATCGCGGTAGCGGCTGCGTGCGAACGCGCACCGGGTCACGGGGGATGGTCAGGCGACTGGTATTTTTGTTGCTGCTATCGCCGATAATCGGGTCACGGCTGTCGAGTAGGGCGTTAAAGCGCGGGTTGTTATCCCACGACTGCTGCACAAACTCGAATTGTGTCTGAATATTGGCGTTGACCGCTAGAAAGTGAATGCCGCGTTTTTTGTCTTTGTTGCCCGCGTCAATGGCTGCGGGTAGATCGCCGTATTTTTGGAAGTCGTCCAGCATATCCACATCGAACAGCATTTCACCATACCGCACCGCCCGCCGCAGAATCCGGTGGCGGTCACTGATGTGTAGCGATGAGGTCGCATCTGACGGGCGCACGTTATCACGCGGGTTGTTGCGCCGGACATGTGATCCGAACGGGCAGTGCTTGCCTTCCGGGTCATCGGCATAGAGGAATACGTCTTTATCTGGCATGTCTGGCTCGTCCTGATAGGGCGCACGCACCAGCGGCGCACCGCTTGGCCAGCGCCCGACCATCTTCGCCGCCAGCCACACCATATACTCCGCGCTGACGAAGCCCTTATCATGCAGCGATTGCCGCCGCATAAAATCCCAGAAGCCGAACACGTCCTGTTCTAGCTTGCGATATACAAGATAAGACCCGTGCAGACCGAAGTCCTTGAAGCCGGGATGGTGCGGATTTGGGGACGCTGACAGGATGTCGTGTGGGTCGTTTTTGTCGTGGACGAGTGGCGACATCGGTAGATAATTGTAGCCATTCTTGTAGCCGAGGATGAACTCGCCCGTTACCACGCCACTTTTGCGAATACCAGCGATTTTGGGCTGGCCCATGCCATCGGTAAAGCCGAACGGTTCCTTACCCAGTTCGTCACGGTGACCGCCCTGTAGAATGGCTTCCATAATCGCTACGCCGTCGCTGTGTTGTTCGACTAACGACACTTGATCTGCGAAAAATGTGTCTAAACGCTTCTGCGATTGGTCGTTGAGAATCAACAGTGCGTCGAACTGCGTCGATTTCGTGCCGCCGATGTCCCAGTTCTTGGGGGCACTGTCACCGTAATCACCCAGCTTGCGTGGTCGCTGCCCGGACGTAATGCCTTCCTGAAATTCCAGCGAAAAGGTGCAGATTGCATCCTCGCTCATGCCGAGTTTGCGCAAACCTTCGGGTGCAAACGCCAGATTCAACGCACGCGGCGGCGGTTCTTTGGGGGCGTTCGGTTTTGGTCGCCATGATTTCGATGTGGTGATTTGCGGGATAATCGCTTTCAACCATGCTTTCGCCGGGGCCGCTTCGCCAAATTGCAGTGGCACATAATATGCATAGCGCAGATGATTGTATCCGCTGGTGATGATGCCCTGAATATCGGCGCGGGCGTCGGCAGGGAGCAGGGGGATTTTGTTCGCCATCGTCTATACCGTCCTTATGCCTGACTCAACAGGCGCATGATTTCGTCAGGGTTTTGGGTGGTGTGCATCTCGCGGTGTATGTCAATCGCCTGCTTGATGTTCAGCACCGATTCGAACGGGTAGGCGCTGTAAAAGACCTGCGCTTGCTCCTGATGACAGCGTAAAAAACGCTTGAAAGCATCCACGTCGCCGGCCCCGGCCTCGCGCCAACCGACGAAGTTCTCCCAGATGGCATTCAACCCGCTCAGGATCATCTCTGCGAATTCACCGATATATGCTTCCCACGTGCCGTCATAGTTGCTCAACATCATCATGCGCTTGCCGTCGTCGATCACGATCCAGCGCACAAAATGAATCGTACTCATCCCCGCCAGAGATCCCGTCGGTGCGAGATAGCGCGAGTAGTTGTCGATCAAATCGAGGACGGTCATCAGGCGTTGTAAATACTTTGGTTCGATGACCACGATCATCGTTAACTGATTCTGTAAAATGATGTCCTCGACAAAATCCGGCGGCATCCCATTGGGTCCGGCGGTGACTTCGTCGCCGGGGGCCAGCGCCACGCATGGATTGCAGTTATTTGGTTCTACGCTGGAATAGGGCGAGGGCTGCGGCGGTTCGCTGTTGTTCGTCAGCATGTTAAACAGCTTGAAATACCAGATGCGGTTGAGGGTCGCCGTGATGCGTTTGGACGAGCGCCACACGTTGCGGACGCCGTGTTTTTCCGCCATTTTGCCGATGCCGCCCAGCAGCGGCAGATATTGCCCGAAGAAGCGTTTGAGGAAATGCGAGATATTCCAGATGACATCGCGCAGTTCCCCGGCGAATTCAGCCGCTGGATTTTTCGCTTCGTGCGCTGCCACCCATGTCTCGGCTTCCTGCGGATCGTCCAGCTTATCCTGTAGCGCGTCCAGTTCATCGCGGTAGCGCCGGATGCTGACGACCGTCTGGTCACGGAAAGCGATATAATACGCTTGCGCATCCTGCGAATGCGCCTTGAGGTAATCGGCGAAGGTGTCGGATTCTGCGAAGCCTTCGCAGTGCCCCCAGATCGCCTGTAAATCGGTGGTGATGTGTTCCAGTTCTGCTAAATAGCTGTCGAGGTCACCGTCGAAGTTGGTCGAGAACAGCAGACGCTTGCGATCTTTGCCTCGATCCGGGTCCGCGATAATGACGAAGCGTGCGAAGTGGGTGATAACGCTGTCATTGAAGTGAACGTGAACAGAATCCGGCTTCTCTTGCAGACGCCTGCCCAGTACGTCTTCGCCGATTTCCGTCAGGGTTTTATTAAGTTCGGTTTCGTGACCGGGGATAATGGGCGCAAGGACGGTGAAATCTCTCGGCATAGCCACCTCAATTCGGGCGTGTAAGCGCACAAATGCGTTTGTTCCCTCGAAACACGTTTATAACCTACCTTGAAAGTTTGAGCAATAAACTCGGTAACGAAATGTTACAATGCATTCGCGCATAAACCTTATGTGCGTGTACACACGATTATTTGCGATTCGGGTTGGTTTCGTTGTACAACTGACGTACTTTCATCGAACTACAACATAGCGATAGGTTTCCACGCGATTTACCATATCTGACAGACCAACACATCCATGATCTAGCTAACCGCGACCACCGTTCAGGCAAGAACCTGGGGGTCAGCGGTCGATTTTTTGACACTCATTGATTTATTGTGACATCGTCGGGGGTACTTATGGCGAAACCCATTATCCTAACAGTTGATGACGAACCCGAAGTCCTCAATATGATTAATCGCGATTTGCGGCGTCACTTTGGCAGGGAATACCGCATCATCCGGGCTGGTTCCGGTGAAGAAGCGCTGGACGCAGTCAAAGAACTCAAAACGCGCAACGAATCTATCGCTGTGTTCGTCAGCGATCAACGAATGCCGCAGATGAGCGGTACCGAGTTTCTGGCGCAGGCGATCCAGTTCTACCCGCAGGCGCGTAAAGTGCTGCTGACCGCCTATGCAGATACTGATGCCGCCATCCAGAGCATCAACGATATCGGCCTCGATCACTATCTGATGAAACCCTGGACGCCCGCCGAGGAAAATCTATACCCGGTGTTGGAGGATTTGCTGGCAGACTGGCACGCCAACGTCGATATACCTTTTGATGGTATTCGCATTGCCGGGACGTTATGGTCGCCGCACAGCCACACCATCAAGGACTTTCTCTCGCGCAATCAGGTCGCCTACCAGTGGCTCGATATTGAAGTGGATGCACAGGCCGAGGAACTTGTTCGCATGGCAGTGGGGGATGCGCAAATCAAGCTGCCCGTCATTTTCTTCCCTGATGGCGAGACACTCATCCAGCCCGACCAGACGCAGCTAGCCGCCAAAATCGGGATGCATTCTAGCGCATCACAGCCGTTTTACGATCTGGCGATCATTGGCGGTGGTCCCGCTGGATTGGGCGCGGCAGTATACGGCGGTTCTGAAGGTTTGCAGACGGTCTTGATCGAAAAGCACGCGACCGGAGGGCAGGCGGGTTCCAGCTCGCGCATTGAGAATTATCTCGGTTTTCCCAACGGACTCAGTGGTGCGGATCTTTCTCGTCGTGCGACCGCACAGACCAAGCGCTTCGGCGTAGAGATTTTGCTGCCGCGTGAAGCGGTCGGCGTGCGCGTGGAAGGCCCGTATAAGCATATCGAACTCAGCGACGGCTCCGAGATTCGCTGTCGTGCGCTCGTCCTCGCCCCCGGTGTGACCAATCGTCGCCTTGATGCGCCCGGTGTCGAAGAACTGACCGGGGCCGGCATCTACTATGGCGCGACTCTTTCCGAAGCTGCCCATTACAAAGATCAGGAAGTCTATCTCGTCGGCGGCGCGAACTCCGCAGGACAGGCGGCAGTTCACTTTGCACGCTACGCAACCCGCGTAACTATGCTCGTTCGCAGCAGTTCATTAGAGAAGGGCATGTCGCAATATCTGGTCGATCAAATCGCCGATATTGACAACATCCGCGTGCTAACCCGCACGACAGTTATAAAAGCACACGGTGACCAGAAACTCAAAGCGCTGACGATCAAAAACAGCGATTCTGGTGACACTGAACAGGTCGATGCCGCTGCACTGTTTCTCTTTATTGGTGCGGTTCCGCATACAGACGCCGTCGCCAACGTCGTCCTGTGCAACAGGAGCGGATTCGTCCTCACCGGGCAGGAACTCATGGCACACAAGGACTTTAAGAAACACTGGCCCCTCAAACGCGCACCCTATTATCTGGAAACAAGCGTGCCGGGTATCTTCGCCGCCGGGGACGTGCGTCAGGGATCGGTCAAGCGTGTCGCGGCGGGTGTCGGCGAGGGCGGCGTCGCCGTCGCGCTGGTGCATCAATACTTGAAAACGGTGTAGGACGTTCACCCCTTTGTCAGTCAAATCAAAGTGAAACCGCATGTACGAAAAAGGGTCAGAGTTACGCTATCGAGAGTTG
>DAOTXA010000065.1:0-3077 GCA_034435595.1 Anaerolineae bacterium | reverse complement strand
CCACTCCCAAACGGGTTCGCCCGCCAGCAGACGCTTGATCTGCTCCGGGAAGCGGTCCGGGTCGAGCGGTTTACCCAGAAAACCGTCGAACCCGGCCTTTTGAGCGCGGCGCATCTGGTCTTCGCTGGCCTCTGCGGTCACAGCACAGACGATTGTCTCGCGCAGGCGGGGGTTATCGCGGACCTTTTGCAGGGCCTGATACCCGTCTTCGTAGGGCAAGCGAATATCCATTAAGATCAGGTCGATTCGGGGCAGCGTTTCGGCGAATTGGACGACCTGCCAGCCAGACGTTTTCCACTCGCAGCGTTGTACGCCCATAAAGGCCAGCATACGAGCGATTAAAACGAAATTGGGTACGTTATCCTCAACAACGAGGACATGTGCCGTACCCGGATCAATAGGAGCGCGGTTGGTCGGTGTCATGGTTTACCTTAGGTATTTGACGACTTCATCTACAAACGTATCGACATCAATCGGTTTCCCGATGTACCCGTCACAGCCAGCGTTCAGCGTTTTCTCGCGGTCCCCTTGCATGACATTCGCCGTCAACGCGACGATGGGTACATGGTTTAACGATGGCTTGTTACGCAGTTCGGCGGTCGCAGTCAGACCGTCCATCCCCGGCATACTGACATCCATCAAAATCAGGTCCGGTGGATTGGTGACGGCCATGTCAATACCGATGAACGCGTCTTCGGCTTCATCAACGTCGATATCGGCGGCGAGTAGAATCCGTCGGACCAGCATCCGATTATTCGCGTCGTCTTCGATATATAGGATTCGCGGCATAAGCTAATCTCCTCGGCTATGGATGATCTCCCCCGGTAGGAGGCAGAAATGAGAGATACACCGCTAGCACTCATGAATAAACGCCATTGCTATACTTATTATGGGTGAGGGGAGTGGATAGAAGGATGAAGAATTCCAGCTTCCAGAACAAGCGCCCTTAATCCCATATGTATCTGCCTGATACGATTGTACGGCGGGGCGTTGAATCAATCAAAGGATACACTGAATTTACTATAATCGAGCTTAAACCTGCGACAATTATTTGAAAATACGAATCTTTTTCGCATAAACCTAGCAGGATTGTTACGAAGGCAACCGCGCACAAGAAAATCCACGCATCAAACGAAGCCTAAACTGTAGTGAAAGTCGCAAGATACGCGCAGGCAGGTGAAGCAAAACAGACGCAGGCAGGCTGCGTCTGTGTCTCTGTTGCGTTGGAAATTGACGTTACAGTTGAGTTGAGTAGTGTTGAGTTAAATGGCGGCAGTGGCCTAATCGCCCGCAGTGGTGGCGGCCTGCGCGACGATTTCATAATCCCATGTGATTTCTGCAGGGCGCAGTGTCGCCGCGACAGAGCAGTATTTCTCCTCGGATAGTGTGATGGCACGCTCGACCTCTTCCGGCGTCACATCGGCATCGACAACGAAGTGCATGTGAAACGCCGTGTACGGGCGGGGCCAGCCTTCATTGGCCTGTTCTGCTGTGACATCGACGCGCAGGTTGCGCAGGTCTTTTTTTCGCTTGCCGAGGATGCTGACGACATCGTAGCCCGCGCAGGAACCAAGCGCAGAAAGCAGCAGTTCCGACGGTTTCATGCCGACATTGTCATCGGTGCTGGAAAGCACGACCGAATGATTGGTGCTATCGGTAGCGACAAATTCGAAATTGCGAATCCAGGTGACGGTAGTCTGTCCCATAAGTTGAATATCCTGTTGTATAGAAGCGATCTTTCCCATTTCACCACATTGGACGCAGTCTCGCGCCGGAATCATACCTCAACATGGGAAACGTTATGACAGTTGGCATGAATAATGCGTGATGAGTGTCTGTGAGATTGTGCGTAGCCGGTATCGAACGCGATTACCCTGCGGTGCAATCGCGTTCTCGTAATCTCGCCCTCGCCCCTTGTGGGCGCGGGGTGGCGCGAAGCGCCGGGGTGAGGGGAAATTAGAACGCGATCGCCCTGGGGCAAAACCGGGATTTTATGATACAGTGAAACCAGATTGTTTCATTGAATTCCGCAAAATTCCGCTGCCGGGAGAGCGTTTGCACTATGTTTGGAATGAGCCTGCGCGATAGTGCTATCTTGATTTTTACGTGCTGCTGCTGCATCGTGCCAGTGGTCACGCTGTTGTTTCTGCTGCGCTTTCGTGCGTTTGGGATGCTTCTGCCGGTGATGGGCATAGCCGGTGGATTGGTGACGGCTGTGGGCAATTTCTTCTTCCGCAGACGCCGCGACCTGGACGCTTCGCCCCCGCGTAACGAGGTTCCTTCGCGCATGTCGATTGAAGAAATGCGTGCTCAAACTGATGCCGGATTCGGCACACAACTGGCGCAACCGGGTGCGCAACAGGCCGCGTTTGGTGCGCAGCAGGCAGCCTCTGACGACGATCTCTTCAGACCGGATATGTCGAGCTTCCGACCTGAGAACGCCGCTTTTGGCCAGCAACCCCCACAGGGGCAGTATCCGCCGCCAGGATTTGCACAGGGGGCGCAGACATCCCCGCAAACACCATCACCAAACACCCCGCCCATGCCCCAGGACGACAGCAGTCGTTTCGGCGTGAGAGACGCTTCTAATTCTCCCAATCGCATCCTGCGTGATCGTCGCTATGAGCGGAATGCTGGCCCTGACCAACTGCCAGACTCTTCCTATGATCCGCTGTGGTCCCCAGATGTTCAGCCTCCCGGTGATCGCGGATTGCCAAACAACGCTTCGTTAATCGCGGGTTCGCCGCAGAATGCGCCACAAGGCACACCACCCCCGCAGGGCTATCCGCCGCAACAACCGGGCCAGCAGGGGCAATCTGGCGGGCAAAACGCCCCGCCGCCGGGCTATCCACCACAGCAGCCGGGATCGTATCCAGTGCGACCGGGTGGCGAACATGGCTATCGCATTGAGCAGGGACCACCAGGCCCCTCATATTCAGGGCAACTTGGCAGGCAAAATGCCCCACCACAGGGCTATCCACCGCAACAAGGGCAGCAACCGCAGCAACCCGGTCAGCAGGAGCAATCTGGCAGGCAAAACGCCCCACCACAGGGCTATCCACCGCAACAAGGGCAGC
>DAOTXA010000064.1:0-2842 GCA_034435595.1 Anaerolineae bacterium | reverse complement strand
GTTGTGAATCCGCAGGAAATCGACGGGGGTATCCGGTGGCACAATCTGCCCTTTTTTGTCCATGACACTGGTTGGAACCGGGTCGTTGCTAAATGGTACTTGTTTGCCCGTATTCAGCAGAATCACGCGATCGGGCACAGCGGTGATGGGTGGCAGCACCACCCGTGAGAGTCCGGTGTCGTGCAGCAGATGTACGAACAGCGAATCCCAGCGTCGGGTCAGCAATACATCCTCATTCGTCGTCAGGTCAGAGGCGGGGTCGGCGGATTCATAGGCATCACGGACGCGCTCGTACCAGTCGCCGAGGCGCTGCAAGATCGCCACCGCTTCTGGCGGAATCGTGCCGTCGGCTTTTGGCCCCACATTCAGCAAAAAGCGCCCACCGCGTGCGAGTGCCGTCACCAGACTGCGCTGAAGATGGGCATCGCTGTAGTAGTCTTCATCGGCGCGATAGCCCCAGCTTTCGCGCCCGACTGACTGGCAGTGTTCGACGGGTTTATCGTAGATGCGCGGCGCGGGTTCGCCCGGTGGACGCCGTTCGGGGGTGCCATAGTCGCCGTCATCGAAGCCGCGATTGTTGATAACCACTCCCGGCTGCAATTCGCGGATCATGTTGTTGATCGACGGGTCAACCACGCCGGTACGGTTCATATCCCACCAGAACGCGGCAAGTTCCCCATAGTTGGTGCAAAGTTCGCGGACCTGTGCGCGTAGATCGGCGATATATACGTCGATATCGGGCACGCCGCCGGGGATAGGTTCCTCTAACTCGTGATCGCGCCCCTGATTCGGGTAGTTAGGGTGATGCCAATCGACCACCGAGTAGTACAGCCCCAGCGGAAAATTGCGCTTGTGACAGGCTTCTGCCAGCATCCCGACGATGTCTTTACCATAGGGGGTATGCATGATGTTATAGTCGGTGTGCGCCGTATCCCACAGGCAAAAGCCGTCATGATGCTTGGTCGTCAGTACGATGTACTGCATTCCCGCTTCCTGCGCAATATCGAGCCACTGATCCGGGTCGAAGCGAACCGGGTTGAACTGGTGCATCTGCTGTTTGTACTCATCCAGTGGGATGCGTGCCCGCCATTGCGCCTGTTCGTGCCATGCATCGACGGCGTACAGTCCCCAGTGAACGAACATCCCGAAGCGACGGTCAAAAATCCAGTCGCGTTTGTCGCCAAAATGTTGCATAAAGAGTCCTCTGCGTTCAGTAGATAGGTTTCAGTAGTCAAAGAGTGTTCGTGAAAACAAGTGTTACGGATTTTGCCCCTTCTGTAGCACCTCCGGTTCTCAAAGGAACACGAGTCACCGTGGATAGACGCACGCTCCCACCCCGAAACCGGGGAGGGCCGGGGTGGGGTTGAGGGGCGAAAGGCCAATGTTTACGAACATTTTCTGACAACCGAAAATCGGTTACCTCAATACAATCACCGTATCCGACAGGTCCGGCGCGGTAGACGGCCCCTGAATCACCAGCAAGTCGCCCTCGCGTACAAGCTCCAGCGACACGGATGCATCCGCCAGCAGATGCACGCTATTCGCAGGCAATCCCGCTGCTGGAACAGTGATCTTGCCGTCAGCGGGCCAGTCGAACACATGCAGGTAGACTGTCTCACCCTTTTGCGTGCTGCGGATACCATCCACATCCTGTACCGGCCCCGCTTTTGTGCCAGTGATGGATTCATCGTTGACACGCATCCATGCGCCGACGGCTTCGAGCCGTTCGACACTGGGCAGGGGGATATTTCCCTGTGCATCCGGCCCGATGTTCAGCAGGTAGTTGCCGCCCTTGCTGGCGATATTCGCCAGATGTTGAATCAGCGTCGTCGTGGATTTCCAGTTGTGGTCATAGGACTTAAAGCCCCACGTATCGTTGATCGTTGCTGGCGTCTCCCAATCGAGTGTCGCCTGGTTGGAAGAAGGCGCTTTGTTGTCGCCGGATGAGGCGAAATCGCCCAATCCATTGCCGACACGCCCGCAAATCAGGCAATCGGGCTGCAATTCACGCACCAGATCATACAGGCGATGACTCTGCTCGACGGTGATGTCGCGTGGTGTATCAAACCACAACACGGCGATCGGCCCGTAATTGGTCAGCAGTTCGCGCAGTTGCGGCTCTACGAAGCCGGTTAGATAGGTGTCGAAGTCGCGGGTTTGATGGGCGGTATCCCAATCGTTGCCCACGCCGCCCGGTTCGTGCCAGTCCTGCGTCTGCGAGTAGTACAGACCAAAGCGCATATTCTGTCTGGCGCACTCATCCGCCAGTTCCTTGACAATATCGCGCTTGAACGGGGTCGCATCCACGATGTTGTAGCCGGTGTGATCGGACTTGAACATGCAGAAGCCGTCATGATGCTTGGACGTGAACACGATATATTTTTGTTCGGCGGCCTTTGCCAGCGCGACGACTTCCGCCGCGTTGAACTCTACCGGATTAAACCGCGGCGCGAGGGCGGCATAGTCGCTGAGTGGAATCTGCGCGTGCTTCATGATCCACTCGCCCAGCTTGGGGATTTGCTCGCCGTTCCACGTTCCGGCAGTGATAGCGTACAGCCCCCAGTGAATGAACATGCCGAAGCGGACTTCACGCCACCAATCCAGACGCGGGTCATCCGTCGCGCCCGGTCGCTGGCCTTTAAATTCGGGTAATGCCGGGTCGTTGGACATAAATAATCCTTTTAGCCATTAGCTATTATATTTGTGATTTCCTCGGTCAATCGCTTATTTTACCGCCAGACGCTAAAGGGTACGACCGCAGAAAAACGTGGTGGTTCGACGATGATCATTGCGGGCGGCAAAAATGCCGCCCCTACAAGTTCATGAAAGGTGTGTAGGGGTC
>DAOTXA010000063.1:0-6629 GCA_034435595.1 Anaerolineae bacterium | reverse complement strand
ATGGGAGGGGGCTTCCTTTTCGACTTCACTCCCTCATTATCTTTTACAATTCACACATTACCCACTTTATTTCATCTTTGAAGCGATTGCCCTGAAGCCTCAAGTAGCCGGCTTGACAGCCTATCGAAAGTCTCATACACTGAATTCGGTTGCAGCGTGTGACCTGCACTGACCCGCGAACAACACCCTCAACCTCTTATTCACCGCACAGAAAGGCGCAACATGCGCACCGACAGCACCCATCGTTAATTTCCCCGGATGCTTGCTGATTCTGTTCCTGTTTGCGTTGATGCCTCACGCCTTGCGTGTTTCCACCGCTTAACAACCCTATAGACTCACACCATCCGGTGCTGCCGCTCGGACGTGTTTCGTCACGTTCCCACACCTGTTTGATTCTACCGGACGGAGTGTTTGTTATGCTTGCTTTATCTGTATCCAACATCATCAAATCATATAGCTACCATCGCGTGCTAGACGGCGTCTCGCTGATCGTGAATGCGGGCGAGCGTGTCGGGCTGGTCGGCGCGAACGGAGCCGGAAAATCGACGCTGCTCAAGATCATCGCCGGGGATGTAGACGCCGATAGTGGCGAGGTCCGCATCCCTGCTGGTTACACACTCGGCTATCTGCCACAGACGACCGCCGCCGCCGGGGACGTGCGCACCATCCGCCATACGATCCACACTGCCCAGAGTCATCTGCGAGAACTGGAAACCCGTCTGCGAGAATTAGAGGCGCAAATGGCGAACGCCAACGGCAATCTTGCGGCGGTCATGATCGAATACGGCGAGGCGCTCGACCGCTTCGAGCGGGGTGGCGGCTATGACATGGACGCCCGTGCAGATGCCGTTATCGCCGGACTCGGCTTATCTCATCTGCCGACAGATCAACGCATTGGCACGCTTTCTGGCGGCGAAAAGACCCGGTTGGCGTTGGCATGTCTGCTACTGACTTCGCCGGATATTTTGCTGCTGGACGAGCCGACCAATCACCTCGACTTCGCCGCGCTAGACTGGCTGGAAGGCTACCTGAACGCGTATCCGGGCGGCGTGTTGATTGTCAGCCATGACCGTCACTTTTTGAATCGCACTGTGAGCGCGATTGTCGAAATTGACGAGCATTCGCGCAAATCCAAGCACTACAGCGGCAACTATGACGCCTATCGCACCGCACGCAAACAGGCGATTCGCAGGTGGCGTGCCGATTTTGCCGCACAGCAGGAGGAAATCAAGGCGTTGCGACAAGAAATCGCGGTGACGGCTCGTCGCAACGACAACGACCGCAGCTATATTCGCAATTCCGGTGACAAGTTTTTACGTAACTTCAAGAAGGCCAACCATGAAGCGACCGTCTCCAAGCGCATCAACAATGCAGAGACGAAATTGCACCGCATCGAAGCCGATCCCATCCCGCAGCCGCCGGAGGACCTGCGCTTTAAAGCTGATTTCGACGTGTCTGCATTTAAGGGCAGGTCGCCGTTGAGCGCATCACATCTGACCAAGGGCTATGGGGGTCGTGTAGTGCTGGACGACCTCTCATTCGCGCTGACGCCGCAGAGTCGGGTTTTGCTCGTCGGTGAGAACGGCGCGGGCAAGTCTACATTGCTCAGGCTGATCCTCGGTCACGAAATGCCCGATGCAGGCGATGTAACCCTGAATCCGCGTGTGAATACCGGCTATCTCTCGCAGGAACGCGGCGCACTTGACCCCAACACAACGCTGTTTGATGCTTATAGCCATGGTCTGCCCGGTCACGAACAACAACTCAAGGCGATTCTCTTTAGCTTCGGGCTGTTCCGCTATGACGATCTTGACAAGCGCGTGGGCGATCTCAGCAGCGGGCAGGCACGTAAGGTGCAGATCGCACGCCTCATCGCAGGTGGGGCGAATCTGCTGGTGCTGGACGAACCGACTAACGATGTGAGTTTTGACGTGCTGGAAGGCTTGGAGGACGCCCTGCACGACTTCCCCGGCCCGGTGATCGCCGCCAGCCATGACCGCCGCTTTATGGAGCGTTTCGGCGGCGAAGTGTGGCATCTGCACGACGGACGCATCACCGTCTATCTGGACGGTCCGGCCGCGTATCTGGAGGCAGTGATGGGGACAGGTGAGGGAATGTGAGCTATGCTAACAACGCCGCGTCATCCGGCAGATCGGGGGAATCTGTCACCGTCTCGCCGGTTGCAAAAACGCGGGTGGGGCGCAGTACGCATCGTCGGCAGTGTCCCTGTTGATCGATAGGTTAGTAGGGGCACGCCAGCCAGAATGCCAAATGCACTAACTTAAGGCAAACAGCGGGGCATTTTTCGTCCATCGTTTCGCCTCTGGCTGAAGCCATGAGGCTACGAAGAAATGCCGCCTACCGCTTGCATGTTTTTAGCGCCTTTCAGATGCTCGTAATCCTTACGTGATCAGAGCTTACCTCAACCCTATCGTATTATGAAATACCTTATCAGATGTACTTTGAGGGTGACTCCGTGGCTTGGTTTTGGTTTGGTGATTAAAACCTAATCCGGTTGTCACCCTTTTGCCACTCTTTCATCTACTTTGCAAAAGCCCTGCCGATCCGGTATGTGCAGGCGTGCAGCGTATCTTCCCGGCCCGGAAAGAAACCACCTGACCACTCGATCTATATTGATTCGGGTAATCTGACCCACTCACAATCTGGATGAAGAGAAGAATAATAGCGAAACGAGCAATTTAGAGGTAAGCTTATGAGCGAGTATTCATTCGATCTACATCGTATCTTCTTCGGTGATCTTCCATTGTTATTTTTAGTAGAAATCGTATTCAGGACGATTGTCCTTTACGCCTACACCGTGTTTCTAATCCGCATTACGCCACGTCGTAATATCAGCCAGATGACACCCTTAGAGATATTAATCATCATCACGCTAGGCTCTGCGACGGGCGACCCAATGTTTTATCCACAGGTTCCGGTCATACACGGCCTTCTAGTGATTACATTGGTGATTTTGATTCAGACGGTAATGGCAAAATTGACAGGCATCAGTTCAGCTATAGAGAACATCATTGAGGGTAATCCAATCCGTCTCGCAAGAAATGGCATCCTGGATTTGGACGGTATGAAGAAAGCAAGCATGACACAGGAAGATGTTTTTGTGCAGGTACGCCTGAATGGGTATGAAAATATGGGACAGGTGCGCAGCGCTTATATCGAACCAAATGGGCAGATAAGTATAGACAGTTACCCTCCGGATCAGGTCAGGTCAGGTTTACAAATCGCACCGCCATTTGATGAAAAACATGCTCATATGACAAAGTACAAGATGTCTAATAAGGTGCCAGTAACTCAGGATTACGTCTGCTTGCGATGTGGCAAAGTAACCCATTATCAATCTAGTGAATTATTCGAGAACTGTTCAAATTGTAATGCAGAAAAATGGACCGATGCCGACAAAGTAAATGCGACGACAAGCCGAGATTATCGGTAAACTTGGCACTCTGTCATTGCGGAATATCAACTTTAGCCACGTTCAACCAACATGCCATGCAATCGCCAATAATGGTAGACGGCTGCCCCTAGCCCAATCAACATCAGTAGCAAACCAATTGTACGCACGTTGCGCAATGAATCGCGGGCGCGAGGGAGAATAACCAATTCGCCCCCCGCGCCTGTTGATGCTGCTGTTATGGCAAAATCAGATGTAAATCACCGAATTCGTGCCATAGATAGCTGCGCTCCAACGCCTGCATATACGTATGGCGCAGGTGATCGCGCCCGGTCAGTGCTTCGAGCATGGCGAGATGTGTTGCTTTTGGTTCGTGTAGGCCGGTCAACAGACCATCGGCACTACGGATTCCGCGTTCCGGCGTGATGACGAGGTCTGTCCACCCGGAACCAGGATGCGTGATGCCATCGTCACCCGTGACCGTCTCCAATGCGCGGATGACCGTCGTCCCCACCGCGATCACGCGGCGACCGTCGCGGCGTGCCTGCGTCACGATGCGGGCCGTCTGTGCAGGCACATCGTAGACTTCTTCGTAGGGTGGTTCATGATCTTCCAGACTGGCGACACCCGTATGCAGTATCAGCGGTGCGATCTGCACGCCTTTTGCGCTGAGTCTGGTCAGGATTTCCGGTGTAAAGGCGCGTCCGGCAGAGGGCATTTCCGCGCTGCCCGGTGAATTAGCGTAGACGGTCTGGTAGAAGTCGATGGGCCACGATTCCCGCACATAATGGTAGCGGATGGGAAAGCCGTATTCCGTCAGATACGCATTTACAGATACGGGTAGATCAAGCGTTGCGATCCACAACCGGACGCGATTCGTATCGTCGCGCAATGCGGCGCTATGCGGCGCAAGCAGGGTGATGGTTCCGCCATCTTCGAGCGTATATACCTCGCCGGGGCAGGCATCGTAGAAGGGTTGTGTGGTGTTGGCGGCGAGTTCTCGCACTTCGACCACCCACAGATCCGCCGGGAGCCGGGTGGAGAGGTGAATTTTATAGTGGTAGCCGTTTGGATTCGTCGCCTGGATCGCGGCGTTGAGCGTGCCGCTGGTGTTAATAACCAGCACGTCGCCTGCCTGTAAGTAGTCGCCAATCTCGCGGAAACGGGCATGATCGGTGCGGTCGGTTTCATAGTGCGAGACCATCAGGCGCACGTCATCGCGGGAAAGTCCGCGTGCTTCCGGCGGCTCGCTGGCCTGAAGTTCTGGTGGCAGGGTGAAATCCAGTGGTCGAATATCAAGGGTTGTTGCGATCATGACGCGGCCTCCTCAGACACACTCGCTAATTCGCGGGCGGCATAGCGTCCGCCGGGTAGATCGCCCTCAATGATCGCCAGTAGACCGGGGACGCTTTCTTCTGGTAGCGGGCGGTCGCTGATGTCCTCACCGGGGAAGGCGTCCTGATGCATTTGCGTTTGCATGTCGCCTGGATCGACGCTGTAGACCCGATACTGTGGATACTCCGCTGCGAAAATGCGTGTTAGATGATCGAGTGCAGCCTTGCTCGATCCGTAGCCGCCCCAGCCTGTGTAGGCTTCGACGGCGGCGTCGCTGCTGATGTTAATCACCGTCGCGCCGTCTTTGAGATGGTCGCGGACGGCCTGCAAAATGCCCAGGGGTGCGATGACATTGGCGCGATAGACGGCTTCGAGCACGTCCAGCGGATAGTCCAGCAGTTGTGGCTGCGGTGATGGCCCCAGTGCGCCTGCATTGTTGACGACGAGGTCGAGTCCGCCGACGGTCTGCGCGGCATACGCAATGGCGTTGCGATGGACGAGATTCGTTACGCTGCCGGGGAGCGCGATCACCTGCGTGTACTTCTTCAATTCGTCGCGGACCTGTTCGAGTGTTTCGGCTCCGCGGGCGTCGATGACGAGCGTCCAGTTGTTGCGGGCGAGTTCGCGGGCTAAGGCTAGTCCGAGTCCACGGGATGCGCCGGTAATGAGTGCGGTTTTTTGAGTCGGCATGATTGATCTCTCCTTATGCATTCTGGCGCACAGTGCGCGGGATGGTTTGTGTATTATGGATAGCCGGTTCGTCAGATTCTTGCCCGGAGCGGGTCAAAATATATGCAGTGACACGCGCCAGCACGCCGGGGCGGTTATCGCTGTCGAGTTTGCGCAGACGTTCGGCGCGAGCGGCTTTTTCGGCGATGGATGTGGCGGCGATCAGTTCAAGTTCATAGTGAGACATAAGGTTCCTCGTTGGTGCTGTGTGAACGATATGTCTCTACGATACGATTTTATAGGGGGATGTCGCTTCGTTCGGGGGGACTGTCCTCACCTGTACATTGGTACAGGTGAAATGACTTTACCTGATTTTGTCCAGCACCTCGCGGCGAACATACTGTTCGACGGCCTCGGCGGTCGGCAGCGTCAGAGCGTGCAGGGCGGCGCCTGTTCAACGGTCAAATGTTTGAGGATGAACTTCACTGTCAGTAAATAGGGTCAGAAGCCTCTGACTTTAGGCAGGCCGTTTTTCAACAAATTGGAGCAAACTGGCATGGGCGCAAAAGACATTCAACAAGCTTGCATTGCAAAAGTTGTGCTACTACGAGATGCACGAGCGTTTTGGTTTCGGTGCGCAAATCGTGATTCGTGCTTTTGGCAAAGTCGCGGACAACTACAGGCAGCATCGCCAGCAGCAGGGGCAGTTCAAACAGTACGGCGCGTTTCCGCTGGATTCTCGCTTGCTGAAATACGACGGGTCGCGCAAACAGTAAGTATCTGGACGGTATCGGGTCGCCAGATTATGCCGTTTGTCGCCGGGAACATCAAATGTACTTGTTACGCTGGCAGAAAGAGGAGAGCGATATCGTCTTTAGGAACGGGGACTTCTATCTGCCTTCGGCCTGCGCGAGTTCCGCCGCCATCTCGAAGTTCATCACATCGCCCGTATAGTTCTTGACGATATGCAGCACACTCGCGCTGCTGTTGACGGCTTTGGTCGCCTCTAGCATCTGGTCGGGGCTGGAGGAGGTGAACACCTCGCCGGGGCAGGCGGCGTCTAACATGCCCCTGCCGACTTTGCCCGGTACAGGTGCGTCGGTGCGGACGATGTAGTGTGGGTCAATGTGGACGGTGAGCAAGTCGCCATGCGCGGCTTCTATGCCCAATAGTGATTCTTTGACGACATCATCAAAACATGTGGACTGTACAC
>DAOTXA010000062.1:0-2811 GCA_034435595.1 Anaerolineae bacterium | reverse complement strand
CCCCGCTCTGCTCTTTGAACACCTTGCCGCTTAGAAAAAACGCCACGTAATCGGTATCAATGCCGTTGGGCATTTTATTCTGGGGGATGCGATACCAGTGCTGATCACGGGCATGTTTCAAGTCGCGTCTGGCTTTGACGACTCCGACCAGTACGCGATCTTCCGGGAACATAGCAGCGACCTCCAGCATTCAATGCATAACGTAACATTCCCGTTATTATACATGCAAATACACGTGCCATCAGCACGTCACGACAGTTGTTTATATGTTATTCGCATTTGGGGGTATCATGTCAAAAGCGGACTGTTAGTCATCCATCAACGTTTGCTCTAGAATACGCATCTCGTTCATCGCATCGTCGCGCTGGCGGGCCAGTTCGCGGTATTGGGTGCGGGCCTCGTCACTCAAATTCTCGGAATCACCGTTATGGCGCTGCAATAACGCGTTCACTTCGCGGTGAAGCTGTTCGTAGCGCAAAACCGCAGCCCGGTAGCGTTCCACCATCTCGCGCACGTTCTGCCCACCCTCACGATTCATATCGTCACGATTGACATCGTCCATCACGTCCTCCCGTCTTCCAATGCGCTGTCCGGCATCACAATCGTGGCATTCCCTGATTCACCCCTCTGTTTGGTGGTATCTGTCGATTCCTCGAATCCAGCCGTGAAATCCACGATATACAGCGGACGCCCCCGCGTCTCGTCGTAAATCCGCGCTACATACTGCCCCAGTACGAACATAAAAAACATCTGGAACGAGCCGATCAACAGCACCAGCACGATTGTGGTTGCCTGCCCACCGAAGAAGTCTTCGCCCTGTGTCAGACGCAGCACCGTGACAATCGGAATGGTCAAAATCGCCAGACTACCCATCATGAAACTGGCGTAAATCATCAGTTGCAGCGGGAAGAACGAGAAGCTTGTCACTGCGTCCCAACCGAGGCGGATCATTTTACTCAGCGGATACTTGGTTTCCCCGGCGTGGCGTGCATCACGCACATACTGCACCCCTGTCTGCTTAAAGCCAATCCAACTGGTCATACCACGAATGAAACGGTTATGCTCGCCCATCTTGCGTAAAATCGCCACGACCTTTGCGTCCATCAACCGGAAGTCACCGGTATCCAGCGGAATGTCAATATTGGTAATACGCTGTATCGACCGGTAGAACAGTCTTGCCGTCAGCCGCTTGAACAGGCTTTCGCCCCGGCGCTCGGCACGCACCGCATAGACGACATCATACCCAGCTTCCCAGCGTTCGATCATATCGAGGATGACTTCGGGCGGGTCCTGCAAATCGGCATCCATGAGGACGACCGCCTCGCCGTTGGTATAATCCATCCCGGCAGTCACCGCCAGTTGATGCCCAAAATTGCGTGCAAAGTTTACCACTTTCACACGTTCATCATGTGACGCGAGTTCAGTCAGCAGCGCGAGTGAATTATCGCGGCTGCCATCATTAACCGTGACCAGTTCCCAGGTAGTGCCGCTATCGTCCATCACAGACTTAATGCGTTCATATAGTAGAGGGATATTGCCCTCTTCATTGTAGATGGGCGTCACAATTGAAATACGCGGTCTATCTGCCATGAAACCTGCTTTACTCAATGTCCAGGTGACGGTCCACAAACCATCACGTGTATTCTAACCCCGATATTGCGGCACGTTACGATAGGCGATTGGTACAAATACATACACATGACTGAACGCAATTCCTCATGATGGCTATTTCTAAACATGCGTGTCTCCCGGTACGATGCGTGTACCCGTCTCACCGCGAATCGCCGCCAATAACTGGGTCGTCCCGGTGATGATGGCCTGTGGACCGCCGTTCTGCACAAAATCAACGGCAGCCTCGATTTTCGGCTGCATACTCCCACGTGCGAAGTGGCCTTCGTCCATGTAGCGTTGCGCCTCGCCAACAGTCATACGATCAAGGTCTCGTTGCTGCGGCGTTTTGAAGTTCAACGCGACTTTTTCCACCCCGGTAGAGATGAGGAGCAAATCGGCACGCAGCGTCCGTGCTAACAAGCTGCTGGCCCGGTCCTTATCGATTACGGCATACACACCGCGCAATGAGCCATTTTCGTCACGCACAACAGGGATTCCACCGCCACCACAGGCGATGACGACATAGCCGTTAAGCATCAAGCCTTGAATCGCGTTGATCTCTTGAATCTCTTGCGGAACTGGAGACGCGACCACGCGCCGCCATCCGCGTCCCGCATCTTCCATGATTTGCCAGCCCTCGGCCTCGAACGTGTGCGCATCATCCTCGCTCATGAACGCGCCGATTGGCTTGCTTGGCGTCTCAAAGGCGGGATCATTCGCGTCCACTTGAATCTGCGTGACGACAGTTGTCACCGTGCGATTAATGCCGAGTACGCGCAGCGATTCATTAAGCGCCTGCTGCATCATATAGCCGATACTGCCCTGCGTATGCGCGACGATCAAATCCAGCGGCAGATCATGCAGCCCTTCGTTGCGGGCAATTTCTACACGGCGCAGATTAAACCCGACCTGCGGACCGTTGCCATGCGTGATGACCACATGCCAGCCCTCGGCGACCATCTGCGCGATTTCGCGGCAGGTGCGCCGCACCGTCTCCCATTGGTGTGAGATATCCGGCTGCGCCGGGTCTTGAATTAACGAGTTGCCACCAACCGCCACAATTGCCAGTTTCTCGATCATTCGATTGAGCTTTCTGTAAATTTAGTTAGAAGCCATTTGATAATTGGTGTTGTAACGTTGAAAATGCGCCAGAATGATGTTTTTGATGCAGATTCAATGGGATTGAGCCATAGAACACCT
>DAOTXA010000061.1:0-3603 GCA_034435595.1 Anaerolineae bacterium | reverse complement strand
ATCGCCAGCAAATCGCTGACGGTTTTCCCGGCTAACGAGCCATTCGCCACGACAGACGTATCGTGCAGTTCCCATGCTTCGCCATAGGGTTCATCGGTGGGCAGGTCTTTACCCATGACCTCGTTGAGTTTTCGCCCACCCCACACTTTGACGTGCAAGGTCGGGTTCAGCAGCAGTGGATATAAGGGCGGATTGTCGCTCACGCGCACATGCTCCTTTGATTGTCATAGAATGGTTGTGGTTCCACACCCATTATAGGGCCATGCGTCGTCAATGAAAGCAACGGATTGTGTGCAGAAACAAAAAATCCCCTTGCTGGTGGGCGAGGGGATGTTTAACCTGCACATGGCTTGCGACTGGTGAAGTCGCAAATCGTGTCCGACCGCGATCTCTGTCCATGTTCAGGTTCGGGCGAACCACGTTTTTGCGGTGTCGCCATGTGGGAAAGTGAGAACCCTTCGGTTCATGCAAGTTCGATGAACTCGCCATGAATCTAACGGCCTCATTTGAGACAGATAGACTCATTCCAATTGATTATACCGCGCAATCTATGATTGTGCTTGTATTTCCAACCGACTTGCAATTTTGCGCGAAAATGCCAACTATCCGCGCCCCTGTCGCGCCGCCTCGAACAGAATTACACCCGCCGCAACTGCCGCGTTCAGAGATTCTGTCGCGGCTGCCATGGGAATGCGAATGCGTGTCGTCGCCAGTGATTCGGCTTCTTCTCCAACGCCATCCGCTTCCGCACCGATGACTATCGCCCATCCGTCCGTCCAATCGACGGCATCATAGGCAGATTCGCCATCGCCTGCCGTCACGTAGACGTGCAGCGGCTCACAGTAGCCGCCGATGCGCTCCCAATCTGCCTCGGCAACCGGAATGCGGAAATGTGCGCCCATTCCACTGCGCAGGCACTTGGGGTTGTACGGATCAACGCTGCCGGGGCCGAAGATCACCACGCTGACACCCGCCGCCGCCGCCGTCCGCAAAATCGTGCCCGCGTTGCCGGGGTCGCGCACGCGGTCCAGAATTAACACCCGCGCCGGACGCCGGGGCAGGGGAGGCGTTGGCAGGTCAAATACGGCGACAATGCCCTGCGGCGTTTGCGTGTCGCTGATATGCTGAATCACCTCATCGCTGACTGCCAGCCGGTGTATGTTTTTGGCCTCAAGGGTCGCCAGCAGCTCGGCGTCGAGGTTCTCCGGCTGGTAAAGCGCGAAGTGCGGTTTCTGCCCACGTTCCAGCGCATCGCGGACGAGGCGCGTGCCCTCCAGGGCGATCTTGCGCTCTTTACGCCGGGTGCGTGCGCGTTGTTGCAGACCGTAGGCCAGTTTGACACGGTCGTTTTGCAGGCTGCTGATGATATCGTCGCTCATGCGGGTTTGCCGTTTCAGTTGCAGAACTTTTCGCAAGCATAGCGCCGAATGAGAAAAGGGCAAGAGTCTACCCGTGTGATCTGGCGAACACGGTATCATCTGTGCAGCATCACGATTCGATTATGCAAAGATATCCGGGAGGAAATCACACATGGACGAACTACTCAAGCAGGTGATGGGCAAGGCCGCTCTCGACGAAGAGAAGGCACAGCAGGCCATTGACGCGGTTGTCGAGTATCTTCAGGACAAGTTGCCTGAACCCATCGCCAGCCAGCTAGAGGGCATCATCGACGGGACCATCGAGAAAGCCGGTGGTGCAGGTGGCATCATGGACATGATTATGGGGATGTTCGGTGGCGGCAAGAAATAGCAGGAACGTCAGCGCATTTTTACGTACAGGCGACCGGCTGGTCGCCTGTATTTTTGTATCCACCCGGATCGTTGCAAGCGAAAGAGAGATCATCCCCCGGTTTTGTTGCTGACTGCTGCCGACCGTGAAACCCTTTCGCTTTGGCTTATCTCCAGAACGTGCGAATCAGGTATTTTTGTATTTCTTCAGGTAGGGGCACGGCATTGCCGTGCCCCTACAAATCACACTTTTTGCACTTGAGCTTTCTGTTCTTACGGGCGCGAAGAAGCAAACCGAAGGTTCGACGCGCCCCTACATTACGTTTGAATTGTCGTAGGGGCTGCATTCTTGCAGCCCGCAGGGAAAACATAGATTGATTGCGTTGTGAAAATATCTCAAGCGAAAGTCCTGCACTTGAGCTTTCGCCTTGTATCTTTTCTACTCTCACCTCAGCGTTTCTGCCGCCCGTGACGCTGCAAATGGCATAACGCGCCGATGGTCGTCATCGGGAACCACTGCGCCAGATCGTGCTGATCGGACCAGCCGCCGTCCTCGCGCTGTGTATCCATCAGGTAATCAAGGCTGCGTGTGACGAGGTCGGGCATGGCTGCCGCAACACGGCTCCCCGGCTGCGCGAACGCCAGCAGCGACCCGTACTGCTTTTCTGGCATTTTTTCAGCACAGGCGCGGATATTATCCACCGTCGCGGCGCGGAACTGCTCCACATCCGGGAAATCATCAACGTTCATGTAATAGTCGTGGGCATGGTAGGCCATGAACAGCCATTCGTTTTGCCGGATGTGGTCTGGCGTTAGGTTTTGCGTCACCCATCGCCGCGTAGAAGCCGCGAAATCCGGCGACAGCTTGCCCAGTTTCGCCAGATTCCCGGCAATAGAATCTGGCATGTGCTGACCGCCTTCTTTCCACCACGGTGCATGTGGATATTCCAGCACACTCGGCGGATTCTTGAGCGATCCGTCTGCTGCAAGATTGGCTTCACACCACGCCGACGCCCCGTCGAACAGGTCACCCGCCGGGAGCCGTTCGGCATCCCCCGCGAATACGCCCAGAATATATTCCAGCGCCAGCGGATGCGAATCCGGCGTGCGAATATCGTGTTCCAGCGCGTGACCATAGCCGCCATCCGGGTTCTGATAGCAGCGCAAACACGCGTGAACCCGCTCTATAGGCTCGCCTTCGAAAAGATATGCATAGAGCGCTCGCTCCCATAGGCTACCGTTGCTGTAGACGAAATCACGTGCTTTCTTGAGTGAAATTGCCATGTGTGCCTCTTCTCAATGATGGAGTTAACACTCATTTTAGCACAAATGTTTTGTCGCGGCCCGTCTCGTCAATCTTCCGTTCGCAACCCACTCGCACATGTTTAAGGGCGTGATGGCTTGCCGGGAGCGTTTTCTTTCATACAAAGGCGTGGACCGGCAGCACGTCACGGGCTTCGTCGATTTCCCCGGTGAAATGAAAATGTTCTTTGGTGCGTCGGCCTTTATAACGATGGCGCATGACAGCATAGTACGTGCGGGCCTGCTGGCGATTGCCGACGAAAATCACTTCTGTCTCTCGACCAGGGGCGATGGAAAGCGGGTGCTTCTCACGGGCGGGTTCGCCATCTTCGGTGCGGGCACTCTCGCGCAGATCAATAATCACATGAATCTGGCGGCGCGTGCCACGCAGCATGGATTGTGCGTTTTCCACCGCCTCGTCCACTTCCTCCCATGTCCACATCCCGTAATGAATATACCGGATAGTTTCATGGCGTTCATTGTCCCATGTGGCGATGACCGTCATTGTATTCCCTTTCGCTTAATGCATTCACAATGCTATTGTACGGTAACCTAACCGTTACCAGACAAAAGA
>DAOTXA010000060.1:0-7102 GCA_034435595.1 Anaerolineae bacterium | reverse complement strand
TCGGGTCCACCATCGGGACGAGGCCACGGTCGGTGGTCCAGGTGGCGACCATGACTTCGTTCGCACCAGCGCGGGGCCAGTATACGTCACGGGTCGAGATTTGGAATTCGGTGCGAATACCGAGTTCGCTCCACCACTGCGAGACGAGTTCTAGCGTGTCTTGCATACCGGTTGCGCTGACCGAAGTTTCGATCTGAAGCAGAATTTCTTCGCCATCGGCAAACATATAGTTGCCGGCGTCGTTCTTCGTCAGGCCGATTTCATCCAGCAGCGAGGCCGACTGTGCCGGGTCATACTCGGCGTGGATGGCTTCGATGTCTTCTTGATAGTAGGGTGAATCTGGCACAACGGTGATGGTACGCGGTGTACCCTGACCGAGGAAGCCAACTTGATTGATGGTGTCACGGTCGATGGCGTGCGACATCGCCTTGCGGAAGCGGAAGTCCTGGAACAGGGTGCGATAACGCTCGTCCTCAAAGCTCATGTTGAACCACAGGGTTGCAGAGGAAGCCTGCGCCTGAGGCCACAGCAACATGCTGTAGTTGCCATCGTCGGCGTTGTCCTGATAGATCGCGAACTGTGCCAGGTCAATGGCACGGGCCTGCATACTCAGGTCACCAGCGACGCCGAGGGCGTTTACGCCGGGGGTTCCGTCAACGAGGTTGAAGTACACTTCGTCAATGTACGGAAGCTGCTGACCTTCTGTGTCTACGCGCCAGTAGTACGGGTTACGGCTGGCGACCATCAGCGAAGCGCCTTCTTCAAACTGCGTGATCTTCCACGCGGTCATAACCGGGCGGTCTACGTTGTAGTCGAAAGCGGCATCTTCAAAGGCTTCGTAGCTGCCATCATCGCTATATTCGGGGTGGAACTGGGACAGGTAGTGGCTGGGCGCGTAGAATCCGAAGCGCTCAAACCCAAGAGGCCACTGGTGACCGTGGAAGGCGAGGCCGACAGTTTCTGCCAGACCATTGGGGGCGGCGAACTTCAGCGTGATGGTGTAATCATCGACCTTTTCGAGTTCCATCGGCTCGCCACCGACCATCCACTCGCCATGAATCGCGGCGGTGATGTTGGTGTCGGTTTCGATGGCTTCCCACCAGAAGATCACGTCATCAACGGTCCAGTCGTCGCCGTCCGACCACTTCAGTCCTTCGCGGAAGTAGAGGGTCAGTTCAGTGCCGTCTTCGTTGAATTCCCAGCGCTCTGCCAGACCGGGCTGCACCGAATCAGACGGGTTACGCGGCCAGCGCAAAACGGGATCGTAGGTGATACGACCGAAAGCGTGGAAGTCGTTGATACCACGCCATGCGCGCTGCCAGATACCACCATAGACGCCGACGCTGTCGATAGGTTCAACGACCATCGGGTTGGCAGGCAGGCGTTCCTCGACCGGGGGCAGTTCGCCATTGGCGACCATTTCCGCCCAAATCGGGGATTCACTGTAGGTCATGTCTTGCGCAGAGATGACGGAGATTGACATTGAGGCAAGAACAAACAGAGAGAGAAGCAAGATAACGTGCAATTTGCGGTTCGTAAGCATATTTCCATCCAAGAACTTGATACTTTATCGGAAAATAGTGATGTTGCAATTTTTTTCGCGCATCCCCCTTTCTCCCCAATTGGGGTTAGCGCTAACTCATCTGAACATGTTAAAATCAACTCATTCAAGACTAATTTAACATTGCTTTCACAGGTTGTCAACAAACTAGGCGTAAGAATGCCCTGATCAAAGTGACAACCGGTCCTACGCAGTCAGGTTTGACAGACTTATGGCGAAAAAGGGAACACGCATCACTTTGGAAGATGTGGCAGAGGCTGCGGGCGTATCAGCAATGACCGTCTCGCGGGTCATCAATCGTAAAGGACGCATCAGTGCAGACACCCGCACCCATGTCCTCAAAATTGTCGAGCAACTTGGCTATCGACCCAATCGTGCCGCAAAAACGCTGGTGACGGCAAAGACGCAAATGGTCGCATTCGTCGTGCCGGATATCACCAATCCCTACTTTTCGCAAATTTTCCTCGGTTTAGATGCCATCCTGAGTGAGGAAAATTATAGTGTGCTGGTGATGAACTTCAATGAGAACCCGGCGCGAGAGAAAAAATTGCTGCAAGACCTCGATGACTCGATGATTGATGGGCTGGTGACGTGTAGTTCGCGTTTGCCAGATGACGATCTGCTGCCGTTGTTGTCGCGGTTTCCGGCGGTGGTGTCGGTATCGCGCCCGATTCCGCCCGCATACGGCAGCCTCGTGCGCAGCGAGTATCCGGTTGGTTTTCGTGTAATGATGGCTTTTCGTTATCTGTACGAGCAGGGCTATCGCAAGGCCGCCTATCTGCCGCTACATCACTATGCCTTGAGAATGGACACAGAAGAATTCCATCGAGAGCTTGAGTGTATCGGTTTTCACTTTGAGCCAGGGTGGATTGAGGATGCACGCCCCACCTGGCAGGGCGGTTATGATACGGCGACTCATGTGCTGCGTGCTCACCCCGATATCGAGGTGCTTGTCGGTGGCAATGATCTCGTCGCGCTGGGCGCGATGCGTGCGGCCCTGAATCTGGGGCGCGACATCCCCGGCGACCTCGCCATCGTAGGCGCAGATGACATCCTACTGGCGAGCGAAGTTACGCCGCCCCTGACCACGCTCCGCACTGATACTTACGCGGTTGGGCAGATGACCGCAAATCTGTTGCTGCGACGTATGACGGGCGATTTCAGCTACCGCGAACACCGCTTCTCATCCGATTTGGTCGTGCGTGGTAGTACCCGCTCACTAAAGCAAAGCGAATAGCGTATCACATCAGACCAGGAAAATGCGCTTTATCGGTGAATCTCCCGCGTTGAACCGTTCAATCAGGTCACGGTGGTAACTCCCAGCACGACTGCGCCCGCGATGAGGACCGCCCATCCGAGCGCACCGAGCGTCAACGCTACCACCAGCGGAACAGGTTTCGCGCCAAAGCCGAGGCCGATCACCGCGCCGATTTGCGATCCCACCGTCATTGGCGCGAGGATCGCCAACCCGATCAAACCGTAACGCTGCCACGCATTTTCCACTATGATGATCATCCGGCGCTTGGGTGGCGCTTCACCTATGTTGTCTCCGTCGGAGGCGTGGTTTTCCATGCGACGGCGAATGCGTTCGCGCAGGGGCGCACCCGCCAGTACGACCAGTGCCGCGCCGCTCCCGTAGCTGAAGGTTGCCGTCAACGCGACGAGAACGGGCGACACACTCAACGCGATCCCCGCCGGAATCGAGGACCAGAACGAGAAAAACGCCCAGCCGAATATCGAGCCGAGCGCCGCCAGTTGTACGAGCAAATTTTCCATTAACTCACCGGGCCTACAGTGACAGCATCAGTTCCAATGCGGCCCTCATCCACGATGAGGGCGATACCGCCGTTAGGCAATACGCTATCGCTGGCGGATAGTTCCGCGTCCCCCACTGTAGCGCGGATGTCATTGCCGTTGACGGTCACGTTAAAGGGAATCGATTGCCCGAATTCCCACGAAAACGATGCAGATGCGAGTATGGTTTCTTCGCCGTCATAAGCGCGGATGAGGCGAATGCCTTCACGATCTATGATAAGTGCGTAGTAACGACGTAATCCCTGCACCCGGAACCCAACGCCATAGGCTTTTGCCAGATTTGGTGTGATGCTGGTTGAAAAGCGATAGTCAAGCCAGTCTCGCGTCCCGGTCATGAACAGTCCGCGTCCATGATTTTGCGCAATCTGGAAGGCGTGCGCCCAGTCATAAACATGATCGACCGCCGCGATCCATTGACGCTGCCAGGTCTTACCATTGGCGTGTGATGGTTTCCGAAAGATCGTCGTTGGCGTGCCGGACCAGTCCAGCCAGTCGAGATAAAGCAGCGCTGCGCCTTCCTCATCCATATCACGATCAAGTGTGGCGGCAAATCCCACCTGTGCGACGGGTGCGCCGCCGGTATCAGGAACCGTGGAACTCATCGTTTTCCAGCCGCGCATAAAATTCCTCGTTGGTGATGCGGGTACTTTCTACCATGTCGCCCGTACTCCATAAACTATTTCCCCTCAAGTATGCCACACTGCCGTGCAAACGTGGTAAAATCACGCGGAGAAACGACACACAAACCAGAACGAGACTCTTATATGAACATTTTTGGCATGGGCGGGGCGGAACTCGTCGTCATTGTTGTGATTATGCTCATCGTGGCTGGCCCCAAGCGGATGCTCCAATGGGCCTACATTCTGGGCAAGTGGCTGGGCAAACTGCGCGATATGTGGAAAGAGGTCATGTCTGTGGTGCAGGCAGAAATCGACGAGGCCGGGATTGATGTCAAGCTGCCGCAGGAAATGCCCACACGTCAGAACATCGCCAAATATGCGCAAGACGCCATGAAACCGTACACGGACAAAATGAAAGAGGCCGAGGCCGAACTGCGCAAGGAAGTCGAAGATGTCGAGAAGGATATCCGCACCTTCGAGAAGGAGACAAAGGCGGTTTCATCTGACCTGAAGAAGATTGACCGCGACATCAAGCAAGATATCAAGGATGTCGAGGATGAATCAAATGCCAGGCCGAAACCCAGCAACACGCCGAAAAATAAGACATTCAAGTCCATCGACAAGGTTTCACTGCCGAAGATTGATGAGACAAAAAAGAAAATCGAAGAAGAAACGGCTGCCAAACAGCAGGAAGCGGACGACACCGCCGAAAAGCCTGCTGCATCCACTGCGAAATCGGATAACGGCAGTGCATTCGGCACCTGGGGCGGCGATGCAACGAAGGATACAGGCGGCGAATCTCCCCCTAAAGACACATCCAGCGGATTTGGCACCTGGTCACAGAATTAGGAGACACTTCTTTGATCGCTGCAACTCCCGTAATTTTACAGACCGATATCGGCTCGGATATAGATGATACGTGGGCACTGCTGCATTTACTTCGCTCGCCAGAACTCGACTTAAAACTGATTGTGACCGATACGGCAGACACAGTCTACCGGGCACGACTCACCGCAAAGTTTCTGCAAGTTGCCGAAAACGATCATATTCCCATTGGTATTGGTCCGCGTGGTGAACCGGCTCATGAATATCAGGCCCCCTGGCTGGGCGATTACGCGCTCGATGACTATCCCGGTACAATTTACGAGGATGGCGTGCAGGCGATTGTCGATCTGGTGCGTGCGTCCCCTGAGCCAATAACGATTATCGGCATTGGGCCAATTCCCAGTATAGCGCGTGCGCTGGAAGTTGCGCCGGATATTGCGCCAAAGTGCCGGTTTGTCGGGATGTTCGGCAGTGTAGACCGGGGATATGGTCGTGGCAGCGAACCCGTCGCAGAAACGAACGTGCGCGTGAATGTCAAGGCTGCCGTATCGGTGCTTTCCGCTAACTGGCGCGAAACGCTCATCACACCCCTTGATACCTGCGATGAAGTCTTTCTTAGTGGCGAACGTTACCAGCGCGTTTACAATAGTGATGACCGGGCCGTCACCGCGCTGATCCAGAATTACAAGCTCTGGTCCGAATTGGTTACGTGGATGAAAGTCGATTTCTTCGATGAGAAGTCCTCGACACTGTTTGACTGTGCTGCTGTATATCTAGCCTATGCAACCGATCTGGTGCAAATCGAACGCCTGAACCTCAGGATTACCGACGATGGTATGACCGTCCGCGATGACGAAGCCGGTTTCCCGGTGGATGTCGCGCTGGGCTGGTATGATCTGGACGCTTTCCATGCGCACCTGACTGAACGACTGTTAAACGTCAGCGCTGAATAGTGTCTCCGTGTGGTGGCGTGTTCGATGCGCTCCACACGCAACATCTTTGAATACGAGCGACCTTACGACAGGGCATTTCATGCGACTTTTACGCCGCCGCCGCCGCAAGCAGAAAGAAAACGAACTCGTCTATGCCAATGGCAAATCGCCGCGCTTTGACCCGGATGGTGAAGGCGGGCAGATGGGCCTTTTCGAGCATCTGGGCGAGCTTCGTCGCCGCATAACATGGGTATTTGTCGCCCTCATCCTCGGTACGGTGGTGGGTTTTATCGCTGCCGGACCCGCCCTCGATTTTATGCGCGGGCCGTATTGTCAGGTGACCGCCGACGAAATCCCGCTGCTGGACGATGAAGGCGTTCCCATGCTCGACGCAGACGGCAATCCACTATTAGGCAATATCGATGACTGTGAATTGGTCATTCTCGGTCCCACCGAGGGCATCGTGCAATATTTTAAAGTCGCCCTGATGATTGGCGGCGTGCTGGCGATCCCGGTGACCACGTATCAGGTGATGATGTTCGTGTTGCCCGGTCTTAAACGTGGAGAACGGCGCTCGGTCCTGCTGGCGATCCCGGCGATCACATTCCTGTTTATCGTGGGATCGGTGTTCGCGTGGGAAGTGTTGATGCCGCCCGCGCTGGGTTTCCTCGAAGGCTTTCAGCCCACGCTGTTCCGCCCAGAGTGGACGGCAAGCCTGTACATCAGCTTTGTGATCTCGCTCGTGTTCTGGATGGGTGTGGCGTTTGAGACGCCACTCGTATTCTTCGTATTGTCGCTTTTCGGTGTCGTCAGCGCGGGCGCATTGGCGCGTAACTGGCGCGTGGCGGTCGTCGGCTCTGCGATTGCAGCCGCCTTCATTACCCCGACTATTGACCCGGTGAATATGGCGCTGGTCATGGGGCCGCTGATGGTACTGTACCTGTTTAGCATCCTGCTCGTCATGATTGGTCGGCGCATTGGTGGCTTCCGGTAACGATGGCGCGAGAGATGGACGCACAGCGCAATCCGCCGGATAAAGGGCGTGCCAAACACGCGATGCAGGGCCGGGTTGGGTATCTGCTGCTGCTGGTCGCCTTCGTACAGTCAATCTACCCCATTACGTCAACCAGCGCGGGGACGTTCCTCTATCAGTTTATCTATGGGTCGATGATTATTGCTGGTGTCCTCGTCGCCCGTGATCGCCCGCAGTCTGCACGCTGGCTGGTAATTTCTGGCGTGAGCTACATGCTGACGGGTTTGGTCTATTCGTTTGATCCCAACGCGATCTGGACGCTCGTCGCCGGATATGTCGTTATTGCCGTGTACTTGATGATGTTGGCGCGTGTTCT
>DAOTXA010000059.1:0-3474 GCA_034435595.1 Anaerolineae bacterium | reverse complement strand
GAGCATATGCTGGTCGCGCTGGTCTGGACGCTCGGACGCGACAAAGCTCCTCATGCGCAGATGACGGTCCGTCCGGGCTTCATCTGCGCCACAGAGGGCGAATACGGCGACTTGCTCGATACAGGTGTCGCGGCATGGGAAGCCCGATTCGTCACCGGTATCGAATTCATCCACCCCGATCCGGCATGGGGTACTGGCTGGAACCAGATCATCACCGAGTCAGACTATCCACAAAAGGCGCGGCGCGGCGCGGGCGGCAACTGGCAACCCGTCACGCCGATCAACAGCGGCGCGGGACTTATGACAGGCCTCTCCTACGGCTGGCGTCATCGCCTGCAATCCGCCATCCTGCCGCCGATGATCCGTCGCAAGTGGGAACAGGGCAGTATCCGCCACATCTCCGCGCCGGAAACGACCGATACTACAGACATTCGCGTCGCAGCGGCGACTCACCTATCCGACGAAGCGACCATATGGAACGGCATCCTCACGGGCGAACCGGTGACCATCCCCGCCGATACCATGCGGCGCGTCATCCTCGATTTAGAGGACTACGTATGCGCGTATCCCGAACTTCATGCAGAGGGCGGCGCGGGAGCGTCTGTGCGCGTTTACTGGGCGGAGGCGCTCTTTGACCACGATGGCTTCAAACGGAATCGTGACGAGATCGAGGGCAAGCACTTTGCCGGAACGGGGGACGAGTTCCGCCTCAGTGGTGGAGAATCACGCAAACTCGATACGTTATGGTGGCAGGCGGGGCGCTACATCGAGATTGTCGTACAGACCGCCGATGATCCGCTGGCACTGGCGCTGAACTTGTACGAAACGCGCTATCCGCTGGAAATAGAGAGCGACTTCACCGCCAGCGATCAGCGTTTGCTGGATGTGGTTCCGCTGATGGTACGCGGGATGCAAATGTGCGCCCACGAAACCTACTTTGACTGCCCCTATTACGAGCAGTTGATGTATGCCGGAGACACGCGCCTGGAAGTGCTGACCACCTACATCATGACCCGCGACGACCGCCTGCCGCGCAAGTTCTTGCGCATATTCGACTCGTCGCGCAACGCCACCGGATTAACCGAAGCCCGCTATCCCAACAAAGAGTATCAGGCGATTCCGCCCTTTGCGCTGTGGTGGGCGGCCTCGGTCGTGGATTATGCGTACTGGCGCGATGATCTCGACTTCGTGCGCGAACGGATGCCGGGGGTCCGCGCCGTCATGGAAGGTTACGCGCAGTTCACCAACTCCGATAGCCTCATCGAAGGGCCGGAAGGCTGGAACTTCATGGACTGGGTACGCAAACCCGTCGAATGGGCATCCGGCGTGCCGCCGTCGGGTGCGTTTGGCGTCAGTGCCTTGATGAACTGGCATTATGTGCTGGTGCTGGCGATGGTCGCCCGGTTAGAGCGCGAACTCGGCGAACCCCTGCTGGCAGATCGACTGCTCGAACGCGCACGCGGCATCGTCGCAGCGCTGGAACCGTTCTGGGATGAATCACGCGGGCTATATGTCGACGACGCATCCGGCGAACACGTCTCCGAGCATACGCAGTGTATGGCCCTCCTCAGCGGAATGCTGGACGATGAACGCGCCGCCCGCATTGGCGACAGTTTATTGACCGCCGATCTGACGCGCACGACGATTTATTTCACGCATTACGTGTTCGAGACGTATCGTCAGTTGGGGCGCGTCGATCAACTGATTGAGCGCATGGACCTGTGGTTTGACCTCAAGGCGATGGGCTTCAGGACCCCGGTCGAAACACCGGAACCCAGCCGTTCCGACTGTCACGCCTGGGGATCGCATCCGCTGTTTCACTATTTCGCCACGATCCTAGGCATTCGCCCCGGCGGAATCAGATTCCAGACCGTCGAAATCACGCCACAGTTGGGGCCGCTGGACAGTGCAAGCGGTCGTCTGGTGCATCCGTCCGGCGGCGAAATCGTGATCGATGTACAGCGCGACGGCGACACCCTCACGGGAACGGTCGCCCTGCCCGATGGCGTCACCGGGACATTGCACGTCAATGAGGGGACGATCACGCTATCCGCAGGTGAAACAGCGTACTAAATAGACATCCCTGCGCTGGGATTCTGACAGGAGATTGACATGGACCTGAACAACTATCTCGCCTTTACTGAACAGTTGACTGTGACTCTCGCAGCAGACGAACGAGTCGTCGGGTTGGTGCTGCTCGGTTCGACCGCGAACGGGGATCGCCAGCCGGATGCATGGTCGGATCATGACTTCTTTGTGGTGACTCAACCGGGGATTCAGGAGACGTTCCGCACGACGACAGACTGGCTGCCCGACTCCGACGAAGTCGTGCTAACCGTCCGCGAGACAGCACACGGCCTCAAGGCGCTATACGCGAACGGGCACCTGCTGGAATTCGCGGTGTTCGATGTGGACGAGCTACGGATAGCTCGTGCGGGTGACTACGACATCGCCTTCGACCGGGGCAAAATCGCAGAGATTATGCGCGAGATCGCCCTGCCCGATGCGTCCATGCGGGCGTATGACGCTGATACCATGCGCCGTGATATGGGCATGATCGTGAGCCTGTTCGTAGTCGGTGCGGGACGGGTCGCACGCGGTGAAGTGCTGAGTGGGCGTGTGTTCATACAGACGCACGCAATGGGCCATCTGTTGCCCTTACTGGCGCATGTGCTGGATTCCGACGATAAGCACAAGCTCGACGGCCTCGACGCTTATCGCCGCTTTGAGCAGGTGTTCCCCGAAGTCGGCGCGGAGATCAACGCCGCCCTATCGCGTGATCCCATCGGTGCGGCGCTGGGTCTGCTGGATATCTACGAGCGCGTATTGCGTGACGTTGACGGCTATCCGGTGCACGCGGTACAGACGGCGCGTGCATATTTGCGGGGAATTCAGTCGCCCCCTTACCGAC
This sequence comes from Anaerolineae bacterium, assembly GCA_034435595.1. Taxonomy (GTDB): domain Bacteria; phylum Chloroflexota; class Anaerolineae; order Aggregatilineales; family Phototrophicaceae; genus JAVJSU01. The sequence goes on along the minus strand of DAOTXA010000059.1, from coordinate 563 downwards.
AAATCTGATTATTCGCCTAGAAACGCTAATACCGCATCCGCGAAGGCGTTGGGGGCTTCTCTGTGCGGGAAGTGCCCAACGCCGGGGAGGGTCACCTGCTGGTATTCGCCTGTAAAGGCGCGGCGAACCCGTTCCTCATCCACTGCGGGGAGCGCACCGTCTTCGACACCAAGCACGCATAAGGTTGGCACAGACGTTTTCCTACGCAGGAGCGTCTGCACGACTGGATTACTCCGGTTGGTGAAGAAGGCCCAGTAGTAACCGAGCGCCGCCTCGACCGCACCCGGTTGTGAGAAGCAGGCGCGGATCGCGTCGAGTTCGGATTGATCGTATTTCCATGTGGGCGACCAGCGCTTATAGATCATATTCAGCGCGGCGAAGTTATCGCGGCGCAGCCAGTTCGCGGATGATTTGCGCTGCTGAAACGTGATGAAATGCCGTGCTTTCCACAGCGTTGACGGGGTGAACTTCAGCGTGCGCGGGTGTGTGATACCGACCGTCACCAGCTTTGACAGGCGTTCCGGCGCGTGGGCGGCGGCTGCATATCCGACCATCGCGCCCCA
>DAOTXA010000058.1:0-4224 GCA_034435595.1 Anaerolineae bacterium | reverse complement strand
CCGGTGACGTTCACGAACAGCGAGGGAATCGTCGCCATCAGCTTTGGCGTGATTACGGTGGGCGGGAATCCGGCTCCGGCGACGTTTGGTGATCCGGTCCGGGCAGAAATCGCACCGCTGCTGGCGAACGCGCTGACGACCATGCTGACCGAACTGGTGGGCACGCCCAACACGGTTGAGTCGATCATCCTGACGGCGGACGAGATGCTGGTGACGTTCTCAGAATAGGTTGATTCGCAGTCGCACGTGAGTTGATTCAAGCACCGGGCAAAGCACCCGGTGTTTTCGTTTGTGCTTTGTGCGGTGGCATAATGAGACAGCGAGAGTGATATTTCTTATGAACTTTGTGAAAAAATGCGCGTAATTATTAGACTCATTCATGTGATTTTATTATGATGTTGTTAAGTCGTTTGCCGTAGCAAACCGCTTCTGTGGTTTTATAACCATGACACCACGTTTAATTTCGCAAAATAGAAACCGGAAAAGTGCTTCTTGTATCATCAACGCGATCACAAATGGGTTTATCATTTTCAAGAGGGCAGCCAGCGCGATAAGTCGTTGCTGGGCGGCAAGGGGGCGAATCTCGCAGAAATGATGGGGGCGGGGTTGCCAGTCCCACCGGGATTTACGATCACGACTGAGGCCTGTAACGCCTATTACGATTATGATCGACAATTCCCGGAGGGCATGTGGTCGCAGTCTCAGGCGGCACTACAAGCCATAGAAGAATCGATGGGTAAGACGTTTGGCGGTGTGGATGATCCGCTGATGGTGTCGGTGCGTTCTGGCGCGGCGATTTCGATGCCGGGGATGATGGACACCGTTTTGAACCTCGGCCTCAACGATGAGTCGGTTGAAGGGCTGGCGAAGGTGACGGAAGATCGCCGTTTTGCGCTTGACGTGTATCGCCGTTTCATCAGCATGTTTGGTCATATCGTGATGGGTGTAGGCACAGAGCGCTTCGACCGTATCCTCGATCGCTATAAATCCATGACAAAAGACGGGCTGTCTACCAGCCTGACGATTGAGCAACTTGAAGAAATCATCACGTCGTACAAGCGCATCATCTTTGCCGACCGGCACGGTGAGCACTTCCCGCAGGACCCGTATGAGCAGCTTCGCATGGCGATTGCCGCCGTGTTCGATTCGTGGAACAGCCGCCGCGCCAACGACTACCGGCGCATTCACGGCATCCCCGCCGACATTGGAACGGGTGTCACTGTTCAGACGATGGTCTTTGGCAATCTCGGTTGGGACAGCGGGACAGGTGTCGCGTTTACGCGGAATCCATCCAACGGCGAAAAAGACATCTATGGCGAGTATCTGCTGAACGCGCAGGGCGAGGACGTTGTCGCCGGGATTCGCACGCCGCAGTCCATCGACAAATTGGCGAAAGAGTTGCCGCGTGTTTATGCGCAGTTGCAGGATATTACCCAGCAGTTGGAAAAGCATTACCGCGATGTGCAGGATATTGAGTTTACTATTGAGCGCGGCAAACTGTGGATGTTGCAGACGCGCACCGCCAAGCGTACCGGCGCGGCGGCGGTCCGGCTGGCGGTAGAACTGGTCGATGAGGGTTTGATTGATCGAGAGACGGCGCTTTTGCGCGTGGATGCGTCGTTGATTGACCAGTTGTTGCACCCGATGATCGACCCTGAAGCCGATGTCACGGTGCTGACTACTGGACTCCCGGCGAGTCCGGGCGCAGCGACGGGGACGGTGGTATTTGACCCTGACGAAGCGGAGTATCGCGCTGCTGAAGGCGAGGATGTTGTGCTGGTGCGGCAGGAAACCAGCCCCGATGATTTTCACGGTATGGCGACGGCGCAGGCTATCCTGACGGCGCGTGGTGGCATGACCTCGCACGCGGCGGGCGTGGCACGGGGCATGGGTAAGCCGTGTGTGGTCGGCGCGGGCGACCTTGACATCGACTATGAAGCGGGTTTTATGCGTGTCGATGATTTTGAGGTTAAGCGCGGCGACTGGCTGACGATTGACGGATCGACGGGGCGCGTGTTGCTGGGCGAAGTCGCTACGGTGCAGCCAGAACTCGGCGACCACTTCCAGACCTTGATGAGTTGGGCGGACGAGCATCGGGTGCTAAAGGTGCGTGCCAATGCCGATAACGGTCACGATTCATCAATAGCGCGTGATCTGGGTGCAGAAGGCATCGGCCTGTGTCGCACCGAGCATATGTTTATGGGTGAAGAACGGCTGGCGGTTGTGCGTGAAATGATCCTCGCCGATAATCGCGCCGGACGCGAGCAAGCGCTTGAGAAGTTGCTGCCCATCCAGCGGCAGGATTTCTATGAGATTTTTGAGGCGATGAACGGTCTGGCGGTTACGGTTCGTCTATTGGACCCGCCGCTGCACGAATTCTTGCCGGATCACCAGCACTTGCAGCACGAACTGGCTGAACTCAAGTTTCAGGTGCAGCGTGCGACCTCGCTCAACGACATCGACAATTTGTTGAAGGAAATCTGGAACAAGGAACAGCTTTCGCGCCAGAACGAGCGCATCCGCGAGGTGAACCCGATGCTCGGTCATCGTGGCTGCCGCATGGGGATCATCTATCCCGAAGTCACCCGGATGCAGGTCCGCGCTATTATGGAAGCGGCGTGCGAGGCGAAGCAGGCCGGGATTGATGTGTACCCCGAAATCATGATTCCGCTGGTATCGACGGCGAACGAACTGTCCGATCAACGCGCTATCGTGCAGAAGATCGCCGATGATGTGCTGGCGGCCTACGGGATGCAGTTCGACTTCATGATTGGTACGATGATCGAACTCCCACGGGCAGCACTGACCGCCAATAAAATCGCCCAACATGCGGATTTCTTTAGCTTTGGGACCAATGACCTGACACAAACGACATATGGGCTGAGTCGCGACGACAGCGCCGCGTTCTTGCCTGCATACATCAGCCGGGGCATTTACCCGAACGATCCCTTCCAGGTGTTGGACCGCGACGGCGTTGGTGAACTGGTCAAGATCGGCATTGAGCGTGGTCGTTCCACCAACGACACCCTCAAAATCGGCATTTGTGGCGAACATGGCGGCGAACCACAGAGCGTTGAGTTCTGTCACGGCATCGGCATGAGCTATGTGAGTTGTTCACCGTTCCGTGTGCCGATTGCGCGTCTGGCGGCGGCGCAGGCGGCGCTGCGGGCCGGGGACACAAAACCCGCTTCTGCGGCAGAAACATCGAAACCGGAACCGGCATGATCTATGCATAGATTGTGCAGCGTAATATCAGCGTGGGCGTGGCGGTTTCGTCGCGCCCACGCTGCATCCAAAATGCGTTGCGTTGGTCAAGCCTTAGACACCCCATATCGGTAAGATGTAAATTTAACCAGTACTTCATATCCATTATTACCAGTATATTTGTGGTTGTGTGATATAATCAGAGTGTGCGCTGAAATAGTTTTAGAAGTAGTCAGTCATGCATTTGAACGACGAAACCCTGCGTTGTATCCGTGAATGCAGCCGCGATGACGCGGCTTACGAGAAACTGCTTTCAGTAGTAGAAGCCCTACAACATGATCAAGAGTCGCTTCAAAACGAGAAGTCCCATCAAATCGAAGAGCAACTGCGCCGCTCTGAGGCAAACCTGCGTGCGATGCTCAACAGCACGTGGCAATCCTTTACTCTGATTGACCGTGATTGCCGGGTGATGGAGGCCGATGAGAAAGGCAAACTGGCATCAGAGGCCATCTTTGGCAAGCGCATTATGCCCGGTGATTCGATCTATGACTTCGTCCTCGAACGCGACCACGACAGCTTTACCGAGAACTTTGGTCGCTCACTGGCGGGTGAGACGATTGTGCTGGAAAAGCTGTTCCCGACACAAGACGGTTCAACGCTATATTTTGAGATCGCTTACTTTCCGGTAACGGATAATACTGGCACGATTATCGGTGTGTGCATGAGTCACCAGAACATCACCGAGCGTAAATCGCTGGAACTTGGCCTGCGTCGCTATGAAAACATGATCGCCAGTTCAACAGACGCGATATCGCTGCTGAATCTGGACTACGAATATTTGACCATAAATCAGACTTACGAGCACCTGTTTGAACTACCTGGCGATCAGATTGTCGGGATGCGTGTGCTTGATCTGGTTGGAGAGTCAACGTACCTGGAAATTATCAAGCCCAATTTAGACCGCTGTCGGGCTGGCGAAATGGTCAATTACACGGATTGGATCGAGTCACCGGCGATGGG
>DAOTXA010000057.1:0-9577 GCA_034435595.1 Anaerolineae bacterium | reverse complement strand
ACCTTAATCCCGACCATGAGATTAGCCCCCGGTTCCTCCTGGTACAGTGATGCCGGACAGTATCGTGAGCAAATAAGCTCGAATTGCAAGTACGGTTTACGCTAAACCAGTGTGGTAGAACCACTTCAACTGTAAAGGACAACTCCATGAAAACTTGTGTTGGCATTGACGTGGCCAAGCTCACGTTAGATGTGGCTGTGCTACTCAACGACAGAGTCCAATACCACCAGGTTAACAGCGATAATGGCGCTCAACTCGGTTGAATGCCATGCCCAAGATATCGTTATTCGCTGTTGGTCTACCCTCACTTTGATGTTTAACACGAGTAGCGATAAGCGATTGCAAATGGATGCGGTGAAATTGGTGGATATTGGCTAATCTTGTGTTATGAGCGACGATTTATTGTCACGACCCCAGGGCCAGATTAAAGCTGGGAAGAAAAGAAAAAATGCATGAAAGGCAAACCGATGTCAGATAAAACGAGAACGGTAATCGAAGGGGGCGATACGGCGCTTGGCGTCGAATTCGGCTCCACGCGGATCAAAGCAGTGTTAACCGGCGCGGATGGCGCATCCATTGCCTCTGGCAGCTACGCATGGGAAAATCGCTACGAGAATGGTTTATGGACCTATCGTCTCGATGAGATATGGGCCGGTTTACAGGCCGCTTTCAGTGAATTGCGCCAACAGGTGCAGGCAGACTACGGCGTGCCGCTGCGGGTGGTTGGCGCAATCGGGTTCAGCGGCATGATGCACGGCTATATGGCCTTTGACAAAAGTGGCGAGTTGCTGGTGCCGTTTCGAACCTGGCGCAACACGAACACCGCGCAAGCCGCCGCCGAACTCACGGCGTTATTGGAGTTTAACATCCCCCTGCGCTGGAGCATCGCGCATTTGCATCAGGCCATCCTGAGTAAAGAAGCTCACATCGCCAACGTCAACTATTTGACAACCCTCGCCGGATACATCCACTGGAAGCTGACCGGGCGCAAGGTTGTTGGCATCGGTGAAGCGTCGGGTATGTTCCCCATTGATAGCACGACCAACGACTACGATGCGGGCAAGGTCGCACTTTACGATGAACGCCTCAGTACAGAAAACGTTCCCTTCGCGCTCCACGATATCCTGCCACAAGTGCTGACCGCAGGCGAAAGCGCAGGCATACTGACAGAAGCAGGCGCGGCACTCCTTGATCCCTCAGGCGAGCTGCAACCGGGGGTTCCCTTGTGTCCGCCGGAAGGCGACGCCGGGACCGGCATGGTCGCTACCAACAGCGTTGCCGAACGCACCGCCAATGTCTCCGCTGGAACGTCCGTATTCGCTATGATCGTGTTAGAGGCGGCGCTGTCTCAGGTCTACCCGGAAATTGACATGGTGACGACACCGACCGGCAAGCCTGTGGCGATGGTCCACAGCAACAACTGCACCTCCGACATTAATGCGTGGGTGGCGCTGTTCGGCGAATTCGCGCAGGTGATCGGCGCGGAAATCGACCCGTCGGCACTATTCGAGACACTGTATACGCAGGCCCTCTCCGGTGATCCCGATGGTGGTGGACTGCTGGCCTACAACTTCGTCTCTGGCGAACATCAGGTCCATCTGGAACAGGGCCGCCCTTTGTTCGTGCGCACGCCAGAAAGCCACTTTTCGCTGGCGAACTTCATGCGCACGCACCTGTTCGCCTCGCTCGGCGCGTTGAAGATGGGGCTGGATATTCTGCTGGACGGGGAAAATGTACGTATTGATCGCGTCCTCGGTCACGGCGGGTTCTTCAAAACGCCGGTAGTCGGTCAGCGCATTATGGCGGCGGCAATGAACGTACCCGTTTCGGTGATGAAAACCGCCGGAGAAGGTGGCGCATGGGGGATCGCCCTGCTCGCCGACTATATGCGGCGGCGCGAAACGGACGAATCGCTGGGCGACTATCTGGAAAATCGCGTCTTCGCCGGGGAAAGCGGTACAACCATCGCGCCGGACCCCGTTGATGTCGATGGTTTCGCGGCCTTCATGCAACGCTACAGGGCGGGGTTGGTGATCGAGATGACCGCCGCCGACGCTATGACTTGAACCAATCAAAGGGGGAATCCTTATGCTTTTACCCGAACTACGCAAGATCGTGTGTGACCTGCACGCGGCCCTGCCTCAGAATAACCTCGTCGCCTGGACCAGCGGCAATATCAGTGCCCGTGACCCGGAAACCGGGCGCGTGGTCATCAAACCAAGCGGCGTCAAGTTCGCCGACTTAACGCCGGAGAGCATGGTCGTCGTTGATGCCGGTGGCGCAATCATTGAAGGTGACTATAAAGCCTCGTCGGACACCGCATCGCACTGTTACATCTACCGTCACCTGTCAGATGTACATGGCATCGTCCACACGCATTCGCGCTATGCGACCGCCTTCGCCATTCTCGGACGCGAAATTCCCTGTGTGACGACGGCGATGGCGGACGAGTTCGGCGGCACGATTCCCTGTGGCGGCTTTGCGTTGATCGGCGGCGAGGAAATCGGGCAGGTTGTCGTAGACACGCTGGCGAATAGTCGCAGCCCGTCGTGTTTGCTGCAAAATCACGGCGTTTTTGCCACCGGACCAGACGCGGAAAACGCGGTCAAAGCGGCAGTCATGACCGAGGACAACGCCGCTATCGTGTGGACGGCGTTACAACTTGGCACACCGCTGACCATCGACCAATCCGACATTGATAAGCTCTATGATCGCTACCAGAACGTTTACGGTCAGTAGATCAACGGCTGACAGAAAAATACTTTATCAATACAAACGAGGGACCAATCATGGCTTTACAGGACTATGAACTATGGTTTTTGACGGGCAGCCAGCATCTCTACGGGCCGGAAACCATCGAACAGGTGGCGACTCACTCGCAGGAGATTGCCGCCGCGCTGGATGCCAGCGACACCATTCCGACACGAGTCGTATTCAAACCGGTGTTGACGACGGCAGGCGATATTACACGCATCTGCCGCGAGGCGAACAGCGCAGATAGATGTGTGGGGGTCGTGGCCTGGATGCACACCTTCTCCCCGGCGAAAAACTGGATCGCCGGACTCAGCGCATTGGATAAGCCGCTGGCACATCTGCACACACAGTATAACCGCGACATTCCGTGGGCAGATATTGACATGGACTTCATGAACCTGAATCAGGCCGCACATGGCGACCGCGAGTTCGGTTTCATGGTCAGCCGGATGCGGCTTGAACGCAAGGGGATCGTCGGTCACTGGCAAGATCAAGCCGTACAAGATCAACTCGGCGCGTGGGCGCGGGCGGCCTGTGGCTGGCAGACGCTACGCACGCTGGATGTCGCCCGCTTTGGTGACAACATGCGTGCAGTCGCAGTGACCGAAGGCGATAAAGTCGCGGCACAAATGCGCCTCGGCTGCGCCGTCAATGGCTACGGCGTGGGCGATCTGGTCGAGCGCGTAAACGCCGTCACTGACGCCGACCTCGGCGCATTAATCGACGAATATGAGGCCACTTACGCCATCGCGGATGATCTACGCAAGGGCGGCGACCGCCATGCGTCCGTGGTCGAGGCAGCACGCATCGAACTGGGGATGCGTGCCTTCCTGAACGATGGTGGCTTTGGCGCATTCACGACCACATTTGAGGATTTACACGGGCTGGCCCAACTGCCGGGGTTGGCGGTGCAACGGCTGATGGCAGACGGCTTCGGTTTCGGCGCGGAGGGCGATTGGAAAACATCTGCACTGCTGCGGGCGATGAAGGTCATGAGCGAAGGGTTGGACGGCGGCACGTCGTTCATGGAAGATTACACCTACCACTTCGACGCAGCGGGAATGCGTGTACTCGGTGCGCATATGCTGGAAATCTGCCCAAGTATCGCCGGTGGCAAGCCCCGTCTGGAAGTGCATCCGCTGGGGATCGGCGGCAAGGCAGACCCGGCACGCCTGGTGTTCGACACGCCGCCCGGTCCGGCGATCAACGCCTCACTGGTGGATATGGGCGAGCGCTTCCGTCTCATCGTCAACGATGTCGATGTCGTCGCGCCCGATCAAGCGATGCCGAAGTTGCCCGTGGCGCGGGCGCTGTGGGTGCCACAGCCGGATTTGCCGGTCGGGGCCTCGGCGTGGATTTATGCCGGGGGTGCGCATCATACCGGGTTCAGTATGGCACTGACCGCCGCGCATATGGGTGACTTTGCAGATATAGCCGGGATCGAATTTCTGCGCATCGACGCCAACACCGATTTGCGCGACTTCAAGAACGAAATCCGCTGGAACGACCTGTACTATGCGATCAGAAGTATGGGGAAATAGTGAACTTCAGGCAAATGCCTTCTGTGCATTAAGAAGCTATTTGAAAAGCTGCTGAGGCGCAGCCACCACGCACTTCTCAAATGACTTCTAAAACGCCAAACTTTATAGCAAAACGTGAGGTTCGGGCATTCAGTACCCTTTAGAAAAGGCGAAGTCGTGCCCGAACATTCTATTGATCTGCCGGGAAGATATCTTTAACGGGTAACGCGAAACCGGGCAGCACATCGCCCCCGGCAAGCATGTCGTCGGCCCCGCATAACTGGATGTTCCCACCCGGAATGTGGACCTCAACCTGCTTTGCCACATAATCGACAATCCACGTTACGATACCTGCCCGCATATAGTGCGCGAGCTTGCGCCGCAAATCGGTTTGTTCGGTGTTGCTGTGCGGGTCAGAGATCACCTCAACTGCCAGTAATGGCGGCGTGTCCTCGTAGCCCTTGTTGGTGGGCAGATCGCGGCTGTAGGCGACATCGGGCGCAAAGACCTGCCCGTTGATGATGAAGCCTCCGCCCTCTCCTGAAACGTGACCGTCAATCTCATTTTGCAGCAGATACATACCGATCTGGGTGATGAGGCGGGCCGCGATCACAGACGCGAAAGGATTGGATGGCACCTCGATCACCTTTCCATTGAGTAGTTCAAATCGCTTGGCGCTGTTTTCCGGTCGTTGTGTCCAGATACTGAACTCCGCGACCGTCATTGTGCTTGCTTTCGGTAGTGCCATGGGTGATTCTCCTGCCGTTCTCTGGAGAATATTCTCCGACCTGATTATATCACTTCCGCGTTAAACGCAGGCACCCCGATGAGCCTTTGCCCGCCGGGGTGCCGTTGTTGTTGGTGATGATGGATGGCCTCATCGTGCAGGCCATCCGTGATGTCAGAGGCTACTCTTCGGAGCCGGATTCCTCGCCTGCTGTTGCTTCTTCAGCGGGTTCTTCGGTCGGTTCTTCGGTCAATTCTTCAACCGGTTCCTCGACAGATTCTTCGCTGGGCGGTTCTTCCGTCTCTTCGACAGTGATTTGCTCAGGTTGCACCTCTTCAACCGGCTCTTCATCGACCTCGACTGCGCTGGCGCAGACGAGGGCCTTGAAGGTGACCGATTCCGGTGTGGTTCCTGCGCCGACGTGGGCGAAGCTGATGGTGTTCGCACCACCGGCAAGCTGCCCGGTCCAGACCGTGCCGAAGTTCTGCCACTGGTCTTCGCCGTGGTCGCCGATGCCCGCGACACTGCCGCCGTTGAGCAGGATACTGAACGCTTCGTACATCTGATCCTGATCGCAGGGTGCGCCCGCGTCGTTGCCGCCACCAGACAGGCATCCGAGTTCTGGATGACCGACTGCGGAGGCCACCACAATCGCCACGTTGTACGCTTCTTCCTCACCGAGGTTGAAACCGTAGTCACGTTGCAGCACGCCGAGCGGGTGTTCCCACGGCAGGCCGAGGATGTCCTCGAACTCACCGATTGGTGCGTAGTTGGCGGGGCACGACAGACTCGGTTCCGGTGTGATCGTGCCGCATTCTTCGACGGTACGGGCGGTTGTGCTGGCGCTGCCACCATCAAAGGTGATGCTGACGCCTGCGCCCGGAGCCGCGCTGATTGCGGTCGAGCCATTGGCCGGGGCCGCGTAGCTCTCGCCGTTATAGTGGAACGTGACCGGGAAGCCGTTCGGGTTGCTGACGTTCACCTGACCGGCAGGGCAGATCGGGTGCAGGGTCAACGGGTCAGCCGTCACACGCGCATTGGTAATCGTGCTGTTGGCTGACGGGGCTTCGCGGCTGATTTCGACGTTGCCGCCACCACTGACAATCCACAGCGGGCCGGGATCGTGCTCGTAGGTGTTGTACGTGCCGAAGGGCAAGCCGGTGAAGCTGGCGGTTTCGCCCGCACCGACCGTCTGGCACATCGGGCCATTGATCGCGTCACCGTCCACACAGAGGGTGAACTGCGAGTCGTCAGGCGTGACGCCGTTCCAGTGGACCGACTTGGTGACATGGATGTCGCCATCGACCGGGCCGCACTGCTCCGGCGGCTTGGTGGCTTTCACGTCCTGCTGGACGCCATCCACGAAGAGGCGAACAGTTTCGTTCGTTGACGGGCGGGTATCGATCGCGCCGAAGTTGTTGCCCGGTTGCGCCGTACCACTGCCGCTGTAGCTGCCGCTGGCAGTGTTCCAGGTGTAGTCAACCGGGAAGTCGTTGCTGTTGCGGACGCGGAACACACCGCTGGGGCAGTCGCTCGTCAGACGCAAACGGTCGGGACCAACGTTGGTGTTGGTGATGGTGGCCGATGCAGTCTGCTCGCTGACAACCGAAACGTTGCCTTCGCCTTCAACAATCCACATCTCACCGGGATTGGTTTCGCTGACGGTGTATTCGCCTACAAGGATATCTTGCCAGCTTACACTGCCACCGTCGAAATCGACCGTCTGGCAGTTGGGCACTTCGTAGGAGGGACCCGTGATGCAGATTTCGAAGGTCTGGCCTTCATCTACCGGGACACCGTTCCAGTCGACGACCTTGGTTACGCTCAGTTCCCCGACTGGCGGCGGTAGCAGATAGTTACCGAAGCTCGGACGTTCCGTTTCGCCGCTTTCGTCGATGGTGACGACCTGGCAGAGTCCGGTCTGTGAAGTTGGGGTCCAGCCGTTTTGCAGCCGTTCGCAGATGTTGTACTCACCCGGCATCAAGTCCTCAAGGGTAATGAACCCGTTGGTGCCAGTCGTGCGCGGAACGTAGAAACCATCCGGTCCGCTGATGTCGAACTGCCAGTTGGCGAGTCCCGGTTCGGGGGTGTCGCCGAAGTTCTGGCGGCTGCCGTCCTGGTTCAGGTCGTGGTACTTGTTGATGATGATGGTTCCGGGCAGAGCGTTACCGAAGTTCGCGTACTCTGTCTCATCGACTTCATCAATCGTGACGACGCGGCAGAGGCCGGTCTGTGAAGTCGGGAACCAGTCACCCTGCGGCACTTCGCAGATGTTGTATTCGCCGAATTCCACATCTTCGAGGGTGAGGAACCCGTTGGGGCCGGTGGAAACGCGGACGTAGAAGTTATCTGGTCCGGTGATGTCGAATTCCCAGCCTTCGATGCCCGGTTCGGGGGTATCGCCAGAGTCCTGGCGGCTGCCGTCGAAGTTCAGGTCTTCGTACTTGCTGACGATGATGCTACCCACGCAGTCCACGAACGGGCCGGGGTTCTCAAAGCGTTCATCATCAATGTTGATGAACTCATTGTTGCACACGTCCAGCAGGAAGGTCTGCGCCGCGTTCTCGACACCGACCGGGCCGTTCTCGAAGGTGTTTTCCTCGATAACTGCGTTGACCGGGGCGACGTATGGCGCATCCGGGCCGCCTGCATCAAAGTCGGAATCCGAGAAGTAGTGACCGCGTGTTGCACAGTTGGTGAAGTCGTTGTCGAGCACTTCCAGATCGGTGACACCGGTCGTATTCAGGCAGGTGTTCGCGCCATCAATACTGTTTCCGGTGACGTTCACGTCGCCTTCGACGTAGTACACGCCGATTCCGGTGGAAGCATTGTCGTCGTTGCCCACACTGATGCTGACGCTGTTATTGGCGATATTCACGCTGTTTAGCGGGTCGCTGTTATACGACCACACCAGAATGCGCCCGAACGTGCCGGTGATGTTGTTGCCGGTGATCGTCACATTCTGCCAGCGGAACGCCTCAAGTGCGTTCAGGTGGCGGATGTCCTCAAACGTGTTGTTGGTGGCGACATAGTTGTTACCACGTCCGGCAGGCGTGTAGACCTGCGCTTCCATAAACACCAGCGAGTAGTTGGCGAAGTAGCCGCCGCCGATCGGCGTCAGGGGGCTTTCGTTGTAGTTGATGAACTGGTTGCCGTCGAGCAAGAAGCCGTCCCAGCCGCGATTGCTGAAGATCGCCGCCGCGCCCTCGACGTTCTGACCGTCAAAGACGTTGCCTACGAACGCCAATCCTGCATAGTCCCCGTTGTTGGTGATTTCCACCGCATAACCGGGATCATAGCCGGAGGGAGTCGGCGCATCACCAGTGATGGTGAGATTCTCGAAGGTGAGGCCGTCGAAGCTCGCGCCAGTCAGGTACATGCCATCCACGACCGTGTTATCACGGTTGCCGGTAGCGATGACCGTCAGATTCGGCGAGTCGCTGTAGTCGCGGGTCATGACCTCACCGGGCCAGTTGCCTTCACTGACGAACACTTCTTGATTGGCACCGCTGGAAGCGAACATCGCTTCTTCAATGGTGCAGTATTTGGTCGTGTGACCGTCGGTGCTGGTCGTGGCGAATCCACCGGAGGGGCCGACAAGTGTACCGCTGCCAACCGGGGCATCCAACCAGGGGCAGAACACGACATCGGTCGAAACCGGGTCGCCGGTGCCGCTGCCTTCACCGGACGGGCCAGAGGCATCGCCCCACCAGTTTTCGAGGCCGTCAACGACGCTGCTCACGCCAACCGCACGCACACCAATAGTATTACCGTCGATGTTGTTCTGGTTAACGACGGCATCTGCCGCGACACTGGCGTCACCACGATCAAAGTAGTCGGTGGCGTTGGTATTGGGGGTTGGATTGCCTTCCTGCACCTGAATACCGACATCGTTACCGGAAACGCTGTTGCCAGTAACAACCATACCCGTACCTTCGACCAGAACGCCGAAGCCCTCGCCGTCGCCATTCGGCTCTGCGAAGCCAGTGACAGTGTTATTAACGACCGTCACGCCAGAAGGTTGGTCCGCGTTGGTTGCGCCGGGTCCGCGCCGGAACACAGCAATACCGGCATAGTCGCGGGTTTCGCTGCCAGGTCCGGTCAGGCTGACGGTGTTGCCGCTAACGGTGGTGGTGCCGCTCGGATTCTTGATTTCGATACCGAAGCGCCCGTTATCGGTGACGGTGTTATCCAACACCTGATTCGCATCGGGTCCCTGCGGACCAAGCACACCAATACCGGAGTCGCCGTTGCCGGTGACAGTATTGCCACTGATGACGAGGCCGGTCACGTCGCCGTCGCTGATGTCGATACCGACGAGGCGGTTATCGTTGAATTCGCTGTTTGTGATGCTGATACCGGCCTTCGTGCCGTTGATGAACCACAGCCCGCGCCCCGTGTAAAAGCCGGAACCGTTGTTATTGGCGGTCACTTCGCTGATGTTGACGCCGCTGGTATCACCTGCCTGCGACAGAATACCATGTACGCAGTTGTCGCTGGCGTTGACGTTGGTGATCGTCACATCGGCAATAGTCCGCCCGATGTTCTCGCCAATATCGAGGCCCAGATCATAGCC
>DAOTXA010000056.1:0-13721 GCA_034435595.1 Anaerolineae bacterium | reverse complement strand
TATGCCCGTGGGGGGTAACGTGTAACGCTGCCAACCAGATCGTCACCATGCAACCTGGGGGCAATGTGGTGGCGGACTTCAGCTATGACGCCAACGGCAATCTGTTGAGCGACGGGCGGAAGACCTATATGGGGATAGTGCTGACCGCCTGTGGACGGTGGATACTGGCAGCCTGGTCATGACCTACACTTGCGACAACGGTCAGGTTGCCGGGGTGGACCAGTTTTGACTCAGGGTAGATTGCCGGGTTGGTGGAGTGTATTGCCCTCGGTCATGAGGCCATCAACCAGGGTAAGCACGCGGTCGGTTTGTTCTGCGAGATCGGTATCGTGGGTGACAATGACGATGGTGGTCCCGGCTTCTTTGCGGATGGTATGCAGTGATTCAAGGACGTGTGTGCCTGATTCGGTGTCGAGGTTGCCGGTGGGTTCGTCGGCGAGGAGGAGGGGCGGGTTGTTCGCCAGGGCGCGGGCGATAGCGACACGCTGCTGCTGTCCACCGGATAGCTCTGACGGGCGGTGGCGGACACGGTCGCCGAGGCCGAGCATTTCGAGCAGTTCGCGGGCACGCTTTTCCGGTCGGAACTGTCGCTTATCTGCGAATTGAATGGGCAGGGCGACGTTTTCCAGCGCGGTCAGGGTGGGGATGAGGTTGAAGAACTGGAAGATGAAGCCGATCTTCTGGTTGCGAATTTCAGTGAGGCGATCTTCATTCATGCGGGCGATGTTGATACCGTCGATTTCGACGATGCCTCTTGTTGGCTGGTCAAGGCCGCCGATGATGCCGAGCAGGGTACTTTTTCCGCTGCCAGACGGTCCAACGATGCCGACCATCTCCCCGTTGTTGATTTCCATGTCGATGCCGCGCAAGGCGTGAATGGTGGTCTTGCCGAGGGGCAAGTCTTTGGTGACGCCCTGGGTACGGATTACGACGTTCCCCATATGATGAGTCTCCTCAAATCTGATCGGGTACGATAGCGCGTTCAGTCTAACACAAATCAGGGTGAGGGACATGCCTCACCCTGGTGTTCGCTAGGCGTATATGGAGATTGATCTGGTTGAGCGTTTTAGGCGCTGGTGAGTTCTTCGGTATGCTTTTTGACCAGCATCTTGAAGATATCGGATTCGGTGACGACGCCGACGAGATGTCCGTCATCATCGACCACAGTAAGGCCGCTGATCTTGTTATCGAGCATAAGGCGGGCAGCTTCGACCATCGGTGAATCGGGCTGCACGGTGAGGACGCGCCGGGTCATGATCTTCTCGACGGTTAGCTGTGCCCACAGATAATTGAGTTCCCAGATGCTGAGTGTGGTGGCATCTGACGGGCTGGCTTCTCTTACATCGCCAATGGTGATGATGCCGACCAGCTTTCTACCTTCAACTACAGGTAGACGCCGCACGTCATTCTTCTTCATGATCTGGTGTGCCTGACTGATGGGTGTACCCGGTGTCACGGAGATGACGGATTCAGTCATCCACTCGCGGACCTTGATATCGTTTAACATGGTTATTTGGCCTTTTTGTCATTCGGTACAACAAGAACGGGGCAGGTTGACGCTGCCAATACTTTTTGCGTGACGCTGCCAAAGAGCCAGCGATTGATGCCAGATCGTCCGTGCGTGGAAATGACAATTGCGTCCACGTTTTTGTTTTGGGCGACTTCGATAATGGTTGAAGCTGCATCTCCGACGATGGCTTCTACGCGAATATTCCAACCATCGTGTTCAAGCAATTTGCCGATCGAGTAAAGATATTCGCGGGCGTGCGGGATCATATTCTCGATTGATGGCGATTGGCGTGGCGGTTCGGTGACGACACCGGCGGCGTAGTAAGTTGCGACCGAGTATTCGGGAACGTCTACCGCTGTAATCAGGGTGATGGTCGCGCCTGGTTGCGTAATCTGGCGCGCATAGGTAATGGCGGTTTCGGCTAAATTCGAGCCGTCCAGCGGGACCAGCACATGCTTAAACATTGTAATATCCTTATTTTTGTATCTTTTACTCTATTTTACCGTATATTTTGCACAAATAAAGTTGATTTAGTTCCATGAAAGTGGGTTACGAGTATCATATGTATACTGTGAGTTTGGTTTAGGGAGGTTGTTGTCATGGTTGGCAGCATCTACCTTGCAGGGGGCGGCGATAGTCAAGCGTCGTTCTATATTGATGAGGTGTTTATCAGCGAACTGGATCGAGATAAGTCGCTGGTGTATATCCCGGTGGCGATGGATGCGCGACCATATTCTGCATGTCTGGATTGGTTCGAGTCGGTATTTATGCCACGGGGAATCACTAATATTGTGATGTGGACGGATTTGTCGCGGGTGCCGTTTGATTTGAAAGATGCCGCGGGTATTTATGTGGGTGGTGGGGACACCGTCCGATTGTTGAGAAAGATTCGTCATGCCGGAGCAGAACGCTACCTGTTTGATGCGCTGTGGGCGGGTGTTCCGTTATATGGTGGCAGTGCGGGCGCTATTCTGTTTGGGGAGGATGTGCGCACGGCTCCTGAAGCTGTTTATTTAGCGCGGAGCGAGGCTAA
This sequence comes from Anaerolineae bacterium, assembly GCA_034435595.1. Lineage (GTDB taxonomy): Bacteria > Chloroflexota > Anaerolineae > Aggregatilineales > Phototrophicaceae > JAVJSU01. The sequence goes on along the minus strand of DAOTXA010000056.1, from coordinate 11,178 downwards.
TGGGATGGGGTTGACTGATGGATATTCTGTCTACTGTCATTATGCGCCTGATGAAATTGTCTATCATCTGGTGAGTCGATTGGATACGCCGCTATTTGCCATCCCCGAAGAGGCGGGAGTGCGCTTGCAGGGCGGCGAAATTACCGTTCACGGTACAGCCCCGGTCGATGTGCTGACCTGTAACGGGTGTGTGAGCGTGTATCCTGGTGCGCGTTATCGTGTGGCGTAAATGGGGGCGCGATGATGGATGCATTGCGCCCCTGCTGCGGGTGATTAGCTGTCGCGTTCGACAGTTTCGAGTGCGAGATCGTGCAGTTTGACGATGGCTCGTTGCAAGTCGTGTTCCCCGATGACGAAGGAAATGCTGCATTCGGACGATCCCTGAGCGATAGCGAGGACGTTGATGGTGTTTTCGCCGATGGTCGAGAATACGCGTCCGGCGACACCGGGTGTACCCCGCATCCCTGAACCAACGACGGTTAAAATGATGACATCGGGGCGAATGTCGATGTTTTCGATGGCACGGCGGCGGATTTCGACCTCAAGTTCTTCTTCGAGAGCGGCTTTGACTTCGTTGGCTTTTTCATCGGTGACGGTAAAGCACACGCTTTGCTCTGAAGAGGACTGCGAGATCATGAGAATATTGCCACCAGCGCGGGCGGCGGCAGCGAAGATACGCCCTGCGATGCCGGGGACGCCGAGCATCCCGCGCCCGCTGACGGTAATCATGCTGACATTGCGGACGTTGGTGACAGCTTTGATGACGGTGGTGCTGGCCTGTGTTTCGTGGGCGATGGTTGTGCCGGGAGCGTTTGGATTAAACGTGTTGCGGACTTTGACGGGCAGTCCTTTGTCGATGATGGGTTGTACGGTCATCGGGTGCAGGACTTTGGCACCGTAAAACGCGAGTTCCCCGACTTCGGTATAGGAGACATAGGGCAATACAGTCGCACGATTATCGAGACGTGGATCAGTGGTCATGACGCCGTCTACGTCGGTCCAGATCGTAAATTGCTCGCTGTCGGCGTAAGCGGCGAATATGGCGGCGCTATAGTCACTGCCGCCGCGTCCGAGGGTGGTGATTGATTCATCCGGGGCTGCGCCGATGAATCCGGTAATGACGGGGACGATGCCGCTATTGATTTGTGGAACAAGATCACGGGTGATACGTTTCTCAGTTTCATCCCAGAGAGGTTGGGCGTTCTGATGGGTGTCGTCGGTGCGCAGGAAACTTCCGGCGTCGAAGGCTCTGGCGTTAACTCCGTTTCCACGCAGGGCAGCGGCAATCATGCGGCTGCTGAGTCGCTCGCCAAAGGAGACGACCGAATCAATGATGCGTGGGGAGGCTTCTCCCAGGATATTGACAGCGTTGCAGATTTCGACGTGCTGGTCGAGGAGTTTGTTGGCAGCGAGCAGGACGGTTTCACGGTCTGGGCCGGGTTTGAGTAGCTGGTTGATGGTGTCCTCGTGCCGGTCGCGCAGCTTTTGCGATAGAGAGAGATAGCCCCATTTATCGCCTTCAGTCGCCAGGTATAGAGATTTGATCAATGAGTCGGTGACGCCGGACATGGCTGAAACGACCATGACGACCTGATCGCCGTCGTTGGTGGCACGTTTAACGATTTTGATGACATTGCTGATGGCTTCGTAGCTGCCGACGGACGTACCGCCAAATTTCATGGTGTGAATTGCCATTGGGTTGTGTTACCTCCGGGAGATGCCTTTATAGACAAATAAAAAGGCGTGTGGGAGATTTCCACACGCCTGTCGTTGTTGTGTCGTATCACGACTAGCTCACGCGAAAATCCCCCACCGCATTGTATGCGGAGTGGTGATCGTAGTCGTCATGTTCGTATAATGTTTTGCAGGTATCATAGCAATGGTTCCCGCGAATGTTGACGCGGAGAACTGTAACGCCTTTGCGAAGGCGTGTCAAGCAGTTGAAAGCTCATGCGTGGTCTGGGCAAAAACACATAATTACCTTCGGCGAGAAACCAATATGACAGCAGTATCTCTTGAACATGTAAGCAAGCGCTTTGAGGATATTTCGGGCGAAATCGGGCATGTGCAGGCGTTGGACGATGTCTCGTTCAATTTGACATCGGGGCAGGTGCTGGGCGTGGTGGGTCCATCCGGTTGTGGGAAGTCTACCATGCTGCGTGTCGCCGCCGGGTTGATGGAACCGGATGCGGGACAGGTCTACTATGATGGTGTGCCGCTGCCCGAAGTCGATTTGATGGATCGGGGCATCGGGTTTGTGTTTCAGGAGGGGGCGCTCATCCCGCATTGGGAGGCGAAACGGTCGGTCGGCTTCTATATGAATTTGCGCAAGCGCGACGAGGAAGTGCCGGAGCGAGTGAAAGAGATTGCGGCGATTACGGGGATCGGCCTGGAAAAGCTGCTGGCGAAGCGTCCGCGTCAGTTATCGGGTGGGGAGAAGCAGCGGGTTTCGATTGCGCGGGCGTTAACACGAGACCGGCGGGTGATGTTGTTTGATGAACCGTTCGCCAATCTCGACGCGAAACTGCGTCATGAAGCGCGTGTCGAACTGAAACGGCTGTTGAGCCGGTTTCCGGTGACATCAATCTATGTGACGCACGATCAAGTTGAGGCGATTTCGCTGGCGGATCGGATCGCAGTCATGCGTGAAGGCAAGATCGAGCAGTTTGGGACGTTTCAGCAGTTGTACGAAGTGCCGTCTACGCTGTTCGTAGCTTCGTTTATCGGCACACCGCAGAGCAATGTGTTTCCCGGTCGTGTGGAGGATGGCGAATGGCAGGGCGAGAGCTTCGGGGGGTATCCGCTGCGCAAGGACCTTGAGGACGGCACGCAGGTGACGATGGCGATCCGCCCGAATCATATGCGTCTGGTCAGCGATGGTGTGCCGGGGGTGATTGATTCGGTGATTCCGATGTTGGCAGAGCGTTACCAACTGATCAACGTGTGGCTGGGCAAAGAGAAGTGGGCGATGACTGCGCCGCTGGACATGAAGTTCGATCTCGGATCGACGATATATTGCGATCTGGACCCGGAGCAGGCGTTGTACTTTGATACGAAAACCGGGGTGCGGATCGGGTAAATTATTTAAGGCTTAACGCAAGGACGCCAGGTTTCGCAGGGAAAGGCGAAAAGCTAAGGGCTTTGGGTGTATTTTGCAGCAGTTTGTTGCAGCAGCACAACGTTTTTTTGTGCAGTAAGGTGGGTTTTAGTTGTTGGTAGAAGCGTCATGGTCACAGTGTAGCATGGAATCGGGCGCGGATGTGGACGGTTTGTTCCGCGAAAGTTACCGTTTTTGAGGAGGAAGATGAAAGGCGAAAGGGCAAAGGTAAAAGGATAGATGTCAAAATGAGAAGGGCGGCCTTATGGGGCCGCCAGTACATGTTGGAATCACTCGAACGAGATGAGGTCTGTAAGGTCTTCGAGCATGGCGGGGCCGATGCCGCTGACTTCGTCGAGCGCTTCGAGATTGGCAAAGGGGCCGTTTTCCACGCGATAATCAATGATGCGCTGGGCGAGGGCGGGTCCAATGCCGGGTAGGGTATCGAGTTCTTCGAGTGTGGCGGTATTGATGGCGATAATGCTATTTCCGCCCGGTGTGGGTAAGGCGGCTTCGACAGGATCATCGATTGCGAAGATATGCACATGATCGCCATCGCGCAGCATTCCAATCGGATTGACGCGCTCGGCGTCGATTTCGCCAACTGTGCCGCCTGCCGCGTCAATGGCATCTTGCACACGACTGCCTGCGGGAAGCGAGACGGTTGTTTCGGGATTGGTGACGGCCCCGGTGACATAGATGCTGATTGGTTCTGGTGTGGCGGTGGGTCCTGGTGTGGCAGTCGGTACAGGTGGATTGACGACAATCTGTACGGCTTCTGGCTGTGTAGACACGAGTAACGCACTGCCCGCGATGATCACGAAAATTAATACGGCGAAAACAACAATCAGGCCGATTGATGATCCACTACGCATAGAGACGTTCCCCTGTTGGTGTCTTGATAAAGTGTCTCGCATACATTATAGGCAGAATTTAGATATTTGAGCATTGTGGCGCTGATGGCGAGATTCTGCACGCAATTGGGCGTTGAACGGTCGCAGTGCCCGCCGTATAGTAGGCGGCATGAACGCACAAACACCCATCATTCCTAAATTGAGCGCTTTGACCCTGCCCTGGCCGACGGATTGGACTGAGATATTCGGCGTTGAGCGACCGTTGATTCTCGATATCGGTTTTGGCTATGGACATACGCTGACGCATTTGAGCCACAAGCACCCTGATCACAACATCGTGGGGTTGGAGATCGCAAATTTCTGTCTGGAGCGGGCAGAGAAGATCATCCCGCGTGACGGTTTGTTGAACGTGCGTGCCGTGTATTCGCACGCAGAAACGGCGCTGCACCATCTGTTTACGCCGGAATCGTTGCAACAGATTCACATCAACTTCCCTGATCCCTGGTTCAAGGAGCGACACGCGGGGCGTCGTTTAATGCAGCGTGATACGCTTGACGCGATGGTCAGTCGCCTTGTGCCGGGTGGGATGTTGTTTTTGGCGACAGACATCCGTGACTATGCTGAGATGAGTCACGAATTGCTGGTGGATACACCGGGGTTGACGAACACACTCGATTTCGCATGGGTGGGCGAACTGACGGGACGCACGATTACCAAATACGAGCGCAAAGCCATCGAAGCAGGGCGTTCGCGTCACTTTTTTGCGTATCGACGGAACGAGCATCCTGCACCACAGATTCCCGTGATTAAGGAGTTGGACATGCCGCATATTGTCATCGAGACGCCACTGGATATGGACACGATTCAACAGGCATTTGACCAGCAGAATCACTCGCATGATGACATTCGTGTGAAGGTAATGCGCGTGTTCCGGGGGGAAGCTTCTTTGTTGTTTGAGACGTATATCGCAGAACCAACGGTTGAGCAGCAGATCGCGCTGGTGTATGCGGGGCGACGCGGCTACAAGAATCAATACGCGCTAAAATTGAGCTTTATTGGAAATCCACGCCCGACGACGGGGGTGCATATCGCGGTGCGGAAGCTGGGCGAGTGGTTGCTGGCGCTGCATCCTGAAAACGTGATGATTGAGGATAAGGTAAAACAGAATTTATAATTTTACTAATAACAATTGTATGTTAGGTTTTTAAAATTAGCGTTTGATAAGTAACGCTTTTGTAACCCTTACGAAACATTTCGGTTTGGGCGGGCGATGTGCCCACTTTAACCGCTCTACTAAGCAGTGCGTAAATTACTCTCGTCATATTTCCTCCTCGACGGGTGTTAGCCGCCAAGATGTAGGTCGCCGGACTCCACGAGTAAACATACACCACCTAATGAGGATTGTAATCTTTATGCTGCGTGGCGAAATTTGAGCATAGAATGATGCTATACAGGGGTTGCGAGGCTCCTGCATTCAGGCTGTTCGTGTTTCAGGCTTCGTGTGGAGTGTATCGAGGGAGTCGGATGCCACTGGCACTTGTGAATGCTCATTGGTTTATGGTTGGTCTGGTATCCCAGTAGGGGCGAGGCCGCCATTAGTGTTAAAGGTGGGGGAGATGTTCGCACTCAATCAGGGTTTACGTCGAAAAGTATTCGTTGCTTTATTGCTCGTCCTTGCTTCAATGCTAATTGCATCGCCGGCTTATGCTGATGGCAGTCTCGGTCTGGGGCTGACGGCGGTAGATACGAACGGCAATCCCATCACCACGATTCAAACTGGCGACATTATTGAGTACATTATTGACTATAGTTGTGCGGACCTGACAGACGGTTGTGGTGACCTTGATATTACGTTTACGCTTGATTTGGCGAAGGTTGAGTTGGTGGAAGTTATCACCTCGCCGAGCTATACCAACAATTATACGTCGCCTGATATTCTGATTGAGAATAACCCTGCAAATAACCCAAACTTTGACGGTGGTGAGTCGGCACAGGCGCGTGTGCGCGTGCGGGTGCTGGATGATATCGACACGGATGAGGATATTCCGGCGGCGGTGACGGGTGAGATCACCAGCGATTTTAGCGGCACCGATTTGCAAATCATCAGCACGACGACCCCGGTTGATGTGCTTCCGCAGGCGGAACGGTGGACGGTCATTAAAGAACAGGTTTTGCCGACGCTGCCGACGACACCCGCCCCCGGTGGTATCGGCACGTATGAAGTTCGCGTTTGCCCGGAATCGACCAGCGGGAATATCCCTATAAATGATCCGATTATCACCGATACCTTCCCCGCGAATGCGGTGGTGCTTTCGTCCGGTGGTGGCGTGGTTTCTGGAAATACGATCACATGGACGCCACCAGCATTGAGCAATCCGCTGCTGGCAGCGAATGGCTGCGAGACAGTGCGCTATACACTGGAATACCCGGCAGGTGATTTCCCGATAGGAACATCACTGGCGAATTCGGTGGTGGTGGATGGCAGCAACCCGGAAATTGATCCGGGTGGGTTGTGTGTAGGTGACTGTCCGAGTGATTCGACGGGCGGCAGTTCCAGCCCGCCGACCGGGGATTTGACGGGCGATGTCAGCAAGAACGGTCCGGGGACGACGATTATCGTTGCGCCGGGCGCGGAATCTGGCACGAGTGTGTATACCTTCGGGTTGAATACGAGTGATAACAACATCGGTATGGATGCCGGGTTGACGATGACAGATACGCTGCCGACAGCGACCGATGGATTCCCGGCGGTTAGCGTTACAGAGATCAGCAGCGGTACGTGGGACAACGCGCCGGATGGCAGCGTTATTGATGCGCGGATCGAGATCGAGACGGTCGTTGGGGGTGTTCCACAGGGGACGACTGTTCTGGGTTCTGTGAATGGTTCTGGTGCGTCCACATGGACGAGTGCGGGCGGCGATTTTGTTGGTCCGGGTAATGGGGGCGCAGGGCTAAACACGACTGATCTGGTAACGGTGGTGCGCGTTGTGTTTGAGGATCCGCTGCCGCCGGGATTCACGTTTAATGCGGCTCCGTCGCTGCGTTTTATTGTGCGCGAGGGGATGAACGCGACTGATTACGATGACGGCGGCGGATCGCGCAACTACACGAACTGCGTCACGGCGAGCGGTTCTTACGATGGTGGGACGCTAACAAGCGATCAAGGGTGTACGACGATCACCACAAGCAATGACACCGATGGTTACGCCAACATCACGACAAACAAGAGCAGCAATACGAATGATATTTTTCCGCTGGATCCGATTACGTTCACGCTGACGGTGAATTTGACTCAGGAAGCATCTGGCGATCTGATTAACCCGGCGATTGAGGATGAACTGCCGGAAGGTCTTGAATTTGAAAGCTGGGATACCGTCTCGATTGGTGGCGGCGGGGGGGATACGGTCAATAACCCGTATCTGGTCGTGGATACGAGTGGCCCGCAGGACAGGTTGTTGTTCTTCTGGGATGGTGCGGCGTTTGATGCGAATATAGCGGCGGGGGATGTCTACACGTCCCCCGGCGGCGCGGCAGTTAGTGGGGTGCAACCCGCGAATCCGCTGCGATTGACGCCGCCGAACTCTGGTAACAAGACGATCACGATTACGTTTACGGCGCGGGCGCTGTTATCGGCGGCGGCGGGACCGTATACGAATACGTTTGCGATTGCGTCGGAATCGCCGAATCAAGCGTGTCAGTCTGGCGGACTGACGGTGGACCTGACGGATATTGACGGCGACGGCCTGGGCGATACGAACGGGAACACTATATTTGATGATGGCGAGGACGTAGCCTGTGAGGTTGGCGACGGTTACTCGGTGCGAGAAGCGGCGGAGATGGGGTCGCAGAAGTGGATTCGCAGCGTTGACGGGGTGAACGGTACGTTCGACTTCTTCCGGTTTAACAGTCTGTACAATCCTTCGACGGCGTGCCCGCAGTATGCTTTTGACACGACCGGTGATGGCACTGATGAGGTGTTTACCCGGTATCCGTGTGTGGCGGAAGGTCTGCCGAACGAGGCTTTCGAGTATCTGTTACGGGCGGTGAACACGGGTATTGTCGATACCGATAACTATGTGTTGTACGACATTTTGCCGTTTAACGGTGACGAGGGCGTGTCGGAGTTGTTGGATGGACAGACGCGTGACACGGAGTTCCAGGCGTTTTTGACAGGACCGGTAGAAGTTGAATATGTGACGCCAAGTGGTTTTGCGGGACGCACGTTTACCCCGGCGACGTTTGAGGTGCAGTACAGCGCTTCTACGAATCCATGTCGTGGTGAGGTAGCGAATCCATCGGGCAATCAACCGGATTGGCCTGGTACGTGTGATGATGACTGGACGACAAATGCTGCGTCACTGGGTGGATTCGGGAGTGTGCGTGCGTTCCGCGTGGTGCAAACGAATTCGGGGACGGGCATTATCCCCGCAGGTGGCGGCGAGTTGGTCCTGAGTGTGCCGATGCGGATCAACAGCTATGGAAATGCTGACCCGCTGGCGGAAACGGGTGAAATCGCCTGGAACAGTTTCGCGCAGCACTTCTTTAACGCGCTTTCGGGCACGTCGCTGCTGGCGGCGGAACCGCCGAAGGTCGGTATTGTGGTGTCGCAGCGCTTTAGCGTGGGTAACCGCGTGTGGATCGACAACGGCAACGGCAATCCGGCATTCGCCAATGATGGCATCATCAACAACGGTGAACAGGGCATTAACGGTGTCGTGGTCGAACTACTGAACGCGGATACAGGTACGGTCCTTGCTACGGAAACGACCCGCACCGATGAGAGTGGTAACGAGGGCTACTATTTCTTCGGGAATCTGGATGGCGGGCCGACGGTGAACTATCAGATTCGTGTGGCGTCGTCGAATTTCTCTGGCGTGCTGGCCGATTATGTCAGCAGTTTTGGCAATCAAAACGCAGCGACCGATAATGATGATGACAGTTTTGACACGGGTATTGACCCGGCGATTGCAAATTACACCACTTCGGGTGTGACGAGCAATACCTTCCAATTGTTGGACAACCAGGAAGCCGAAGGTGAAACAGATGTTAACACCAATCCGAACCCGCTGGATGGACCGGACGGTACGGTCACGCGGGATGAGGGTCCGTTGGGGCGTGGTGTCGATTTTGAGAACGATGAAGACAGCGACCTGACGGTGGACTTTGGCTTCTTTAAGCCGATGAGTATTGGTAACCGGGTGTGGCTGGATGACGGCGCAGGCGGTGGTACGCTCAATAACGGTATCATCGACGGCGGCGAAGCCGGTATTGAGGATGTGGTGCTGCGCCTGTATGCCAGTAATGGGACAACCACGATTGATAATCCGCTGGTTGCAGGGACACAGCCGTATCAGGTGACGACCGATGCGCAGGGTTACTATCTGTTTGAGTTGCTGCCACCGGGCGATTATATTGTGCGAGTGATGCCGGAGAATTTCCAGTTCGGGGCCAATGCATCGTTGGACGGTCCGCTGGCGGATTACATCAGCAGTAATGGGGGTATTGCCGCGAATCCGGGTGAACAAAATGGCGTTGGCTATTATGCGGGGCCTGCTGAACAGGATGACCGGGCGGATCATGGTGTTGACCCGGCTAACGACGGCGATCAGCGTACTGATGGCGTTTACAGCGCGGTGATTCCGCTGCGGGAAGACCTCGAAACCAACAGTGAAGCAGGTGTGGATAAGAGTGCTGCCGGTGATGGTCAGCGTGTGACGGAGATCAACAGCGATCTAACGGTGGACTTCGGCTTCTGGGAAGAGACGACGACGTTCAGCCTCGGTAACTTCGTGTGGTTTGACGACAACAATAATGGCGCGTTTGATACCGGAGAAGCCGCGATTCCGAACGTGGATGTTCGACTTTATCGGGACAATAACGCGGACGGCGACCCGGATACGGCGATCAACTCGCCGCTGCTATCGACGACGACCGACGCGAGTGGTTTTTACCTGTTTGATAGCTTGAGTGCGGGCCGCTATGTGGTGCTGCTGGCTCCTGGTAATTGGGCGGATGGTGACGACGGTGAACCCGGTACAGACGACGCGAACGAGGGGCCGCTATCTGGCTTCGTCAGCAGTACGGGGAGTGCGGGCGATACTGAAATCGATCAGATTACCGATGAGAACGGTATTGATGAAACCGATACTGACGCCGACGATGATATTTACGATCAGTATTTTGCTAACGGGATTATCAGTCCAAGCATTCTGCTGGAACCGGAAGGCGAACCGACCGGCGAACCGGGTGATCCCGGCTCTGCGGAGGATGACAACAGCGATCTGACGGTTGACTTTGGGCTGTATCGCCCGATGAGCATTGGTAACCGGGTGTGGCTGGATAACGGCGCTGACGGTTCTGGCGGGACGATTGTCGCCAATCGTAACAACGGCATCATCAACGCAAACGAGGCTGGTATCAACGGTGTGACGGTTAATCTGCTGGATGATAGTGGTACGTTCATCGAAAGCACGACGACGACGGGCGGCGGCTATTACCTGTTCGATAACCTGAATTCCGGTGATTACATCGTGGAAATTCCGTTCGCCGGGAATTTTGGCTCTGGTGATGTGTTGCAATATCACGAGAGCAGCGTGCCTGCGAATCCAGTGGACGCGAACAGTGGTATTGAAGACGACGAAACCGATCACGGTATCTATGCGAACGACACGCAGGTAACTGCGCCGGGTGTTCGCAGTGCGGTTATCACGCTGGCGTATGACAGTGAAGCGACCGCAGATGCGGATTTGAGTGGCGTGACGGCGGATGGCCCACAGAGTCGCGGGCAGTTTGGTGAAACTGACGATAACAGCGATCTAACGGTGGACTTTGGCTTTTACGTGCCGCCGTTGAGTATCGGCAACCGCGTGTGGTTCGATAACAATAACAACGGTGAACTTGATGGTACAGACGACAACCCGGACGATCCGGCAACGACACCGGGCATTGAAAATGTCACCGTTCACCTGTTTGGCGACTTCGACGGCGACGGGGCGATAGATGCGAGTCCGCGCACGACAACGACCGATGCTAACGGATACTACCTGTTCGACAATCTGGAACCGGGTGATTATCGTGTGGAACTGCCCGCGATCAACTTCACGGCGGGTCCTTTACAGGGTTTGGTGAGCAGTACGGGTAATGGTGCAGGGAATGACGATTTTGACACCGCCATTGACGAGAATGGCATCGACCCAACAGACCTGAGTGGCGACGGCAGTTTTGTCG
>DAOTXA010000055.1:0-3367 GCA_034435595.1 Anaerolineae bacterium | reverse complement strand
CACTCTAAGTGTTGTCGCGTCCGAATCCGCGACTGCCGGGCCGACAACTATTCCGGTGACCTTTGCCTACCGTGACTTTACCAACATGTCGTACTCGCGGACGGTGTCGCTGAGTGTCACAATCGTCCTGGGCGAAGAATTGTTGCCGCAGTTGACATTGTCCCGCTATCTGGCAGACCCGAGTCCAGTTGTACCTGGTGAACCTGTCATGATGACTCTGCTCATCACAAATACGGGCAGGGCAACGGCGGCTGGCGGCGTTCTGCGCATTGGCGGCAGTGATGAATTGTTGCTGGCAGGTCCGCAGGGCGATTCTTTCGCCTTCGGAGATTTGGAACCGGGTGCGAGTATTAGCGTGCAAGCGCCGTTGATTGCGTCAGCGAGTGCAGAGGATGGACCTCGTTCGCAACCGTACACGCTGGAGTATTTGCAGGACGGTGAGTCACAATCTACGAGTGGTACGATTACGCTTACAGTAGCTCCGGTGGTGGTCGAAGCGCCTGTTATTCTGTTGACTGAGTATGCGACCGGACAGGAAACACCGTTGAAGCCGGGGGACCGCTTTACGTTTTCGATGAGTTTGCAAAATGTGGGTTCTGGTGCGGCCTCAAACCTGCTGGTGACATTTGCCAATGTAGAGAGCGGGTCCGGCAGTGGTAGCGGAAGTTCGACTTCTTCAAGCAACACTTTCGCGCCACTCGGTACAGGTGGGACGGTGTTCGTAGGTCCGCTAGAGGCGAACGGCGGCACGATTTCGCTGGCACAGGAATTCATTGTCGATGGCGATGTTGATACCGGCGTTTATAGTCTACCCGTTACATTGCGTTACCAGACGACAAGCGGTGAGGACGTGCAGGACGATTTACAGGCGAGTGTCGTTGTGATTCAACCACCGGACCTACAAATCAACCTGCAAAACCCCATTTTACCTTTTGGGGTCGTTGGTGAAACAGTTTTTATCGGGCTGGATATTCGGAATCGTGCCACTCGTACAGTCAACCTGACGACTATCGAGGTTGAGGCGGAGAATGCCGATCTCATCAACGGGGAAGTCACAACCGTTGGCCCGTTGCTCTCCAATGACGAGACGAGCTTCAGCACGGCGCTCGTTCCGGTAGAGGCTGGCCCGGTGACCGTGACGATCCGCATCAACTATGTCGATGAATTGAACAATATACAATCCATTGTAGAGACCTACGAGTTCGAGGCTGAGGAACCGCCCCCAACACCAGATATTCCCGATATTCCATTCGATCCTATTCCGCTGCCGACTGAGGAATCGGAGACTGACAACAGCGATTTACTTGGTCGCTTATTGCTTGGATTGTTAGGGTTAGGGAGCTAAGGCAATGCTATCGGAACTCGGTCAGCTTTCGCTGGGTAACCTGCTGCGGGCGCGGGCACGCCTGATTATGACGGCGGGCGGTGTAGTGGTGGGCACTACAGCAGTGATCTTGTTGATTGCACTGACGATTGGCTTGCAGCAAGCCGCGGAAGCCGGTATCGGCAGTAGCAATACCCTGACGGAAATCCAGGTTTACCCCAATTATCGCTTCTTCAATCCGTTTGAAGAAAACGGTGAAGACGATGACGAAGAAGTGTCTCAGCCGGAACTTGACATCGCTACCGTACAAAGCTTCTGGTCGATCCCTGGTGTAGAGGCCGTAATCCCTACGGTGAACTTGCAGGGTGGGGAAATGGAATCTGGCGAGTTCATCGGGTATACGCAGGTAATTGGCGTTGATGAATCGCTGTTGCCTTATCTTGGTGTAAATGTTTCACGCGGGACCCTGCGGCTTGGCGAGGGGCAGGCGCTTGTCGGTGTGTTTGCCGGGGACTTCTTCTCGGCACGGGTCAGTTCGTCTTCAGAGGAGTGGGAACCCGTTGCTGTTGACCTCTTTGAGCAACCCCCGACGATCAATGTATACGGCTACACTGCTCAGGGGCGACGCGAACGCGACGTTGATCTTGACGTGGTCGGCGAGTTGGCTGAAGGATCATCCTATGATTATGCGATTTTGATGCCGATTCAGGATGTCATTGCGCTAAACGAGTGGATTAGCGGTGTGGACTTTGATCCTGAGACATTCCGCTTTGAACAGGTACTCATTCGCGCAACCAGTCGGGATACGGTCGAATCGGTGAGTAGTGTCATTCGTGATCTGGGGTTTAATGCCGGAGGCGTTGGCGATTTTCTGAGTGAACTCAACAGCTTTTTCGGCACGATGCGCTTGATGTTGGGTGGTGTCGGTGCCATAGCGTTGCTGGTAGCGGCTTTCGGGGTCGCCAACACGATGACGATGGCTGTCCTTGAGCGCACGCGTGAGATTGGACTGATGAAGGCAATTGGCGCGACCGATAACAACGTGTTGACCATTTTTCTGATTGAGTCGGGTTTGGTGGGGATGCTTGGCGGTATGGCAGGTGTCGGGTTATCACTGGCCCTGCAACGGATCATCAATCAGGCAATCGCCAATTCCTCACAGAACGGCGAAAGGGTCAATTTTCTGCCGCTCGATCCATCGCAGATCGGTGACCAGTTGATTGTAATCCCGGTTGAACTAGGTCTGGGTGCGATTACGCTGGCGACCGTTGTCGGTATCGGAGCCGGTTTCTTCCCGGCATTGCGTGCTGCAAGACTCTCCCCGGTGATCGCACTCAAGACCGATTAGCAGACGCTTATAACCGTGTAAGACAAACTTCACATCTGCGCTGGAAAATGATGCTGGATAGGGGCGGAGCAAGCGCTTCACCCTGAATTGTGTTTCATGTGTTTCAAAGGAGAAACGGGCATCATGGGCGCACACAGTTATCAGAATGGCTTCTATCGCAACGGCGAGTTTATGCCCGCAGTTACGAATACGGATGATATCCTCTACGATCTGATCGTCGTTGGGGCGGGTACAGGTGGGCTTGTCGCGTCCGGTTTCGCAGCGAAGCTCGGACTCAAGGTCGCGCTGATTGAGAAAGAACAGCTTGGCGGTGATTGCACCTGGTTCGGTTGTGTGCCAAGCAAGGCGCTGCTAAAGGCGGCTCATATTGCGCAGACAGTGCGTAATGCGGCTCACTTTGGTATCGACGTTGGCGAGCCGAAGGTTGATATGCGCCGGGTGCGTGAGTATGTCCGACAGACTATTCATGATATCGCCGAAGAAGAGGACATCACAGCTTTCTCTGCACGCGGTATTGATATCTTCCAGGGGATAGGTCGCTTCATCAACGCGAACAGCGTTGAGGTGAACGGGCGTTTGCTAAACGGACGACGCTTCATTGTCGCGACCGGGGCGCGTCCGACATTGCCGCCAATTGACGGTATCGAGGACGTGTCCTATCTGACGTATCGCAATCTGTTCGAAGAAGACACGCT
>DAOTXA010000054.1:0-4883 GCA_034435595.1 Anaerolineae bacterium | reverse complement strand
CTCTGAGCAATAGATTTTGTGTTTCTATGTCAATGTACGTTAGCCAAATCAGCCGTTTGATAGCCTAGAGCGGAGTAATTGTAAAATCTGATGTTTGATCTAAGCACGGTTGATCCCAACCTCATCTATCTGGTGCTGGTGTTGGGCCTGTGGGCGAGTGTGACCGCCGTTTACGTCACCGGCACAGGCATTATGGAAATTCTGGCGGTGGGTGGTCTGATGCTGGGTGTGGTTGCACTCACGCAGATGCCGACCAACTGGTTTGCGCTGCTGATGCTGGTCGTGGGTGTGTCGATGTTTATTGTCGTACCTTTCATCCGGCGGGAACTGGCGCAGTATGCGTTGTTCGGCCTGGTGCTGCAATCGATTGGCGGCTTGTTGTTGTTCAACAGTGGGCCGGGCGTATCACCCTTCATCATCGGGCTGACGGTCGCCGTATCTTATGGCTACTATCAGTTCGTGCTGCTGCCGGTATTGCGCAACGCTATCGACAAGCCCATTGAAGACAAAGACACGCTTATCGTTGGTAAAACAGGGCGTGTCGTCAAAACGCTGGACCCCATCGGCACAGTCAATGTCGAAAGCGAATTGTGGACGGCTGAATCGCAGGATGGGCACATCTCCAGCGGAGAGATGGTCGTCGTCGTGCAACGCAATGGCCTGCAACTGGTGGTTGAATCCGCCAAGCGCAAGCGCGAGGGAGAACAGTTCTACACCAATGGCGAATATGGGCATAAAGCCCGTTCAACCGACGAGATGGGCTAAATAATCACGAAAGGATAGCGAACTATGGAAGGTTCAGCCTTAATTATCGGCGTGGTTGTCTTTTTGACGCTGATTTACATTCTGACCAGCATTATCCGTATTGTGCCAGAATACGAGCGTCTGGTGGTATTGGCGCTCGGTCGATATGCGGGGACGCGGGGACCGGGCATCGTGATTATTTTGCCGGTGCTGGAAAAAGCGATCAAGGTTGATTTGCGCGAGCGCTTTCTCGACATTCCCAAGCAGACGGCGATTACGCTGGATAACGCACCCATCAACATTGACTTTCTCGTGTATTATCGCGTGACCGACCCCAAGAAATCAGTGTTGGAAGTCGATCATGTTGTGAGTGCGGCGGTCAATATCGCCACTACGACGCTGCGTGCGGTCATCGGTGACATTGAACTCGACTCGGTGCTATCCAAACGTGAGCAGATCAATGACACTTTGCGCGTCAAATTAGACGAAATCACCGAGCGCTGGGGCCTCAAGATCACCAGTGTGGAAATCCGTGAGATTGAGCCGCCGCGTGAGGTTCAGGACGCGATGAACCGTCAGATGACAGCAGAGCGTGAACGTCGTGCAGCGGTTACGCGGGCCAACGGTGAGAAGGAAGCGGAGATCACCGTCGCCGAGGGTAAAAAGCAGGCTTCTATCCTTGAAGCTGAGGGCGAGAAGCAGTCTTCTATTCTACAGGCACAGGGTCAACGTGAGGCGCAGGCACTCGCCGCACAGGGGTATGCCAAAGCGCTGGAAGAAATTTACAAAGAGGCGCAGCATCTGGACGACAAGACAATGGTCTTACAATATCTGGACGCGCTGCGTAAGGTCGGGGAGAGTCCGTCTACCAAGTTTATTTTGCCGATGGAACTGACCGGCATCATGCAGCAAGCCGCCGCGTCGTTGACCGAAAAGTCGAAGAACGGTATCGGCTAACCAGACGCCGGTTATTCAATGTGACAATATCTGTGGGCGACCGATGGGTCGCCCTATGTGTTTTCTGCGAACACAAGTTATCCCATCAGAAACAATGCTTTCAACACTGCAAACAGTCCAAATGCTGCATGTGCGACGATGGCGGCGCGGGTGCTGCCGGTATCAGCGCGGACGGCGGTAATCACCAGCGAGTCGATAAACGGCACGAACAGCGCATACCATAGCAAGGTGAAGTCTCCACCCTGCGGCGAATACGCCACCAGATGAAACGCGGCATGGAACACGCTGACCATCAGCAACCCGGCGATGGGGCCGAGTTCCGCCCGCAATGACGGGAACAGCGCCCCACGAAACACCGCTTCTTCCGCAATGGGTTGCATGATGAGCAGAAAGATCAGTGCTATCGCCCATTCGAACAGGCCGGGATTCACACTAATCAAGTTGCCCTCGCTGCCGACGAGAAAGAAGCCGAGCAGTTCAGGGACAGGCCAGAAGTTGCCGGTGACAGCGAGGCTAATCAGGTCAATGGTGATCGCCATACCGAAGGCGAACAGGAACACAATCGGCAGGCGGCGGACATTGCGCGAGGGTTTCATGCGCAGGGCGGCGACCGCTTCTGGCGAGCGTTCAAAGCGGGTGGTGACGAAGAAGATCGTAATCGCCATGCCGATGAGCCAGCCGATCAGCGGCGCTTCTGTGCGCTGACTAAATAGGATGTCGGCAAGATTGGTGCCGATCAGAATGACGCTTAGGGCCAGCACGATAACCAGCGATAAGGCGGTAAACATGCCCCAGGGCGGGGCGTCTTCGGGGCGGGTGAGTCGTTTGAACATGAGCAGGCGTGTCTCCATTTAATGCTGATGTAATGCTGATGATGCAGGTGACGCGAACCGAATAGCGACAGGGTATCCGGCGATTCGCGCCCGCGCAATGGCGTTTGACAGATCACATGCAGTTTCTCACCCGACGATTACGAAAAAATAAGGCGAAAGCGGACGGCGCTGAACTGCTGTCTTTAGCCGGGGCGAAGCCACCAGGCTCCGCTCAAATCGCTTTTAAGACTCATCACCCTCTGAGGCGCTGCGATTGGCCTTTTTGCTGGAACGGGCTATGATTGAGATTAAAGAACCAGACAGTGTTGGCGTAATAAATTTGTGAATAGCTTTAGTGGTTTCGGGCAATTTGGCCCACAGGTTTAGACCTATCATAAGTGCAGCAGGGGACATATTATGGATAGTAAGCAGCAAATTTCGGAGCTTACCGTGGAACAATTGCAATCGCTGATCCGCAAGACGGTTCAGGAAGCGATGGTTGAAGTGCTGGTGGAGATGTCGGCGGTGGCACAGGTCGAAGCTGAAATCGACGAACAGGCAGAGCTGGCGGAATTCCTGCGCTATTCTATGAGTGAAGGAATGCCCGGTCTGACGATGACTGCCGAAATGGTCCCCGCTACGGAACTCGACGATTAGCTCCCCGCTGCGATTGCCTCCACCTCTCATCTTTGTGAGGAAATAGGTTCATGCGCGTCCTGATGATTTCAAAAGCGATTGTGGTGGGCATCTACCAGCGCAAGCTGGAAACGATCGCCCGCCACGAGGATATTGAACTGCTGGCGTTGACGCCCCCGGAATGGCGTGACTCTCGTGGTTCGCTGGCGCTGGAACGCGTCTACACCGGCGGTTATACGCTGGAGACGCTGCCTGTCTTGATGAACGGTAGCTATCACTTGCACCTGTATCGCGGGTTGCGTGATCGTGTGGATGCATTCCGCCCCGATATCGTCCACATTGACGAGGAACCGTATAACGCCTCGGCGTGGCAGATGTTCCGCGCCGCCAAGCACAGTGATGCCAGGACGCTGTTCTTTAGCTGGCAAAACATCCTGCGCAAGTATCCGCCGCCTTTTGGGTGGGGTGAGCGCTGGATTATGCGTGGCGTGGATTATGCGATTGCGGGGACAGAAAGCGCCGCCGAGGTCTGGCGGGCGAAGGGTTACAAAGGGCCGCTGTCGGTGATCCCGCAATTTGGTACCGACCCCGACCTGTTTAAGCCTGCCGATACGCGCCCAGATCGCCCGTTTACGATTGGTTTCGTGGGGCGTCTGGTCGAGGAGAAGGGGGTTCATCTGCTGCTGGCGGCGGCGGCGAAGATCGGCGGTGACTGGCGAATGCGCGTTTTTGGCGGCGGACCGGAGCGCAAATCGCTGCAAAAACAGGCGGCGGACCTGAAAATCAGCCATCGTGTGAAATTCACCGGGCAGGTTCCCTCGCCGACAATGCCTGACCATTTTCGCTCGTTGGATGTGCTGGTCGTGCCATCGCTGACGCGCCCCAACTGGAAAGAGCAGTTCGGGCGGGTGCTGACGGAAGCGATGGCGACTGGCGTGCCCGTTATTGGCTCGGATAGTGGCGCGATCCCCGGTGTGATCGGGGATGCAGGGCTGGTCGTGCCGGAAGGCAACGTGTCTGCGCTGGCAGATGCCCTGTCTGCGCTACAAAACGATCCCGTCTTGCGCAAGCATTATGGTTGGATGGGTCGTGAGCGCGTCCTTGATCACTATACACACGAACAGGTTGCCGCTGATACAGTGCGCGTTTACCGGGCGATGATGGGGCGCTAAAAACCGTCCGTTATGCTCTTTATGAAAACTTATTCGTGAGTATGGCGAGTCGATGCTGATCCTTGAATCCGATAGCGACCGGGCGGCATAAACGGGATATTTAGCGTCTGTAGCGTGCCCTTGACAGCCACGAAATGATTGTTTATAAAGGTTTTTAGGGGTCAGGGTGGGTTAATATGTGTCGATCTGACGAGTAAACGCCACAAAAAGCGTGCAATCGGGTTATACTGGGTAATGTAATCTATATAAATCTTCGGGGATTCGCTCATTGAACTGCGGCGTACATGTGTGTGTTCCGTTGTTAAAATGCGGTCGAGAATGATACAATCGCGGCATTCGTCCCGGTTTAATCATCTCGACAGGTGCGATTGTTTCCCGGCGTTTAGAAGAGAACCACCATGCCTAGTCGTGATGTCGATACACGTGCCGTGACGCTGGTTGATTTACCACTGGTGACGCGGTTGCTGGACAAAGGAATCGTCCTCGAAAGCGAATTGGAATTCACGCGGGATGTATACGGCTTGAATGGAGCCGTGTTTTCCTCGATTTTGTTGCCCCAGCG
>DAOTXA010000053.1:0-21149 GCA_034435595.1 Anaerolineae bacterium | reverse complement strand
CATGAGGGAGACGCCAGAACTCGGTTTGTGTTTGCCAATTCAAACCTACTCTGATTGTTTCCCTCACGCTATCTCGGACTTTGCAAAAGCCCTGCAGTTGGGTGATCTTCCTGTGAATTTTCACCCAGCTTCGAGGAGTAATACGGCGTACAGATCGAGCGGCTTCGCGCTTTCGTCCAACATGTTTTCCAATATTTGGATTTCCTCTTCAATCTGACGAGGGCCAGCCTTTTGGGGTTGTTGCCAACTGTACTGGGAAATCTTTACATCTTGCAGGGCCGTTTAAGCGAGTCCATAGCCACAAGGGGACATCTTCTCTCCTCCAAATTGTTTTTGACTTATATCATCGAGCCAAGCGTAAGCCAAATTTCCCGTGAATGAATAATCGCCGAAAAGGACATCGGCAATTCCCTGCGCTTCAGTGCCAGGTAGCCACGCCGCCACGAAAGCATCGCAATCCTCAATTATGTTGTTGATAACCAATGGTCGCACTACGAATTGCGTCGCTCATTTCGTCTCGCTCTATACAATTGCATAGTTCAAATGACGAGAGAATATCATCAATTTCTGCTTCAGACTTATCTACAAACTGCTGCACATATACATTTTGCAGTTGGTCGGCTGTATATGTACTCATCGCGGCCTGACTGAAATAGCGGAAGTTTGCTTCTGGGTCAACACCTGGAAGATGTGCCCCGATCAATGCATTTAGTGCTTCCATATGTTGTTGTACCGCAGGTTGAAAACCACCCAGCCAGCCAAAATCAACATTTAGTTTATCTTTGGCATGTAACACGGGCGCAACGGTTTGCATATACAGGGATTCAGGATGTGTTTGAATCCAGCCCATTGATCCGAGTGCTTTATACGACCAGAATGTCCAATGACAACCCATTATGTTATATGTCTGCATCTGGTCATTGAAAACTTGCACCTTGCAGCAAACATTGTCGGCAGGGTAATCCATATTGAGGCCGAATTCACCAATAAGCAGTGGAACATTGTGATTTTGTGCAAACATAAACCCTTCGGTTTCAGCAAATTGTTTCTGAATATATTGTTTATCCCAATGTGTATCACCCAATGTGACTGGATATGATGTGATAGAAGAAACCGCCGGTTCGATATAATTGTGATTGCTATACATCAGATTCTGATCAAAGGGAGCATCAAGCCCTTCAAAAAGCATTGAATAATAATCCCCCTCAAGCATGATGATATGATTCGGGTCAACCTCGCGGATGGCATCAACAGTCCGGCGATAAATACGGTTCATGTTGTCCCAATCAGGAAGATATTTATTGTCCGGGGCAAAGCGTCCATAAGGCGCGTTTGACAATGGCTCATTCATGATGTTGTAAGCAGCAATCACCGCCTTATCGCGGTAGCGGCTAGCAAACTCCTGCCAGAGCGCTACAAAACGATCCTGCGATCCTTTCTGAAACCAAAACAGCGCATGTCTGCTGCTATTATCACAATGCCAGTCGCCATTTTGCCAACCTTGCACTGAATGCAGGTCTAATATGATGTAGATATCATGTTTCTCACACCACTTCATAACCTGCTCCAACCGTTCAAACCCTGTCTCCAGGTATTCGAGCGGCGCAAGATCACTTTCGAAGTGGCGATAATTGATGGGCAAACGAATAGTTGTTACGCCTATATCCTTGAGAAAAATGACATCTTGCTCATTAAAGAAATGGTGCAAAAACCGGTCAAAAAAGAAAGCTGCCTTTTCCTGGCCCAGTTTTTGGCGCATCACATGGCGAAGATTGGATTCTGAGCCTGGATGCCCGGTAAGAAAATGCTCCATGTTCATCCAACCGCCAATATTCACTCCTCGCAAATAGACCGGTCGGTCATCCTGAGCAACAATCATGCCATCTTTTATCTGTAGAAGATCCATTAGCCTTTCAACCCACTTAACTTGATACTTTGAACAAGAGTCTTCTGCGTAAACATGAAAAGTATGATGATCGGTACAATCGCAAGCACGGAGCCAGCCATCAATACATTCCATTCCGTATAGTTTTCATTCTGCAAAAAGGCCAGACCAACTTGCAACGTGCGATTATGATCGGAATTGATGATAATAAGCGGCCATTGGAAGTCATTCCACATAAACTGGAAAGTTAAAAGGCCAAACGTCACCAAGATAGGCTTCGAATTCGGAAGCAATATCAGGAAGTAGAATTGCAGCGGGTTACAACCATCTAATTTCGAAGCTTCTTCAAGTTCTTTTGGAAAACCGAGGAAGAATTGCCGCATTAGAAACGTCCCAAAAGCACTGCCTAAGAATGGCACAATAAGTGCCTCGTGGGAGTCAATCCAGCCTAAATCGCGCATGATGACAAAATTCGGGATCAATGTCACCACGCCTGGAACCATCAATGTGGCTAAATATGCCAGAAACAGGAAATCGCGGCCCGGAAAGCGCAATCGAGCGAAAGCATATCCAGCCATCGAACATGTTAAAATTTGCCCAACCGTGACGATTGAAGCAATCTTAAACGTATTCCAAACATAAGTGGTAAAAGAGATTCTTTGAAAAACCGCTTCATAAGCCGAAAAATCTAGTGGCAGGGGGATATGAAATGCCGGTGTGTTGAAAATCTCTGTCAATGATTTGAAAGAACTGGTTACACTCCAAATAAATGGCGTGATCATAATAATCGCACCAGCCATCAACAAAACATGTGCAAAAATATGCCGTAAACGATCCATATGGTTCTTGTCTATCCGATAAGGGAAATTCATCAGTTGGTATCCTCACCGTAAACCCACACTTTGCGTGCACGCCACTGAATAATTGTCAAAATAAAGATCACAAAGAAGAGAACAAAAGCTAAAGCCGCACCATATCCCATTCGTAAATAGGAGAATGCTTGTTGCCATATATAATATCCAGCCAAATATGTCGATGTGCCGGGGCCACCCTCGGTCATGTTGTAGACTAAATCGAACGATTGTAGTGAACCGATGACACCGGTAATTGACGTGAAAAAGAGTGCCGGGGTAATTAGGGGAACAGTGATTTTGAGGAATTTTTGTACAGTGCCAGCACCATCCAAACTCGCTGCCTCGTACATCTCTTTGGGCACATCTTGCAAGGCTGCCAGGTAAATGATCATATTCAGACCAAGCCCGCGCCAAATCGTAACACCAATAAGGGAATACAGCGCAATATCCGGGTCTAATAACCACCGCACCGGGTCAATACCAAGTTGAGCCAGTACTTGATTGAGCAATCCATGATCTGAATTGAAAATCCACCGAAAAACAATAGAAATCGCCACTGTTGAGGTGATAACGGGCAGGTAATAAGCAGAACGATAAAATGTGATGCCCTTAATTTTCTGATTTAGTGCTATGGCTAGTAAAAGAGAAATGATTATTCCCAATGGTACGCCTATGGCTGAATATATAACAGTATTCTTTATTGTCTTAATTGCCAGATCATCATTCAATATTTTTGAGTAGTTATCCAAGCCAACATAGCTTGGCTCGCTAATCATGTTCCAATCTGTGAGGCTATACCAAAAGCCACTAATCACTGGGTAGAGGACAAAAATAAAAACAAGGGCAAAACTGGGCAATATAAATAGATATCCCCAAATGGCCTCGATTCTACCCGTTGTTAGTACATCATCCAGTTTCCGTTTGTGCGTCATAGTGTCTTGGCTCTCATTACTTCTAGTAACAGGTGTTTATCGTGCATCTGTGATTATCTTTATGATGTAGTGCTATGTGTATGAGATGTACAGTACAGGGTATTATCAGGTCGTGGTGTGAATATAGGCATCCAACCATAGATTTCACACCACGATAGTCATTGTAGGGCTGGCAACTATTCTCGATATTTGCCAGCCCTGAGATTGCATATACAGTGAGTAATCTGACAAACGGTTTGTGGCGGATGAAAACTGCCTTACAGACAGGAATGTTCTATCCGACAAAGCCAGTTTGTTGGGCTATTCCTCTAGTAAAGGATCGATTCGCGCACAGGCATTGTCCATTGCAGTCTGAATATCCTGTTCCCCGATAAATGCTAAATCCAATTCGGGTTGAATGATGTCCAACATTTCCTGGAAATGCACAGTCTGGGACAGTCTGTAACCATACTCTGTTGCTTCCATAAACACCTGGCTGTTTGCAGGTGATGCATCGGCCAATGCTGGCAAGAAGACATTTTCAGCAACTTCAGCAGCCGCAGCGATCTCATACTTGCCTTCTTGACGGATGGTGTCACCCTCAACACTCGACGCAAACATGATAAATTCCCATGCCGCTTCTTTTTGCTCGGATGCCGCAGAAATCACATAAGAGTTACTGTAAAGGAAGGTACCAGCTTGCTCGCCAATAGGGTGATGGGCAATATCCCACTCAAAGTCAGTGATGTTGTCGTTGAATGGCTGGACAATCCAGGGGCCACCAGGATACATGGCTAACTTACCGGCAATGAAACGATCCCAGTCACCCTGCGCCTGTTGCGCTTCTCTGGTCGGAGCAACGCCACCAGGTTGTTGCATTTCAACTAACTGGGTCAACGCCGAAATCGCGGCAGGCTCGTTAAGAACACATTGACTACCATCTTCGCTAAGAATATTGGTGTCCCACATAAAGAGATACATCGGCCACCAAGCATAGCCATAACCAAAGACATCGGTTAGACCATCATCATCTTCATCAGCAACAAATTTCGCCGCTTCCTCACGCAGACGGTCAAAATCCCATGTTCCGTCAGGATATTCGACACCCAGTTCATCAAACATCGTTTTGTTGTAAGCTAACACGACATTAGAAAAAGTGGTCGGCAAACCATACTGCACATCATCCAGATTGTGCATAGCGACGGTATTGCCCAGATAAATGCTCATATCCAGTTCACTGGCAGCGATGTAGTCATCAAGTGGCTCAACCGCACCCAAGGATGCAAAACTAGTCAATTGTTCATAGTTTGTGGAAAGTACATCAGGTGCATCACCACCAGCATACAGGGTGTTGAACTTGGTAAATATAGTGTCATATGGCTCATGTTCCAAAATGACATCAATGTTTGGATGCGCTTCTTCAAAAGCATCTACTACGGCCTGCTCAACTTCAGGATTATCAAAGGCAAAGAAGCTCATGACACGAATTGTCACGACATCATCTTGTGCAGCAGACTGCCCTATAGATAGTAAGAGCAGCATGGACATTAAGGCAACAACAACGATCTGACGTCTATTGATATTCATTGATCCCTCTATAGGTATACTTTTGTTTCTGTGTGAATATACGCAGAAACTCGCTTGAATAAACAAGAGATGTTGCTTTGTTAATTGAAAACAGCTTCTATTAAAACCTCCCTTCTATGGCTTTGGGCTACTAGAATCACGTATAACAAGTGAAGTTGGCACTTCTATAGGTGAAGTTGGCAAAGACCCGCCGTTAAGCGCATCAATCAATACATGCGCTGCGGTCTGCCCCATTTCATAAAATGGTTGCTGGATAGTCGTCAATGTTGGAGTTGAGTAAGCTGTAGCCAGAATATTGTCGCAACCAACAACCGCGACATCATCAGGAACTTGCAGACCGGCCTGTCCCAGAGCGTTCATCGCACCAAAAGCCATTATGTCGTTAGCGGCAAAGACTGCATCAATCTCTACACCTTTTGAAAGCATAGACTGGATTGCACGTATGCTGCCCCTATCGCCATGATCCGTATAGTCCCCATCCTCATAAATCAGGTCGGGGTTCACAGGCAGATCAAAATCCTTGAGCGCCTGCAAATAGCCAGCAAGTCGCTCACGGTTACAACCGTAGTTTTTGGGGCCGTTAATATAGGCGATACACCGGCGACCTGTTTCGGCTAGATGCTTGGTTGCTGTGTATGCGCCCTCAAAATTAGTTGTTACGACCGATGAAAAAGCAGGGTTGTAACCATGATCGTCGATCAATACTAATGGAAAACCTTTATGATATAACTCGGTTAGGTATTCAAGCATCCTGGGCGGTGTAAGAACTATTAGCCCATCAATCTGTTTGGCGTGAACCATCCGATTGACAAAGTTACGAACTGCCTTTTCATCACGGGTCATGCTGTAAAGAGTCAGGGCGTAATCACTTGTTTCAACCAAATCGGTCACACCACGAAGCACATCGAGAATTAGAGGCCAAGTCAGGTGGGGGAGAAGCATACCAATGCAATTGGCACGCCCTTTTGCAAGCGAGGTAGCCAGAGCACTGGGTACATAATTCAGTTGCTCTATCGCTTCAAGAACTTTCCGTCGCGTATCCTCAGTAACCGAATCTTCGTTATTGATGACACGAGAAACCGTCTTCTTTGAAACTTTCGCTAACTTTGCCACATCTGAAATCGTTGCTGCCAATTTTTAAGTCCCTTATAGCGCCATAATGACACCGGTGTCAAAACTATCATAGCCTTGAATGACACCGGTGTCAAATTAATTCGTTGCTATTG
This sequence comes from Anaerolineae bacterium, assembly GCA_034435595.1. Lineage (GTDB taxonomy): Bacteria > Chloroflexota > Anaerolineae > Aggregatilineales > Phototrophicaceae > JAVJSU01. The sequence goes on along the minus strand of DAOTXA010000053.1, from coordinate 14,686 downwards.
TAGTTTAGCCAAGGGCGTTGACCAGAATACTGACTAAATGTTTAATGCCCTGCCGACTTTGTCGTCCAGGGCATTATGTCTCTATTGGGTTAGACCATAATACAGCCGTCGCCGATCCGGGTAGCTTTGAGGCGCATCCAGCGAAATTCAACATCCAGAGTTGCATTACCGGTCGTCTGGTTGTGTTCGCAGTCACCTAATCCAGACGCGGTACGATTACCTGCTGAGTTGTTGCCGATTCATAGCTGCCAAAGACCAGGCGAACTGTATTGATATTGTCGGTTCCGTCAGTTTCGGCATCTTTGTCACCCCGTAGTGCCGCTGCAATATCAACTTGTGCTGGAACAATACTGGAATGCACAATATCATAAGCCGGGTCAGCCCAAGGATAACGTGGGGGCGGGTAGCGTCTTGAAAGAGTGCCGTCTTCGGTCGTCTCACGAATCCAGAAATCCGGCCCCAATTCCAGGAAACCTTTGTCCCCTTCAACGTAAATGTAGGTTTCCGGGAAACGTTCAATCTCAGTGCGACTGGCATAGCTCATCTCACAGGAAACCGTGACACCACCTGTTGGCCCCTCTGTATCCCCCATCGTCATGACGACCGTTGCGACATCCTCGCCTTTAATGTCGCTGTGGATACGTTGTGTGCGGCAGTAAAGAGTCTTTGCCTCACCAAACAAGAAGCGAGCGACATCTAGAATGTGGCTGCCTACATCCGTCAGCATGAACTGCTCTAACTCTTTAAGAAACGGCTGATTATCAAAGACGGGGAAGCTTGTAACGAAGTGTAGATTTGCCCGGAAGGGCTGCCCGATACGACCGGTATCCATTTGCTTTTTGAAGGTCCGAATAGGTGTCTGCCAGCGGAAGTTTTCATTAACGATGAACTTCACTTCCTTGTCCTGACAGTAGCGTAACATCTCCTCGCCTTCTTCCAGCGTGACGGCCATCGGTTTCTGGCAGACAACATCTATCCCGCGATCCGCCACCTGTTTTGTCATTGGGGCGTGCAGTTCAACAGCGGTACAAATGTCTACAAAATCGAGGTCTGGCACTGTGTCTAATAGTTTTTCTGTGCTTCCGAAGACGTTTTCCTGTGGGATTCCGAACTCCGCAGCCAGCTTCTCCGCTTTGGAGACTGTGCGATTGTAAAGTGCCACACACTCGACGCCGCCCGCCTCGATCCAACCCGCAAGTTGAAATCGAGACCAGAACCCGGTGCCAAACATGGCAAAACGCAGATTCGCCATATTGCTAATCCTTTATGTGTTCTCGTAAATATTCAATACTCTCGACGACCCAGGCATCCTCTTTGGCGATGGTTTGAGCGATCGTTGCTTCTGGTGCAGGCCACAATTCCAGAATTGCGTTAAACTGCCGTCCGAAGCCGTGCAGCTTGTTCAGCAGCCAGGGAAGATCAAGTTGGCCCTTGCCAGCCGGCGTACCCGTCAGGGTGAAGCCCATATTGTGATCGTGCCGCCGAATCCAGAAGTCCTTGATATGTAGATTAACAACATGTGGGCCGAGTATATCGACAACAACCTCCGGCCCTTCCAGTGAGCCAAAGGAGTTGACTGTATCCAGGCAGATACCAATATGATCACCGCCCACAGCCTCGATGATGTCTGCCAGAGTACGCGCCTTAAAACGATCATGATTTTCAATAGCGAGGACGACTCCGGCAGCGGCAAATTCTGGCATGTGTTCGCGCAGTATGGCGATGATCTCTGCGGGTTCCGGCTCAAACCCTGCCGCATCGACAACTGCCCGCAGGATCGGCGAACCGAAGCGCTGTGCCAGCTTCAAATGAGCGTGCAGGTACTCCGGTTGGATGCCGCGTGCGCCCACTTCCACATCCAGACTCAGGCGCTTGATCTCGGCACTTAATTCGTCCAGAGTGTCGGAGTCCATCTGCACCAGTGGGATGTTATCCGCGATCTGTACTAGCGATACGCCCAGTGCCGCCGAGCGCCGCACAAAATCCAGCGCGGTCATCAGCGTATCCGGCATGTAGCCCGGTACGCCAATCGCCCAGGCATAGGCGTAAGTCCCGACTCCAAGTTTCATTCGCAATAAGTCCTTTTCATCAAGAAGTACAATTCAAAAATGGCTGGTCCATCACACCAGCAGATGTTGGGCAATGGCTTCAAGTTTTTCGACCGGGCCAGTGTAGCACCACAACGCGAAACTATCGGCTGCTTCTTGCAGGCCGCTGTCACCACCGATGGTGCGCCCCTGACACTCCAATTCGCCGAAGCCGCCCATACCGCCGTCATCGTTGTAGACGTGAATCGAGTCGCCGTTGACACCGGGCTGATCGGCGGGTTCCTCTGGATAGATGCTGGACGGGTCATTGTAAAAATTACGCACCAGCAGATAGCCGCTTTCGCCATCACCGGGGTGCAGATAGCCTAATCGTCCCGTCACATGCGCGGCAGGATAGCCGGTCTTGAATTGGCGGTCGCCGGTGATAGGGATGCGAAATGCGCCATCGCGGACGGCGAAAGCGGCATCAGGCGCATCTCCCATATAGCTGGTTGCCTGCGCTTTCGCGTTGGCCGGGATAATGATCGTACCGCCGGGATTCAACTGCACCAGCACCCACGATCCGCCGACAATTCGGGTGTCAGCCATGCTGCGCAAGACCACATCGCGGCTGAACCCGGCGTAACGCACGCCATGTAGCAGTGTTTCTTGATCCACTACCGCCCGCAGTGGGTCAGCTATAGGACGCAGCGCAATCTCCACCGCGAACGTCCCCTGACCGCTGTTGATGTTGTAGGCATCCAGTGTGATGGTTGTGGATAATGTGATCGTCTCGCCCGTCGCCGTCAGCGTGTAATCGCCGGGGTCCATCGCATCCGGCAGATGATAACTACCCCAGAAATCGCGCCGGTCGCGGATGGTGAATTGGATTTCCGGCGCTATCCACAGCCGTTCGCCACCCAGGTTCCAATCGTCATTATCCAGAAAAGTCTGTAATGCGGTAGCATCGTTCAGGGCAGCATTCGCCCAGAACAATCCCGGCGCATCTGCAAAGAACGGCCCGAAGACGCGTCCGCCGCGCTGCATCACCAGAATGCGTGCCGGACCAAGATCGAGAGTCACATACTGCTGACCTGTCGCATCCAGGGCGGCTGTCATTGCGCTATATGATATGGTCGTCGTCATGATCTGTTTCCCTTCCGGGTGCGTGCTGCGTCTTTAGCCGGGTATGTTGGTTTTAATGTGTATCAAACCAACCTCAACCTGGCCTTGATGGTGTGGTTGAGGTTGGTTCAACGTCAACAGATGCAACTATTCGAGGCTGTCGGTAATCTCTTTGACGCTGTGCTTGACCGCATCAATGTTGAAGATTTCCTCTTTCCAGTTGTCTTTGAAGATGCGGGCCTTCGCTTTTTCAATCGCCAACTGCGCACCATCGCTCCAGGAGAAGCCTGCAAAGCCGAATATAATCGCCAGTTCCGTCCGCAGGTGTCCCATCAAGAATTCCCATGCGGCTTCTTTGGGCACACCCATTTCATCGACAACCTTTTCATAGGCTTCATGCACTGCGCTTAACAACGTGGCGGAGAAGGTTTCGACCAGTGCCGGTTCCAGGATCGCCATTTGTTCGACTGTGATGCGGTGTGACTTGATGACGGGGCCGTCATCGTTGCCATACATGTCAATAGCGATCTGCTCACCCATTGCATAATCTTCTTCTGGCCCTTGGTACAGCGCACAAACAATGTGTTGCCCAGCATAGACACCGCCAAACCAGTCGTTGCGTTTGCCTTCGTCCAGGTCGTCGTTAAACAGCGGGGGATGACAGGGGTGGGTCACAAAGTAGGTGATGTCGTCACGCACAGGCATAACTTCGGCGTAGGCGGCAGCCGGGTCAAGGCCGATTATCATCGCGCCAGATTTCATCTTGGGCACAATTGTGTGGCTGATTTTTCCGATGAGTCGATCTGGCAGAGCCAACACGACGGCGTCAGCGTCTTTGAGGGCTTCGTCTTCCGCAGTCACTTCGACACCGATGTTCCGCAGGTTGCTAATGCCTTGCTCACTCACTTCAATGTAGCTGATGTGGTACCGATCCAGGTCTTTAATGTTGTTGGTGATACGCATTCCCATCTTACCACCAGCACCCATTAGTGCAATTCTCGTAGCCATGTCTTAAAAAGTCCTTTCATCGTGAAATATGTTTTTACTTGCTCACTGTCTGATTCGATCATCCCGGCTGTCGCTGAATATGTTTCTTCCAGAGCAACGTTGATGATCGCGGATATTGAATATCTGCGGCTTTAGGCCGTGACGAGTTCACCACCGTTAAGAATCTTCACGAAGTAATCTGCCACGCCGTTTTGACCGCCTTTCAACGAGATTTGTAAGCCGTCGAATCGCGGATTATCGCTAAATGCCTGACAAAGTGGTGCACCCGGCGCGATCGGCACAACGGTTTGTAACGCGTAAATGCCTAATTGTTGCGCGGAATATCCGCATGTATCGCCACCCGCGACACATGCTCGCGTGAGGCCGGTTTTTTCCAGTACGTCGCGTAGCAGCTTGCCTTGCTGTGTCCCCAGTTTGCTGCCGACGGTCTTTGGATCAATGCCAATACGGGCCATACGCTCGTTTGTCATTTTGATGGCTGTATCTTCTGGCCCATGCGCAGAGTACATCAATACGGATTTGCCCTCACCGAGTAGTGCTAGCGCCTGTTGAACCGCAGCGGCTCGCGTCTGTTCGGCAGTATCAGGATCAACGAGGCCGGGTGCATCCAACCGCACAAGCTCGAAACCGTGCTGTCCAGCAAAGTCAATCTGTTCTGCGGTGGGTGGGGCAGCACTGCCACTGACGACGAATAATTGATCAACCGGACCTGGAGACGGAAGCGGTTCCGGCTCCTTGATGATGCCATCCTCTTGTAAATACCAGGTCAATGCATATTCCAGGCCAGATGACCCGACGATAAACACGGGCTTATCACCTTGCAGCGCCCAGACTTTGCGACCAATCTGTACCAGATGTTCACGCCCGATGGTGTCGAACAGGATGATCTGCGTTCCGTTTGTGACCAGTTCGTCGAAGTAGGTGTCGATCGCTTTGTCACCCTCAGCCATTTGCAGCAGGTCGATCAAGCCGATGCTTTTTTCAGTCTGCTTTCCCAGGTGTATCCTCAAATCACCTTCTGTCATGGGTGTGATGGGGTGCTTGCTCATGGTTGGGTGACGGTCAATACGGTAAGTCACCCCCTTGATGCGGGCGAACAAATTGCCAAAGGTTACGAAGCGATTTAGCGGTGGCGCACCCACGACCAGGGGCACAACAGGCGGCTTGAAAAGCTCCCAACCGATGTCAATGGCATGACCGATACAACCCACCGACGGCGACGAGTCAAATGTGGAGCAAACTTTGTAGTGGACGAATGGAGCGCCCAGATCACGCAGCGCACTAAATTTACGCGTTAGTTCTTCGTCCATTTGCGCCGGACTCATTGTCCGACTGACACCAGCCAGCCCAAAGCCCCGTACATTGGGGAAACGAGCAAGCTGGTCTGGAGTGGGTACATCCAGAAACAATACCGTATGGATGCCACCGATTTCCAGCGACTCCATCACATCAGTTGAACCGGTAAAGTCGTCACCATAGAAAGTAATAATCAGGTCTTTCATTCAAGAAACCTCCCATACGTTCAACGTGGAGATGAGGTTGGCATGGGGATTGTCACCAGCTTCGCCTCAGTTTACTGTATATTGTATGCAATCTAGTATAAGTTACTTTTGTTGATTGAGTCGTTTGATCGCCTCCACGCATTCTTCTGTAACGTCAATTGAAACGCGACGATTCACTGATTGTACCGCAGCCACTTCACCTGTGCGATAGGCCGCGATAACCGCCTGGTGATCTGAAATGGCGCGATACTCGTTAAAATAAGTCAATGCTTCTGAGCGCAAATGCAGCAGCGCCGCAATCTGCGCGACAATCTCGTTCCAGGACCGGATCGCCCAGGTATGCTCGCTGCGGACGATGAAATAACGGTGGAAAGCCATATCCACCATGCGAAACGTCTGTTGCTGATTGCCATCGATGGCGACACGATTTCGGGCGATGAGCGCCTCTAGCTGATCGAAATCATCCTCAGTCAGCTTGTCGATAACAAGTTCTGCGACGAAGTCTTCTAAAACGCGACGGCTTGAGAAAATCTCTACCACATCGTCCGAATCAAATGCCCGGACGAATGCCCCGCGATTATGGGTGGAGACGATTAATCCCTCGCGTTCCAACAGGATGAGTGCTTCACGCACAGGCGTCCGGCTGACGCCCAATTCACTGGTTAGGGTGGCTTCGGTCACATGGTCGTTAGGGCGCAACCGACCTTCAATAATTGCGGCTCGCACCTGCTCAACCACCTGATCGCGCAGGCTGATGGGTTGAATGTGAGAAAAAGACATCAAATAATTGCTTTTTGTTGTTTCTACTGAATGTATACAATATACTGGCTTCTTGTCAAGCTGTCACATACCAAATATGTATGCTGTGAGCTGACACTTGCCAATTGCCATACCAAAAACTTGACGAAATTTTGTGTATTGTATACAGTTAGACAAAGTATAGGTTGCGAATGGTTTGCAGGCTCGGTTTTGTAAACCAAAATTACACATAATAGTGATTATTCAGAGGCTAATATCACCAAAATGATGTGTCAATTCCTTATCAATGGGTTATCTTGCGCTCTAAAGCGAGGTTGCTCATGTGCCTCTTGCCATCCTGCCGCTTACTCTATACTAGGGTGTTTTGTACATCGCTCTAATTGTATACAATATGCAAAGTGCCTTTGCAGGTCTTTGATCTGCATGTCTGAAGAGGCGTTTTCCGTCGTTTTGCATCGGCTAACGGCGCTAAACAGCCCGCTCTGAGTGTTTATTGAGCGGGGTTGTACTACCTTTATCTGTATTCTGTGAGTCACATGTTGACGGGAGGGGACGCTCGATTAGACCGGATATAGACGTTATGGAAACGTATTTTACATACTTACGATAGCTATGGAGAATATACCATGAAGAAAGTTACTCGTACCCTGATGCTGCTGGCACTGACCGTTGCCTTGATTGTAACGGGTGTCAGCGTAGGTACTGCACAATCACAATCCGACCTGACCCTTTGTTTCGCTTTCCAGGACCTGGAAACTGAATTTTGGGTCGCCGGACATCGTGCCATCACCACCAGCCTGCGCGAGCAGGGCATTGAAGTTATCGAGTACAATGGCAACGAAGACCCCAATCGCCAGCTAGAGCAAGTCCGTGACTGCATCGCCCAGGGTGTGGATGGTATCATCATCATCCCGCAGGACGGTGATAGTGCAGATACTATCGTGGCAGAAGCCCAGGATAGCGACGTGCCGATAGCGGTCTTCAACCGCCCGCCGAACAACCGTGAGCGCGGCCTGGTTGTTGTCGCTGACAACCTGACCATCACCGAGCAGGCTGTGGAATATATGGCACAGTTGGCGCTCGCCAAGTACGAAGTCACTGGCGAATCTCTGACCCCGATGGTCATCGTCGGTGCGCTTCAAGATACCAACGCGATCTTCCGCCGTGATGGTTTCTACAATGTGATCGCCCGCTACAGCGAGCGTTACCCTGATCTGTTCAACGAGCCGATTGAAGTCGCCTCTGAATGGGACCCGCCCACATTGCTGGCGAACCTGGAAGCTGCTATCACCAATAACCCCGATGTGGACTTCCTGTTCACTTCCTCCGACTTCCTGTTCCCCACCATTCGCTCCGTACTGGAACCGCGTGGTATGTGGGTGCCTTCTGGTGAACAAGGCCATGTCATCATGGGTGGCCTGGACGGTGACGCGACTGCCTGTCAGTTGATTAAAGACGGCTACGTGGAATCAACCGGCGTGCAGGACCTGTTTGTAGAAGCCGACGCGACTGTGAACGCCCTGTTAGAAGCCATTGAAGCGGGCGAGTTCGCGCCGAACGAAGTGATCGACGATCCTGGCTTCGCGCTGACTTCTGCCAACATTCAATTCCGCGAGATGGATATGTGGGGTTGCGTGCTGCTGGCTGAAGGCTTCCTCGATCAGTAAAATATATAGTCAAATAGGATGTAGCCGGGTGACCGGCTGCATCCCCATTACTTAAGCACTCAAGCTAAGCATTTGTGACTTCGCAAGGACATCCCATTGAGGTGTTAAGATGTCAACAATTCAGGAAACCATCCCGCCTTTATCCGCGACACCTCCCGAAGACGACCGGTCCGTCCGGCGGGGCGGTCTGCAAAATCTACGCTCTATGGCACTGCGGATATTGCTGTCGGACAACTTCATTCTTTATTTGACGATTGCCGTTTTTCTCATCGCTTCTTACTTCTATCCGACACTTAGCACACCGCGAAACATGAGCAACCAGCTTTCCAATGTGTGGCCGCTATTGGCAGTCGCCATCGGGCAGACGTTCGTACTGATTTCTGCCGGTATTGATCTTTCGGTTGGCGCAATCATGGCCTTCACCTCAACGGTCGGCGCGATTCTTATCACCACCACCCTGGATGAAGCCGTGATGCGCAACAGCCCATTGTGGGGCAATATCATGACAGAGGCGGGCGGCCCGCTATCTGCTCATCCCCAGGCGACACTTATCGGGGTCATGATGATGCTGCTGTTTGGCACACTGATTGGCATGTGGAACGGCTATGCTGTCACGCGGTTCGGCATCGCCCCATTTATGGTGACGCTGGTGGCGATGATCTTCTTCAGCAACTTCGCACTATGGCTAACTCAGTCGCGCAATGTGGCCAATCTGCCAGAAACCTACCTGGCCCTGGGCGATGGCGACCTCGTATCGGTGTACTTTGGTGAAAAGCTGGAACCTGAAATCCGACGAAGGGACATCCTGCCCTTCGTGACTATCCCGGCGGTGATCTCACTGAGTCTGGCGTTTGCCGCCAACTTCGTGCTGCGTCGAACGGTCTATGGACGGCAGTTGTATGCAACAGGGACAAACCGCCGCGCTGCCGAGGTCAGTGGTGTACCGACAAAACGGGTCATCATGATGGCCTATATGATAAGTGGTTTCTGCGCAGGGGTCGCAGCCATCTTATACTCGGCACGATTAGGGATCGGTCAACCCACATTGGGGGATGGCACAGTCTTGCTGGATATTATCGGCGCCTGCATCATCGGGGGGACAAGCCTGTTCGGTGGCAAGGGCCGCGTGCTGGGGACGTTCATCGGCGTGTTGTTCTTCGTGCTGCTGCAAAACATCCTCGGTCAGATGCGCCTTAGTGCCTTCCACATTGATGTGGTCAAGGGCCTGGTCATTCTGGCAGCAGCCATCCTTGACGTTACACGTACTCGTTTGTTAGGAGGGCGGCAATGAGCGACGTGATGCTGTCTCTGAAGGAGATTTCGCGGACGTTTTTCGGTGTACATGCGGTTAAAGATGTCTCGCTGGATCTCGAACGCGGGCAGATAACCGGCTTGATCGGCGAGAACGGTGCCGGCAAATCTACACTCATGAACTTGATCGGCGGCGTGTTGAAGCCGGACGGTGGTTCAATGATATTGGAAGGCCAGCCGTATACACCCGGTCGTCCGGCAGATGCGACGACAGTTGGTATCGCCTTCATCCATCAAGAACTAAACTTGTTCACCAACCTGACCATCGCCGAGAACATCTTCATCAACAGTTTCCCCAAGCGCAACTATGGCCCCATCAGCTTGATTGACCGTCGGCGGTTGAACTCGGTCACGGTTGAATTGCTGGGCAAAGTGAACCTTGATCTGGCACCAGATACGCCTCTGGATCGCATCTCTCCCGGCGAGCGCCAGCTAGTGGAGATTGCGAAAGCGCTGCATGAGGATGCCAAACTTATCATCTTGGATGAGCCAACCACTTCTCTAACAACTCGTGAGACGCAGAACCTGTTTAACCTGATGCACCAACTGCGCCAACAGGGCGTCACCATGATCTATATCTCGCACATCCTCAACGATGTGCTGGAACTCTCCGATTCTATTGCGGTAATGCGTGATGGCGAACTACAGGCCCACGAGCCGAAAGACGCCTTTACCATCAATCGCATGATCTCGCTCATGGTAGGTCGCAGCATTGAGCAGCTTTACCCGCCACACGAATCGATACCACACGACGAGGTGGCCCTTGAGGTAAGCGGGTTGTCAGAACCGGGCATCGTTAAGGACATCAATTTCCAGCTTCGTTGGGGCGAAGTACTGGGCCTATTCGGTTTAATGGGTTCGGGCCGCACAGAGATGGCTCGCATACTTTTCGGTATGGATAGTTTCAGCACGGGCGAAATCTTGATTGATGGCACCAGCCTTAGAGCAACCTCTCCCGCTGCCTGCATCCGTAACAAGCTGGCTTTCGTCACAGAGAACCGGCGCGAAGAGGGCCTGATGATGAGCCTGAACGTTGCCGATAACGTCTCTCTGGTTTCATTGGATGATTATGCCAGCACGCCCTTGGGTGTGCTGAACTTTGAAGAAATAAACAGTGCCTCCCGGCAAATGGTTGACGCCCTGCGCATCAAAACTGGCCCCATTCATCAGTCCACTGCCAAGAGCTTAAGCGGCGGTAATCAGCAAAAGGTCGTCATCGCCAAGTGGCTGCTGACCGACCCGAAGGTGTTTATCATGGACGAGCCGACACGCGGCATTGATGTAGGCGCGAAATATGAAATCTACAGCCTCATTGACCAGTTGGCCTCTGGCGGCAATAGTGTGGTGTTCATCTCATCCGAACTGGACGAACTGATGGCGATGAGCGACCGCATCCTGGTCATGAGTCAGGGCGAGATCGTCGGCGAATTTGACCGCGCCGGATTCGACAAAGAAAACATTCTACGGGCAGCCTTCCGCGAGAACGGCAATAATCATACGAACGACAGCCAGATGCCAGCACTTGATACGTCGCGTGCCGGGGCCAACCCCGATACGAAAGCATCTGAGGAAGGAAGTATCACAGCATGACGACCGCAATCGCTTCACAACGCGAACGACTGACAACGCTGCTGCTGCGCTACTCCACACCCATCATGTTCATCGTCATCCTGATCTTCTTCGGGGTTCAGAACGCAACGTTTCTCAGTGGAGAGAATCTGTTCAACATCGTAAAGCAGGCGTCTTACGTCGGCATCATAGCGGTGGGGATCACCTTTGTATTGTTGACCGCCGGCATTGATTTGTCTGTCGGTGCCAATATGTACTTATCGTCCCTGGCGGCGGCGTATCTAATGCGTGACTTCGATTTCCCGGTGGTGCTGGCGCTTATCGGGGCAGTGCTCACCGGGATGATATTTGGTGCGATTAACGCCCTTTTCATCGTGCGATTAAAAGTCTCGCCATTTATGGTGACTCTCTCTACATTGATCGTCGGACGTGGATTGGGCAAAGTTGTGACAGAATCCGTTCAGCTTGATTACCCTCAATCCATGCTCGATTTTGGCTCGTCAGAGCTACTAGGTATTCCCATGCCGATTGTCTTTTTCGCAATAGTGGTCGCTATCGCATGGGTGCTGCTCAGTCAAACGACGTTTGGTCGGCAGGTCTACGCCGTCGGCAATGACATCGAAGCGGCACGTAAAGCCGGGATCAACACGGATCGTATCATCCTCTATGTCTACACAATTTGCGGTGCAACAGCGGCTTTAGCCGGGTTCATCTTGATCGCACAGATTGGTCGGATTGATGCCAGTTTCGGTGAGGAATACGAGTTTCAGGTTATTGCGGCGGCGGTGCTAGGTGGTACGAGCCTGTTCGGTGGGGTCGGCAACGCCCTGGGTGCAGTTGTCGGCGCAGTGTTAATCCAGATGGTACGAAACGGTCTCATCTTTGCTGAGGTGAACCTCTATCTTCAGCCGATGGTACAAGCATCCATCATTTTCCTGGCAGTCTTTTTCGATGGTTTGCGCCAATCCAACCTCGATAAACTGAAACGAAGGTTTATCCGCACCGAGACATGAGCACGCACGACCTAACTTAACTGTGCTGTACTGTGAAAGGTCGAAACAATGACTTTAACCATCCATCAGATTTTGAGCGCAACGGATGTTGGCCCCAACCAGCCGGTGATGTTGAAGGCAGGGCCGACGACAGTACGTTATGAAAACGGCGACATCCGTTACATCCGCCTGGGTGATACCGAAATACTGCGCCGGGTATACGCTGCTATTCGTGACCAGAACTGGGGGACGGTGCCGTTTACAATCAAGAACGAAAATATCGTCCAACACGAGGCGAGCTTTACCGTCACATATGATGCCCATTTTCAACAGCCGGGTATCGATTATTATGCGAAATGTTCGATCACAGGCAGTAGCGAGGGGGACATCGTCTTTCGTTTCGAGGGTGAAGCCCGCAGCGATTTTAAGCGTAATCGCATCGGCTTCTGTGTTTTGCACCCGATGGACCTGGCTGGTGACGACTGCACGATCGAATATGTAGATGGTCGCACTGAAGCGGGATGCTTCCCGCAAAATATCGCACCGCATCAGCCGTATAAAAATCTTCGAGCCATCACCCATGAGGTTGTACCCGGCATCCGCGCCGAGGTACGTATGGAGGGCGACACATTTGAGATGGAGGATCAGCGGAACTGGACGGACGCATCATACAAGACCTATTGCACGCCTCTTGCTTTGCCCTTCCCGGCAGCAGTTCAAGCCGGTGATCACGTCACGCAGCAGATTACTATCAAGCTGTTGGGCGATGTCGTGGAGGTTATAAAAGATGATGCCATTCTAACGGTGACGCTTGGTGATGCCGAGACGCCCTTGCCTTTGCTTGGACTGGGTATCGCTTCGCATGGTCAACCACTCTCACAGACCGAAATTACACGTCTACAAGCCTTGAATCTGTCTCATCTACGGATTGATCTCGACCTGGGTGGGCCAGACGTTGAAGTAACGCTGCGCCATGCGATGCAGCAGTCAGCAACTTTGAATGTCGCGTTGGAACTGGCACTGCACCTGAGCGATGATCCATCAGGCGAACTGGCGGCGCTGGCTGATTTGCTGGCGGCGACGAAACCTACGATCAGTCGTTACCTCATTTTCAAGAACGGTGAGAAATCGACTGCCGCACAGTGGGTCCAGTTGGCGAAATCGCATCTAAAGGGGGGGGCGGTTGGCGGCGGAACCGATGCTTTCTTCACCGAACTCAACCGTGAGCGCCCCGACATTAACGCTATGGATTTGGTCACATATTCGCTCAATCCCCAGGTCCACGCCTTCGATGATCTTGACCTGGTGGAGACGCTAGCCGCGCAACAGCCGACCGTTCAAACAACGAAAAGCTTTAGCGGTAGTCTACCCGTCGTCGTAAGCCCGGTGACACTCAAGATGCGCTGGAACCCCAACGCAACCGGGGCTGTTCCAGATACACCGCCGGGTGAACTCCCACCAACCGTTGATCCGCGCCAGATGTCGCTGTTTGGAGCCGTCTGGACTTTAGGCAGCATCAAATACCTGTCACAGAGCGGTGTCCACAGCGCAACCTACTACGAAACCACCGGTATGCGCGGCGTTATGGCGATGGATACGCCGCCGCTGCTGCCAGATAAGTTCCCTGCGCTGCCGGGTAGTGTTTACCCGATGTACTATGTCTTTTTAGCTGTTGGTGAGTTCGCCGGGGGCCACGTTGTCCACAGCCAGTCAAGTACGCCGCTGCTTGTGGATGCACTGGTGCTGCGAAAAGACGACAAAACCAGGGTTCTTTTGGGCAACATGACACGCAGTAACCAGACTGTGACACTGCCCAACTTCACTACGGATGTGTCGATCAAACGACTCAACGCAGATAACGCCGAAGCAGCCATGCGCGATCCTGACGGATTTTATGCAGCGCCGGGAGCGAAGATTGCGGACAGTGCTAGTAGCGAGTTGGTCATTACGCTAGGGGCCTACGAAGTGGTCGTGATAGACGATTAGCCTGACAGGAGAATTATGCACAATGGTAAGCGAATATCTCTCTGCGACTTACTTCATTGAAACGCCACATCCCATTGAGAAGGTCACGCGCAACATGGCTAGTGTCGTCAGCACCGGCACTTTTACAGATGTCCCTGGTGAAACGAGCGAAATCAAAAAGCGTTTTCGCATCTTAGTTGACGACATCACCCTGCTGGAAAGTGTGGATACACCAAGTATCCCTTATTGGAATGAACCGGGGTATGTCGCACCGGGGACACCACATCAGCGGGCGCTGGTTACGCTCCGAATCCCGATTGATATTACCGGCACTGATCTACCTACGACCATGAGCACAATTGCCGGGGGAATCTTTGAACTGCGCGAGGTTTCTGGGATGCGTTTATTGACGCTTGACCTGCCGCCACAGTTTATGACGGATAACCCTGGCCCGCAATTCGGTGTGGATGGGACACGCAAATTGACGAACGTCTACGGTCGGCCTGTGATTGCGTCGATTATCAAGCCCAACGTGGGCCTGACACCGGATGCAACTGCTGAAATCGTCAAAGAACTCGTAGAAGCAGATATCGACTTCATCAAAGATGATGAGAAGATGACCAGCCCTTATTATTCCCCGGTTGAACAGCGTGTCGCAGCGGTGATGCCGGTCATTAAAGATCACGCGCAGAAAACCGGCAAACAGGTCATGTACGCGTTCAACGTCACATCTGGCGATCCAGAGCAGATGGTTAGAAGTC
>DAOTXA010000052.1:0-7132 GCA_034435595.1 Anaerolineae bacterium | reverse complement strand
CGCAGTTTGGCGGGCATCCCCTGCAAGTTCACTGTCACGTCCAGATGGGTGAAAACGGCTCCGGTTCGCACCCCGGTGACAAGAATATCCGGTTGCATGGTGGCGTTGGTGCCATACGTTACGCCCATGCGACCGAGACCGGCGGTTTTGCGTGTAGAATCGACTTCATTGGTCAGGCGGCGTGCCCCGGCGTCGTCGGCGCAGCTAATCAGCGACCCGTCCGGCGGCAGCAGGGCGATAAAGCGGCGAAAGGCGTCGTCTAGCATCTGTGGCGTGGTGAAAAAATCGGGATGATCCCATTCCGCGCTGGTGAGAATCGCCGTCTCCGGTTCCAACCCCAGAAACATGTGATCGTACTCATCCGCTTCTACGACGAAGATATCGCTGGTGCCGACCCCGGCGTTGGTCCCGGTGTTGCCCATAATCCCGCCGACGATATAGGAGGGATCGTGCCCGGTTTCGCGCAGGATATGCACCAGCATAGACGTGGTGGTCGTTTTTCCATGCGTCCCGGCGACGGCGAATACGCGACAACCCGCCATTAGCGGGGCCATGATCTGCGAGCGACGATAGACAGGGATTCCCTGTTCGCGGGCGGCGGCGAGTTCTACATGGTCGTCGGGGACGGCTGAGGTCGCCAGCACCAGTTCCGCGCCGGAAACATGGTCCGCGTCGTGCCCGTGATACACGGTCGCGCCATCACGGATCAAAGCCTCGGTCAGCGCGTTCTGCCCGCGATCTGACCCGGTGACCGGATGTTCACGTAGCAGCAGGACACGCGCAATCGCGCTCATGCCGAAGCCACCAATACCGACGACGTGAATCTTCTGACCGGGTAGAAATTGCATGGTCGCTGCCTCGTTGCAAAACTGTTCGGCTTGTATTATGCACGCAGCGAAGATTCTGGCAACACGTGGCAACGCTCCCCCGGCAAAAGTTAACCTGAGAAGCCGTTCGAGAAGTCGAAATCCATGCCTTCACCAGCCCTCCTGCCCCCCTGGTGAGGGCAGTCATATTATGTAAATGAGCGCATGGGCGAGAACCAACCAGTGACGTTCGGCTCGTTTGGGATCGCGGATGCGCGTGTCGTGCCAGTTCAATGCGCCACGCTTCTTCAAGTAGTTGACTAAACTCCTATATCCCTTTTTGTTGTTCGCGAAGCTGGCGTGTTCGACTTCCTTGTTGTGATTCATGACACATACAGCTAACTCGTCTTTGCGGACATCGATCCCGATCCACTTCATCGTCATCATGTCCCTCCTGGTATCCTACCGTCTCCCTTGCACATTCAAGGGACTTAGGGTGAGGGGGCGTTTTCAAATAGCCTCTAAAAGCCTGCTTTCGGCTCCCACAGTTCGATGATGCGGCCTTCGGGGTCGCGCAGTCGCACCAGACGCCCTGCCTGTATCTGCATGATCTCGCCAATGGGTTCAATTCCGGCAGTTTTGAGGTCAGCGAGCATCGTGTCCAGATCATTCACGCGGAAGTTAAGCATGTACGCCTGACCGCCGTCGCCAAAAAAATCCGTGTCATCTGGGAACATATCGAACACTGTGTAGCATGTGCGATCCGAATCATCTTTATCGCGCCATTCAATCAGTGGAGAATCGTCACCCGCACCCCAGGGACTATCCGGTTTCGCTGCCACGCCCAGATGTTTTGCGTACCATTCGCGCATGGCTTTCGGGTCTTTGGTCTTGAAGAAAATGCCGCCGATACCCTGTACTTTTTCCATGAATTGCCCTCTGTAACTGTTGTATGAGATAGTATACTGCGCATAAGAAAACAGAACAAGTGTTTCTAAAAGCAGGCGCAGGGCGATTGCACCAAAATGCACTTTAATACAGAATATGACGCCGCCAGACGCCGACGACCTCGCGCTTCTTGTGGGCCATTGTTACAATACAGTTTATTCGTGGCAGGTATCATGCCAGATTCTGTTCTTCTGTCACATAATTCAATAGGTAACACCATCAGGGTAAGGTTGCGAGGGATAAACGAACACATGCTTCCAAAAAGACGCTTCTTTCTGTTTGCGATTTACGCGCTATTACTCATGACCATCGCGCCTGCACCGACTGTCTTCGCACAGGACGGGCGGGAAAGCCCTTCAGTAACGAATACGTGTCCGGCATTGGTTGAGGAAGCGCTCGCTGCGCTGGATGACAATTGCGCAGAAATGGGACGCAACGAGGCCTGCTATGGCTACCGGCGCGTCGATTCAACGTTTGACTTTGAGGTGACAGAGGACTTCTTCGCCGCGCCGTCCGATCGCGCCGCGCTCGAAGAACTGCGCAATATCCGCACCGCCGGACTCAATCTGGAAACCGGGCAGTGGGGTATCGCGGTGCTGAACATTCAGGCCAACATCCCCAATACCTTGCCGGGTCAGGCCGTAACCTTCTTGCTACTGGGCGATGTCGAGGTCGAGAACGCGGTCACGCCATCCGCACCTTTTGACGACCCGGTGATCGTCGTCACTACGGCACGCATCAATGTGCGTTCTGGTCCGGGGACGGATCAAACAGTGCTGGGCTTCGCCGATCAAATCAGCGAACTGGAAGCCACCGGCATCAACGAAGACGGCACCTGGCTCCGCATCAATTTCGAGGGCAGTGAGGGTTGGATCAGCCGCAACTTCGTCAGCGAGGTGCCGGAAATCGAAACCCTGCCCATCGCAGAAGCGGTTCCCCCTTCCCCAATGCAGGCGTTCTTCTTCTCTACATCGACCAACGAACCCGAATGTGTAGAAGCGCCGGATGTCGTCGCAGTGCGCAGCCGCTCGTCCATCACTGTTGATCTAAACGTCAACGGCGCGGATATTAGCCTCGGCTCGCTGATTTTGCTGCGGCAAATCTCGGATACCGAATTTACCATCACCGTTGAAGACGGTCATGTCGAAACCGCAGACGGGACCATCGTCCGCGCTGGAGAGACGATTGTCGGCACGTACAACCCCGAAGACAATACGTTTGTAGAATGGGTCGAAGTCCGCGAGGCCACGCCGGAAGAACTGGAAATAGGCGATATTGCAGACGAAGCCTTCGAGGTGATCGGCCTGCCAGAATTTAATGCACCGCCTGTGCCACCGACAGCGGTTCCCGGCGATACCACCATTCCGGGCACGACAACGGGCGCAAGCTGTGCGGGTTTCCGGCCTACTTCGCCGCTAAACGGCCTCAACAACGGCGGACAGACGTTTTACTGGGACGCTGCGGCTGGTGCAACCGACTACCGCTTGACAGCCACCAATCTAGACAGCGGGCAAAGTAGCTCGACAACGGTCGCCGCGCCGCAGACCAACGCCTTCCTTAATTTGAGCGAGCGCTTCCTCGGCCCCGGCTTTAATTTCAACTGGCAGGTGGTCGCCCTGCGCAACGGCACGGTTGTTTGCTCGTCAGATGTGTTGTCGATGCAGCGCGGCGCGGCCCCGCCAGAACAAGAACTTGACATGAACGTGACCGCCGGTTGCTTTGACGAGTACGACTTCCGGGTCAGCTATAGCGGCTTTATTGACCGCGAGTCGATTTTCGTGACCTTCCTGGACGAAGCGGGCGCTTCCCAGGTCGGCACCGGGACCGGTCCAGAGGGAACCCTTACGTTCTTCGTGGGTCAGGCGAATGGTGTTGAGGTTGTTTCGACCGCCAGTGGCTTCTCTACACAGTTTGGCAACTTTAACTGCGGCGGCTAGTTCTGCACACATTGACAATTCGACAACGGGGCCTGCGTCTAAGGTGGGCCTCATTTGCGTTCCGTAGACTGTGCGCGGCAAAGACGGGTTGTGTCCATCGAGTTGTGTCCATTGGAAAGGCGAGGCGATGCCCTTTTTTCTGTGGTTGCTGGTGGGATTATTCGGCGGTGGATTAGCGGGGATAGCCGCGCTGCTGGTGGCCTTACGCCGGAACAAGATCGAGTATCCGCACCCGACGACAATGATTACCGAGCCGGATGTCGATCTAATCGTACAGCGCGACGAAGCAAATGCCTATTACTTGCACTGGACAGTAGAAGAAAAACCGCTGCGCATCAGTTTCCGTGACCCTGGTACATCCGACGAAGCAACCCTGTTGTGGGACGCGGCTTCCGGCACACCACCGCCGCCCGCCTTCAAGCTGCCTGATCCTGAACCGCTGCGCCCGCTGTTCACGGTCACATTTGCAGATGGTCGCGTTTTGAGCGCAGCCGAACGTGAGGTTCGGCTGGAGGGCACCTGGAACTTTCGTGATATTGGCGGCTATCGTGTCGCAGACGGTCGCCATGTGAAATGGGGGTTGCTGTATCGCGCTGGAGCGTTATCAAAGCTCACCATACACGATCAACGCACATTGCACACGCTCGGCATTCACGCTGTGTGCGACCTGCGCAGCGCAGAGGAAACCGGGGAAGCGCCGGATAATCTGCACGAATACGGCGGCATTGACTACCGGCACATGCCCGTTCAAGCCGACCGCGACCCATCACAGCGCGAGCGCCTGCGCACTGTGTTATTCGAGCGGCAAAAGCTGGCGGAGTTCATGCCAGATGTGTATACGCGTGTCGGCCTCGAACACAATGCCATGCTCAATGGCGACATCCTGCGCCTGTTGGCGGACCGCGACAATCTCCCTGCGATCATCCACTGTACGGCAGGCAAAGACAGGACGGGCGTCGTTGTCGCCCTGCTGCTGTTGCTACTGGGCGTGCCAGAACAGACGATCATCGCCGATTACTCGCTCAGTAACCACCACTGGCAGGTGTTCCACGATATTGGAGCCGGGGCCATCAAGCCGCTGGGCTTTCTGGGCATTGGCGCAGACGACATCCAACCATTGCTGGTCGCAAATCCTGATACCATGCGCTTCACACTTGAGCATATTCGCACCCATTACGGCACAGTCGAGACATATCTTACGACTCGTGCGGGGCTAGAAGCGGATACAGTAGAAGCATTGAAAGTAATTTTTCTGGAATAATCTCTGTAATTGTGATAGGGTGGCTTTCGCAAATCTGGCGGATTCTGCCATCGATGCGACTCATAGTCGCATTTGCGCGTAATTCGTGTATAATGCCGCCCGCAAACGAACGTGTGTTAGAGATTGGGGATGCACAATATGTCTGATGACGATTTCAAACTGACCCCTGCGGGGCATAAGAAGCTGGAACATGAGCTAGATCGCCTGGTCAACGAAGAGATGAAGGAGATTTCTGAGCGTCTGGCAGATGTCAGCGACGGGATTCTGCTGGGCGAAGAGGCCAATTTCTCTGATGCGATGGAAGAGAAGGAACGACTTGAATCACGCATCAGCCGCCTGCGGTATATTCTGGCGCGGGCGATCATCATTGAAGAGGATGAAGACCCGGACAGCGCATCTGCCGGGGACCGCGTGCGCGTGCGCGACGAGGACACGGGCGAGGAGCTGACCTTCGACCTGTTGAGCGGTCACGAAGTCGCCTTCGGTCGTCGGCGCGGTGTGGCGCTTGATTCACCCGTCGGCAAGGCGCTGTTGAATAAGCGCATTGGCGATACGATTGAGGCCAAAGTGCCAGATGGTAAGGTCCGTTTTACCATTCTCGGCTTTGAAGAAATGCCAGACGAGTAAAAACAAGTTCACAAGTTCAAAGGATGAAGGTGAAAGGGAAAAGGAAAATCGGGGCAACGTAGCCCTCTCTCCTTTCATCTTTCGCCTTGTACCTTTCTTCTGAGGATTTTAACGCCATGATGCGACGCAGCAGTTCGGCAAACGAGGAGATCATCAGCCGTGCCACGTATCTACTCAGTGGTGCGACCAGCGCGGACGCCTTTTTGCAGGCATACCGGGCGTTTCACATGCTGGTGCAACTCGTCTTTTTGGCGATTGGTGTGGGGTTGATTGCCGGGGTGTTTTTGTTCGACGATCCGGTCAAGGCCGGGTTCGTGACGGCGATGGTGTTCGGCTTCGCGTGGGCGAGTTCAGAAGTGGCGCGGCAGATTACGCGTATGATCGAAGGACGCCGCGCCGATGTCGCTTTCTGGTACACCAAGCTGATTATGATCGAGAACGAACTGCCAGATGCGCAGCGCTATTTCACCGCGCTACGCATCGCCCGTAAGACCCGCGAACCCTATGCAGAAAGCGCGACCGAACTGAGTGACATCTTCCTGCAAGCACAACAAATCAGTGAACGAGAAGTCGAACGGTTGATGTCTGCTGGCACGTTTTCCGCCATTGAAACGCGGCTACTGTCGTTTACGCGGCTGGCGTGGCTGGCCTTCGGGCTGATCGGCGTGCTGTATACGCTCTACGAATTCCTCGACTGGCTATTTTAGCCTGATGCAAATTTCCCGCGCAACCCTGATGCAACGGCTATCACAACCCTGGACGCGCTATACAATGGCGCTGGCATGGACGGCTGCGCTAACACTGACTTTGCTGCAATCTGGCGCAAACCCGGTCGTCGGGCCGTCACTGCCGCAGGAACCCGCGAAGATCGAAAGTGAGATCGCGCTGACCGTCGCGCATATCATCGGCTTTGGCGGCTTGACGTTATTCTGGGCCTTCGCCTTTGACGAGACACTGCGTTCACGGCGGGCGATTTTGCTGGCGGTCGGCATTGCGCTGGCATTCGGCCTCGGCACAGAAACGCTACAGGGCCTCACGCCCGACCGTCGTGCGACCCTGTGGGATTACTTCACCAATACCGTCAGCATATTTGCAGTCGGAGTCTATCTACGGCGGCGATTCAGTCTATGACGCTGTGTTTCTGCGGTCGTACCGCTTTATATGTCACCTGCTTTTTCGGCGGGAGTTTCGCCCGGTAGCACAAAGGGAACGTTCCAGATTGGATTCTGCTGACCGAAGGTATCCCCGGTAGCAACGCACCACTCGCGCAGGATGTCTCGGTGCTGCTGCACAATATCGGCGTAACGTGCTTCGATGGCTAAATTCACCATCTCGCCGGGATCATTTTCCATGTCAAACAACTGTTCACGGTGCTGCCCCCACTCGTGGACGACGTATTTATAGCGTTCGGTGCGAACCATCCGCGCCCGTGAACGGGGTGCAGCGCTGACGTTGAAGTTCGTCTCGGTGACGAGGGCATCGCGCCATGTGGATGTGTCGCCGCCTTCGAGCAGCGGGCGCATACTTGCGCCGAAGCGGTCGGCGGATTGTTC
>DAOTXA010000051.1:0-3321 GCA_034435595.1 Anaerolineae bacterium | reverse complement strand
TCCGCAATCTCCAGGTCATGTTCGCCCATTTCTCCGTAACACGCTCCCCGCCGCAGGTACGCCCACTTGTAGTCCGGGTCAATCGCCAGCGCCTTGTCCGCCGCCTCAATCCCGCCCGTGTAATCCTTCGCCCGCCACAACTTCGTGGCTTCTTCGTACCAGTACTCGGCGGTGAGGTCGTCGGCGTCCGGCTGCGGTTGGCTGTCGGCGTCCTGCTTCGCTTCGGCGGCGGCGGCCTGCGCCTGCGCTCCCGCCGGATGCAGCACCGCATCCAGTGCGACCTTAAGAAAGCGATTTCGTAGAAGGTCCATCGCCGTATCGAAATACAGCAGCGATTTCGGCACTTCCAGCCCGTTATAGTTCGGCAGCAGCGCCAGCTTACCCGTCAGATACGGCTTGATGGATGGATCGCTTATATTGAAACCTTCCATCATCAGCGGCACGATGTTGCGCTTTTGATCGAGCGCGTGTTCGATCTCGCGCCGCAGCCAGTCGCCCGGTTCATCGACCCGTTCCAGTGCGCTCGGCGTCAGAATCAGCACAAAATGCGCCCGCGCCGCGATGTTTTCGAGGATGTTCTGCGAGAAGTCGCCGGAATCCAACCTATCGAAATCCAGAAATACGTCATAGCCGTGGGCGGTCAGGTCTTTGTAGATCAACAGCGCCAGATGCTGGTTTGTGCGGCGGTAGCTGATGAATACGCTTTTTTCAACTCGTTTCATGGGCCGGGATTGCTCCGTGCTGCGGGTCTGTCGTTGCATACGCCACAATCATAACATGTCATGCTGGTGTGTGCTGCCATTTCAGAGGATACTGCATGGGCGGAACCTGCCGCTCAATCAAGCTTGAGAGAGGCCCTAAGCGGCCTCCCGTTTGGTTGCCCCTTCTGCGGTACAATAGCCGGAACATAACCCAACCGCACGCAGACAGGGGATTTCGATGCAAAAAAAAGATTATTCTGAGGTCAAGGGCAAGCTGCGCAGCCAGGAATGGCTGAACAACCCGCATAATCTGGGCATGACGGCGATTTATGTCGAGCGCTACATGAACTACGGCTGGACGCGGGAAGAACTACAATCCGGCAAGCCGATCATCGGCATCGCGCAGACGGGCAACGAACTGATCCCCTGCAACTACCATCACCTCGAACTGGCGCAGCGCGTCAAAGACGGCATCCGCGAAGCAGGCGGCATCCCGTTTGAGTTCCCGGTGCATCCACTCGCAGAGCAGGGCAAGCGCCCCACCGCCGCGCTGGATCGCAACCTCGCCTATCTGGGGCTGGTCGAAGTGCTACACGGCTATCCGCTGGATGGCGTCGTCCTCACCACCGGGTGCGACAAGACGACGCCCGCCTGCATCATGGCGGCCTGCACGACGGATTTACCGTCGATTGTGCTTTCTGGCGGGCCGATGCTCAACACCTACTGGAAAGGCAAACGCGCCGGATCGGGCACCGTCGTGTGGGAAGCCCGCGAAGCCCACGCCGCCGGGGAAATCGACTACGAAGAATTTATGGACATGGTCGCACAGTCACCGAGTGTCGGTCACTGCAACACCATGGGCACAGCGACAACCATGAACAGCCTCGCCGAAGCGCTGGGCATGTCGCTAACCGGATGCGCAGCCATCCCCGGACCGCACCGCGACCGCAAGAACATGGCCTTTGCAACCGGAAAGCGCATTGTAGAAATGGTCCATGAGGAGTTGACGCCGTCCAGGATTCTGACGGAAGCGGCCTTTCACAACGCGATTGTGACCAACTCCGCCATTGGTGGATCAACCAACGCGCCGATTCACATCACCGCGATTGCCCGTCATATCGGCGTGGACCTGCCCGTCGAAACATGGCAGGAATCCGGCTATGAGGTGCCGCTAATCGTCAACCTGCAACCGGCAGGCGAGTATCTGGGCGAGGACTACTTCCGTGCGGGCGGCGTCCCCGCTGTGATGTCAGAACTGCTCAAAGCCGGGAAGCTGCGCGGCGAAGCGCTGACCGTCACCGGAAAGACGATGGCGGAAAACCTCGACGGCAAGGCAATTCTGGACGCGGACGTGATTCACCCGTATGAGCGACCACTGATCGGAAGCGCGGGATTCATGGTCCTCAATGGCAACCTGTTTGACGCGGGACTGCTGAAAACCAGTGTAATCGGCGACGACTTCCGCCAGAAGTACATGCAAAACCCTGATGACCCGAATGCATGGGAAGGCACTGCCATCGTATTCGACGGGCCAGAGGACTATCACGAGCGCATTAACGATCCTGATTTACCGATTGACGAAAACTGTATGCTGTTCATCCGCAACACAGGTCCGGTCGGCTATCCCGGCTCGGCGGAAGTGGTCAATATGCTGCCGCCGGACCGTCTGGTGCAGGCAGGCATCCACGAATTGCCGTGTATCGGTGACGGTCGCCAGAGCGGGACAAGTGCCAACCCGTCCATCCTGAACGCATCGCCAGAAGCGGCGATCGGTGGTGGATTGGCGCTGCTGCAAACCGGGGACCGTGTGCGCGTCGATCTCAACAAGGGCACGGTGAACATGCTCGTCAGTGACGAAGAGATCGAAGCACGTCGCGCCGCGTGGCAGCCGCCGGAACTCATCAACCAGACCCCCTGGCAGGAAATCTATCGCACCACGGTCGGGCAATTGGCGACCGGGGCCTGCATGGAACTGGCGGTTAAGTATAAGAAGGTCAGCAAAGACGTGCCGCGTCACTCACACTAGACAATCCGCGTTTGATAGTTCGCAGTTGCAGAGAACCGGCCCAGGCCGGTTTTTTGATTCACACCAGTTTTGACCGAATGTGACCTCTCTGCACGCCGGTTGTCATATAATTTGCACAATTGCACCCAAAAATAATTGTGCATGGTGTATAATGGGGGCATCTAAATCGCAGTGTCAGGTGGGCGGGACGATGTCTTTAAATGGTGTTGTCGCTTACGGAACCTGACGAACTTAATTTTTGAAGGATTAGAAAATGACCTACGCACTTGATTTCCTTTTCGACCATGATCACGAACAACTCGTTTATCGTTATGACCGCGAAACCGGGCTGCGTGCATTGATCGCCGTACATGACACCACCCTCGGCCCTGGTCTGGGTGGCACGCGCCTGTGGCAATATGACAGCATCGAAGCGGCGGCGCTGGATGCCCTACGCCTTTCCGAAGGCATGACTTACAAGGCAGCGGTTACCGGGCTGTCACTTGGTGGCGGAAAATCGGTCATCATGGCGGATGGCAAGGAAAGTGATCCGGTTTTGCGGGCAGAGCGCTTCGAGGTTTTCGGGCAACTGATCGAATCAGTCGGTGGACGCTA
>DAOTXA010000050.1:0-12843 GCA_034435595.1 Anaerolineae bacterium | reverse complement strand
GAATGACACGAAACGACCAACCATTAAAAACCTACCCGTGACAGGGATTGAGGGGAGTGGGGTTAAACTCAATTACCGGACAACGCTATTTAGGGATGAGGGGGCGTAAAACTGCATTTCCACCAATTCTGGTAGAACCAGCAACTTTCCAATTTGCCCTCTTTTTATGTTGACCTACTGCAATGTCTCGATAAATTGCTAGGCGGCGAGTAAGCGCTCGCTCCTTTCGACTTTTGCCTCGAATGCGGTAGTATCCTTGTAGTTTCCCGGTCGTACACACTCAAGGAGACACCAATATGAAAATTACCGGCGTGACTGCACGCGACATTCGTTTTCCCACCTCGTTGAATCTTGACGGGTCCGACGCGATGAACACCGCGCCAGACTACTCGGCAGCCTATGTCGTCCTGCACACAGATGGCGACCATGAAGGTCACGGCCTCACCTTTACCTGTGGTCGTGGCACAGAAATCGTCGTTATGGCGATTGAGTCGCTGGCCTATCTGGTGAAAGGCCGCGACCTCGAAGAATTCACCGCCGATATGGGCGCGTTCTGGCGGCACATCACCGGCGACAGCCAACTGCGCTGGGTTGGGCCAGAAAAAGGCGTCATCCATCTGGCGACTGCGGCAATCGTCAACGCCGTATGGGATTTATGGGCCAAAGTCGAGAATAAACCCCTCTGGAAGCTGCTCGCCGATATGTCGCCGGAAGAACTCGTCCGCTGTGTGGATTTTCGTTACATCACGGATGCCATCACACCGGAAGAAGCTGTCACAATGCTGAAAGCGGTCGAACCCGGCAAAGCGGAACGCGAGGTCGAAATGCGCGAAACCGGCTATCCGGCCTATACGACTTCGGCGGGTTGGCTTGGCTACGACGATGACAAAATCCGCCGTCTGTGCCGCGAAGCGCTTGATGAAGGCTGGCGACACTTCAAGATCAAGGTCGGGCGTGATCTCGAAGAGGACATCCGCCGCAGTCGTATCACCCGCGAGGAGATCGGTGACGACAATTATTTCATGGTTGATGCCAATCAAATCTGGGATGTGGGGCAGGCCATCGAATGGATGAATGCCCTCAAGCAGTTCAACCCCTGGTGGATTGAAGAGCCGACCAGTCCCGATGATGTTCTCGGACACGCCGCGATTCGCAAGGCCATTCACCCGGTCAAAGTGGCGACGGGCGAACATTGCCAGAATCGAGTGCTGTTCAAACAGTTCATGCAGGCCGAAGCCATTGACTTCTGCCAGATCGACTCGGCGCGACTGGGTGGTGTCAACGAGATCATCGCCGTGTATCTGATGGCAGCCAAGTTCGGGATTCCGGTGTGTCCCCATGCGGGCGGCGTCGGCCTGTGCGAATACGTTCAGCATCTACAGATGTTTGACTACATTTGCATCAGTGCCAGCAAGCAAGATCGCATCATCGAGTACGTTGATCATTTGCACGAACACTTCTTCGATCCGGTCACCGTCCGCGACGGGCATTACATCGCGCCGACCATGCCGGGATACAGCATCGAGATGAAACCGCAAAGCCTGATCACGCACGAATATCCGAACGGGCGTATCTGGCGAGAAGCCGCCGAACGCGAGGGTGGGGCACATTAATAATGGCGAGGTCAAAGCAAACCCCCATATGCATCGCATACGGGGGTTTGTCGGGGAAATGTGAACTGCCCGCGTTTGGGAGATCACGAACAGCATGATCGCTTCACGCCCTCAGTATCGCAGTTGAGCGCCGAGAAAGCGCATACTACATGATGCGCAATTACCACCGAATGGAATAGATACAGGTGTCGCCGTCGCCGTTCTTGCGATTGGGGATGCTGTCGTCGCGCTCAACATTGAAGTCCTCGCTGTCTTCTGGCAAGAACTTCTGCACGATGCGGTAGATTAGCCCGAAGTCAAAGTCGCTGGGATACGGGTTATGACAGGTGACGGTGGCGCTGCGTTCGCCATCAAACTCTGTTTTATAATAGCCGAAATCCCCGCCGCGATGGTTCATCTCATAGGCGACGTTCAAACTTTCTAGTGCCGCTTCTACGCTATCAACCTGCGGCGGCCACTGCACCATATCCGGTACTTTCATACCGATGGCGACCATATTCATGCTGTTTTCCTGCGCCAGTTCCTGATAGGCTGCCAGGTAATCTTTCTGTAGATACCACCCATCCGGCTCGATCTCTGGTAACCCATACTTGGTAAGTGTCGCTTGACCGTCAATACCCATTGCGTCAAGCACCGAAATCATCGTATGTCCAAGAACTTCCACCTTATTGTCGAATGGTACATACTCAGCCATGATTGCTCCGTCATTCTCATAAATGTTCTCAATTCACTTTATTTTATAGGAGTTCGGAACGCATAAGGCTTAAGATCATCACGTTTGCCGTCATTCTACAGGATTATAGCGATTTGTTGTCTCCGGTTCGTGGAGAGTTAAAACGCCGAACTGCTCGGCAAACTGAAAGGCGTGCCCCTCGGCCCGCTGTGCATCCCACTGGGCGACCATTTGCACCACATCCTCATCTATCTGTGAGGGATGCGCACGCAATGCGTTAAGCTTCTGTGCGTGATATGCAGAGACATCAACCGTCAGGTTTGGTTCAGCGTTCAGGATCAAATACAATTGCTCGACCTTGCACGGCTCTAAGCCTTCCTCCAGCAATTCGGGGAAGATGGGTCGCGTCTCTGCACTGGGGAACACGGCATAAAAGGCTGCTTCGCCAGCGGCACGGTGATCGGGATGATTCAGATAGCCGCCTTCACGCACATACCGGAAATCCGGGTCCATCGTGAGTACAATCTGGGGGCGCACCTGGCGGATAACGCGTGTGATGTCGCGGCGAAGTTCAAGCGTGTGCGTCAGCGTGCCGTCCTTGTAACCGAGAAAGCGCACGTCTCGCACGTCAACTGCTTTTGCCGCGTTGATTTGCTCGCGTTTACGCGTTTCTGCCAGTGCTTTCAGATCGGCCCCCGGTTCATTGCTGCCAGACGAGCTATCCGTCACGATACAATAAGTCACTGCGGTTCCGGCGGCTGTCCAACGTGCGACTGTCCCCGCGATGCCAAACTCAATATCGTCACTGTGCGCGACGACGATCAATACACGATCCGGCGTCGAAAATTCGATGGTCTTGCTACTATCTTCGCTCATGATTTTCCTTGACTTGTTCGATGATATCCCCGGCGAAGCATACGCGAAAACCGCACCCAGGTCCAGACAGCAAAACGCCACCCGTTCCACAGGGAAACGTGCGGCGTTGCATGACTTCATACATAGAATTGGTTTAGGGTGCGCCAAGCAGCACAAAGGCAGCCCAATAGTAGGGCGAGGCCCAATCCGGGTTGCTGCGGACCACTTCTTGCGCGGCGGAAAGCGCCTCGTCTTCGCTTGCACCCGCCATCCACTCCGCATAAAATGCTTCCATGAACGTGGTCGTTGCGCGGTCATCTACCTGCCACAGCGATGCAACCACGCCCCGCGCACCACTCAGCAGGAAGGAACGCGCCAGCCCCTCAAACTCGTCCCCGGCGGTCAGGTTCCCGGTAGCGGTATCGCACGCGGAAAGCACGACCAGCGGCGAGCGACGGCTGAGGTCGAGGCTGTAAATTTCACGCACTTCGAGAATGCCATCATACTCGACCCCGGCGGCGTCTGCACCCGGTGTCAGCGCGAGGAAAGACGACAGCGGGTTCTCTGCGTTAAAGCGCCCATGTGCGGCGATGTGCAACACGTCTACTGTCTCCGCCTGGTTGGTGACAGCCGCCTCGGTCGCCGCGCCCAATGTCAGCGCCAGCCCTGGCGGACAGGCGTCATCTTGATTCGTCAACGTGCAGGCGACCGCTTCCGCCTCGTCAGTGGCGAAGGCCAGCGTCCCCAGCGACAACTGCCCGTCAGGGATCGGATTCCCCAGCACCAACCCGCTCAGACGATCTACGAGTTCGCGCTCTTGGCGCTGTTCTGCCAGTCGCACGTAGAAGGTCGCGCTTTGCGCATAGGCGATATCGAAGCGCTCGCCCATATACCCGTTTTCGCTCAACAGTGCGGCGAAGGGCACATAGTTCAACTGGTTGTTGGGCGCGATAACGAGCCGTTCAGTGGTCAGCAGGTGTTCAAACGGACCGACGAAGCGGTCGTAGAAGTCGCGCAGACTCTCCTCGTCGATCAGATCAGCATCACCGGGAGCTTGTGCCGATCTACGCAAGCTTGTCACCAGCGATTCGACCTCGTTGGCGGGGATGTTGAGCGGAACTGCTTCGAACAGGTTGTTCGGCCCGATGATAAAGGCGTAAACTGCGTTCGGATCGCTGATGATGCTTTCTGGCACCACGTAATAAGCGATCATGGTTGTGTCATCGCCCATTGCATCGCGCACCTGTTGCAGAGAGACGGTTTTGACCTCCGCCAATTGCGAGAACAGCACGCTGCGTGCCTCCTCGCTGGAGCCTAGCAGATTTTCGACCTGTCGTTCCTGCGCGATGATCTGCTGCTGTAACAGCCCGATCTGTCGCTGCGTCTCTTCGTCGGGCGTGCCTTCCTGCTGGCTTTGCAAGGCGGTTAGCTGATCTTGCAGGCCAAGCAACTGAATACGCGCATCCTGCCACTGTGCCAGACGGTCTGCATCTACACCGCTGCCAAAGTCGATTTGCTCATTGATGATCTGGAACAAGAAGGTACGCGCCCGTCCACGCTCCGCTATGTTAAATGCGCCTTCCGGGTCACTTTCCGCCAGTCGCGCCACCAGACGGTGATAGGGGAAGATGTTTTCTGCTGCGAACCGGGTTTGCCCGCGTTGCAAGCGAATGTCGGCGTGAATGTCTTCAATCAGCGCAATCGACTCCTCATAGAGTCGGGTCGCCTGATTCAAATCGCCGTTGCGCTCGTACAGCAAACCGAGATCGACCAGCACCTCAAATTCGAGCGTGCGGGCGTTGATTTCGCGGGCGACGTTCAGCGCTGTCTGAAAGCGGAGTTCTGCTTCGTTCTGGTCGATGCGCACGCGTGCGCGTCCGATGCTGGCCTGGGCCTCTGCCTCCAACAGGCGGTCACTGGTGCTGCGGGCCTGACCAAGCGCCAATTCGTAGTCGATACCCGCCTGTGTGAAGTCGTTGATCGTGCCTTCGTCGCTGGATGCCAGTACCAGTCGCGCATCGCCGATGTCGATGTATAACTGCGCCAGCAGACTGGCGTTTCCGCGCCGCTCGATCAAATCCAGCGCATCCTGATACTGATTCAGTGCATATCGATATGCCGGGAAAACCGTCCCGAACTCATCGGTGCGTGACGCTTCGTCGCTATCCAACATGGCGATGTTGCCCAGAAACTGCTTGGCAATCGCTTCTTCGATGCGGTTGCCGCTCAATTGTGCCAGTTCCAGCGCCAGCAGCAGATTTTCTCGCGCTTCTTCGAATTCGCCGAGTGAAATCTGAATTGTGGCGATGCTGCGTAACACCTGAATTTGCGCCGATACCCGCAGCGGAATCGTGCTTACGTCCACTGTCTGGAAGTCGATTTCACCAACCACCGATTGCACCAGAGCCAGCCCTTCCAGCGATTGATCCAGCGCCAGCGCCAGCCGCGATTGCCCGAAGTACACCTGTCCCAGCAGAATAAACGCCTGCCCGGTGCGGATCGTATCCTCGTTTGATTGGTAGAGGGCAATCATTTGCTGGTACTGTTCGACGGCGCGGGGACGATCCACACGCAGCAGGTATAGGTCCGCGATCCCCTGAATGGCCTCGCCCTCGCCAACATAGTCCTCGGCACGCTGGAACCAGGTGATCGCCTCGCGGTACAGGTTGATGGCATTGTCGTAGAAGCGCTGTTCGCGCCGGAGATTCGCCAGCGCCATCAGTGCATAGCCCTCACCTGCCGCGTTCTGCGTTTCGCGGGCTTCGTTGCGTGCACTGTTGAACCATTCCTCTGCTTGCCGCAGATCGCCGTTTTCCAGATAGGCCCCGGCAAGGTCAATCGTCACCAATCGCGACCACGCCGGATTCGGGGCCTGATTGCGGAAGATGTCCAGTGCGCTCAGATAATTGTCCGTCTCCTGCCGGAAGTCCGCCAGATTGTCGTCCTGCGTGTGGACACGAGCGATACCATAATAAGCCTGTCCCTCTGCGAAGGTATCGCTCGCGTTGGTGGCAAGCGTCCGCGCTTCGGTGAACAGGCGCAGCGCTTCAGTTAAATTGAAGGTCGCCAGCGCGAGGTCACCCTGCGCGATTAGCGTGCGGGCGCGTCCGGCTTGCTGGTCCAGCCCACTTTGCCGGAACTCCGCGTCTGTCAACAGCCTGTCCGCCTCGGTGAAGTTGCCCAATCGCCGGAACAAATCCCCCTGACTGCGGTCTACTTCCGCGAGACGCTGATCGTTCAACCGCCGGTTATATAGTGGTGACGCGATATCCTCGTTGTTTAGCAGATCGCGGGCGTCTTCGTAGGCTTGTTGCGCACCCTCGAATTCGCCGCGTGCCTGCAAGACCTGCCCGCGCCGTGTCAGTGCGATGGCCTGACCCGCCGTGTCGTCCAATGTGACATACGCCAGTCGCATCTGCTCGAAGGTATCGAGCGCGGTGACATACTGGGCACGGCTAAATTGAATATCGCCCAATGCGAGCAGGGCGGTCGCCTCGCCTCGCACATCGGTCGCCTGCTGGAACTTCGACAGAGCCGCCTGATACTCGCGGACAGCGATGTCAAAGTCACGGTTGCGAATGCGTGCCTCACCGACTTGCAGGTGGATCAGCGCCTCACCGCGTGTGTCGCCGACGAACGCCGCCTGTCGTTGTGCTTCTGCCAGACGGTCAAAGGCCAGTTGTGGTTCCTGCTGGTCTAGATAGTACTGTGCCCAGTAGTAGTAGGTAGAACGCAACCCCGCATAATCGCGGACATCGTCGCGCAACAATTGAATCGCCCGATTGAACTCGCCCGTGATGTCCTGACGGTCTGCGCCACGCTGAACGAAGATACGTGCCAGCCCAAGTGCAGCGCGGCCTTCTGCCTGAATGTTGCGGTTGGCGACAGCGACGGCGACACTATTCGCCTCTCGGTAGCGGTTTTGCGCGTTGGCGTAATCCTGTACTTCGAAGTAGGCGTCCCCCAGGTAGACCAGGGCGAGGGCGCGACCATAGTCGTTACCCTGTTGATTGTACTGCGCGACGGCATCTGCCAGTAGCGTGATCGCTTCCTGCGTTAGACCGACTTCCAGCATCAACTGTGCGCGGCTGATGTTGATCGACGCCTGCGTGGAATCCAACAGTGCTACATTGACGAAATCGCCACCCATGCTGCTCAGTAGGCGTTCCGCTTCGTCAAGATCACGGAGCGCATTTTCGACATCGCCGACCAGTACCCGTGCTCGACCCAATCCGTCCAGCGCGACCGCCGTCAACAGCGTATCGCCCTCGGTCTGGTAGATTTCCAGCGCACTTTGATAGCGGTCAATGGCATCGGCATACTGTGTTTCGAGGATGTCCAGATCGGCGACAAGGCGCAAAATCTCGCCGTTGAGATAGGGTGCGTCCACCGTTTCGACCAGGCGCAGCGCGTCATCGTACTCGCGGCGGGCGTCATCGTATTCACCGCGCACCACATAGTAATTGACCGCCAGTGCTACAATTGCCTCAATTTCGCCGCGAGTGTCACCCACGAGTTGCATCTCTCGCCGTGATTGCTGGAACAGTGAAAGCGCGTCTGCCGGCTGGTCTTGTTCCATGAGGGCGATGGCTTGATCGGTGAACACGCGCCGTGTCCCCCACGGGTCGGATAGTTCGTAGCGGTAACGGTCAGATGCGAAACCGAAATTGTCGCGGGCGATGGGCCATGGCTGAATGTCGCTGAAGGCGTATACCCGCGCCAATCCGTTCAATGCGTAAGCTTCTGCGTTTACGTCCTCAAGCAATTGCGCGATGTTGAACGCATTGTCAAAGTTGGTGAAGGCACTGGGATATTCGCCGCGTTCGTAGTAGTAATCGCCGATATAGTTGAAGGTCATGGCACGGGCGGTTTCGTCCCCGGTCTGCTGGTGGATTTGCAGCGCCGATTGCAAGGTTTGCAGAGCGTTTAAGAAGCCGAGACGATTATATACGTTGCCAAGTGCAGAAAGGACGCGCCCGCGTTCTTGATCATTGCCCGTTTCCTCGTAAATGGTGAGTGCGGTTTCATAGTTTTCACGGGCAGCACGCATGTCGCCGCGATGATGATACACCTCACCGATGCTCTGAATCGAACGCGCCTCTTGATCGCGCAAGCCCAGCGCGGCGAAATTCCCGGCGGATTGCATCAGCGCAAAAATCGCTTGGTCCATGCTCCAACCGGCAAAGTTGGCACGCCCCACGCGATACAGGGCTTCTGCCTGCCCTGTATCGTCAATCAACTGGAAGTAAACACTGCTAGCCTGTTCGTAGGCGCTGACGGCGTTGTCAAACTCGCCGCGCTCAATGAACAAATCGCCCAGCGCCAGCCGTATTTCCGCCTCGACTTCTAGTTCAAGGCCTGCGGACGCTGTCGAAGCGCCCTGACGTAAAAAGGCCAGCGCATCGTCTAATCTGCCGCGTGCCTGATACGCTCGTCCGAGGCCGAGTAAGGCGCGGGCTTCGCCACCACGATCCGGTGCTTGCTGTCGATAGATGACCAGTGCGGCCTCATAGTCATACTGTGATTCGAGAAAATCGCCCTGTGCATAAAGGGCGGCCCCCATGCCCAATAGAGCGGTTCCTTCTCCGGCGGTGTCACCCGCTTCGCGGAAGGCATCGCGGGCTTGTTCAAACAGGGCGAATGCGTCAACGGTGTCCCCGGCATCCAGTGCGGCTTGACCCTGTTCGACCAGACTAGCTCCATCATCCTGCGCCAGAACCCCGGTCCACAGGACCATCGAAAACAGGATTCCCAGGGCGGTAATCAGGCGAATTCCTTGCTGTTTGCGGCTGCTCAAGACGTAGCTTCCCTTCTCGGACTGACAATCTATTTTAGATTTGTAACAAGTAATGAAAATGGTTTGAAGATGTACCTATAATGAATTATACTCGTTCCGTAGACAGTGGGCGAAGTAATGATTGATTAATTTGCCCAGGATGGCTTAAGGTAATGTCAATGCAAATCCTTTCGCGTTATGCCTATTACATTGACCGTCTGGAGGACAAACTGCCGGATGGAGTGCCGTCCACCTGGGATGAGCCATATTGCCCCGGCATTGTGCCACAGGTCGGCACGCAAGAAGCCGAGGCCGCCCAACAGATGGATTTTCCCCAACTCCTCGCACAAACCCTGGCAATTCGGGACCAATTGCAGAAAGTGATCGACCGTGAGAAGGTCGGTGGCAAGGTAGATGAATCCGAGGAAGAAGCGGTAATAAACTCGGTCGTGACCGTGATCCCACACCTGTCCTGCATTATTGATCTCGATAAACGTCTGTATCGGCTGGGGCGAAATGCACGCAAAAGACGCCGCGAAATTATCGATTTTGATGACTGGCGCGAACTGCTTGGGCGTGAGGATACCAGAAACTGGTGGTGGCACATCGACCACGTCGCCGGACCGTATGCCGTCCCCATTCGTTTCGGGTATGGTCTCTTTGATTTGCTGGTGGTGATGGCGACCATTCTATTGATCTATATTTCGCTGGGTACTGTGTTGGAAACGGCGCGGCGTGTAGCGACCCTGATGCTTGAATTGTTTCGTGGGGTCGAGTTTTCCGACATCGGCTTTGATGTGTTTACGATTGGTGCGATTGTCGCCAACCTGTTCCTGGGCGGTGGTATCTCGATTAGTGTGGCACGACGCTTTAAGGATAGTATCAACGCCATATTCAGCAAGAGCCTGCCTGCCTATCTTGAAAACTTCCCGCGTTTGGAGTGGGCGCAACAGTTTTTGCGCACGACCTTTCACGTCAACCAGTTCTTTGTCGCCACTGTGTTCTTCCTGGTGTTCATGATGATGATCAACACGGCGCTCAATATCGGCGTTGATCAGGTGTTTCGTAACTTTGCCGAGGAAGCGATTGATGTTGAAAGCCGCCTGAATGCCCTCGAACTCGCCGGACTCTTCGACGAGGCGACGGCTAGCGAACTTGGCTATGAATTCGCGCTGGCGGGCCTGCAATACGAAGGGCTGGCGGATTTTGAGCAGGCGATTCGCCTGTACGAACGTGCCCTCAGTCGTGACCCACGGTTTGTTTTTGCACGCTATCGTATTGCCGATTTGCTGATTGACGCTGAAGAACCCGATCTCGAACGGGTGCTGTTATTACTTGATACCGGCATCCGGCAAAATCAGCGACAGATTGAAGACCTGCGCGATGAACGCGATGAACTCGTAGACGCGCCTGAAAGCCGCATTGACAGCCTGCAACAACGCCTGGAGGCGGCGCACAAGCTCGAATACCTTATGCTGGTCAGTCGTGGGCACGCCCTGATTGACATGGGCGAACCTATCGCTGCCAAGCAAGACCTCGTTGACGCACGCAATATGACCAACCCTGAAGACAGTGAGTTTGCGTTTCTTTTCGTAACGACGCGCAGCGCATCTGCCGAGGACGCCGGAAAGCTGTCTACGGTGGAGATGTTGGCCTATCTGGGTCAGGCCGCCGGGGCACAATTTTTGCTGGAAGCAGAACAGGCCCCACCGCCCGAGCAATCCACCGATGCGGGGGATACGGGCTTGGTCACCCCGCTGGATGAAGCCTGCGATGCGTGGGAAAGCGTACAGGGTCTGGCGCAGAGCAACGTCGCGCAGGAACGTTTGTGGTTGTTGGAAGCGCAGGACTTTTTACGTGAATACTGCCGGGGAGAAATTCCAGCCGAACTACCGCTCCCGCCACCGCCATCACAATAAGACCGGAGCGTCAACGTTTTGTTTATAGCTATAGCTGTAGTGAACCTTGCTTAACGAATCAAGAGGACGTGAGTGATGCTTCAAACCATCTTGAATAGATTTATACCTGTGGCGATATGCTGTGTAATTATCTTCACCGGGGTTGCGGGGATCGCGTTCGCACAGGGGGATGAGGGCACCGAGGAGCCGCTTGAAATCCGTATCGTGGACATCATCGGAACGGCAATTCTCTTTCGTGATAACACACCCTATGCGATCGTAGTTGGTTTGCAGATTGGGCTAAACGACATCATCGAACCGGCATCCAACAGTCGCATCACCATCGATTGTGGGAACGGCGATCTCGATTTCATTCAAGATGTCGCTCGCACGCCCTGCCCGGATGTGGTCGCGCCCCCGGCAGATACCAGCGACCTTGAAGTGCTGGTGGTTGCCTACCGCGATGTCACGCCGGGGGGAGTGACGCGCTCGGCTGGTAATGCGTTGATCGCACGTGTGCTGGCCCCGCGCAATACCCGGCTCATTGATCCGCGCCCGGAAATCCGCTGGCAGGCGCTCCCCGGCGCAGTGACGTATACGGTCAACATTCAACGGGCGAACCAGTCTGTTGTCACCATTGCGGGTGTATCCGGTACCTCAGCGGCGTTCCCTGAGAGCGATCCCGATCTCGAACCGGGCGTGTACTCCGTTGAGATTATCCCCTTTGACGCTGACGGCGAGCGTATCGGTAGCAGTGCTGTGGACGCCAACAACTTCCGCCTGTTGGACGCCGAATCGGCGCAGGAATTCGCCGGTCAACTATCGGCAATCCAATCTGCACCGGTGCCTGCCGGCGCGTCTGCGACCGACTCAGCGTATCTGCCAGCGTTCTATCTGTACCAGCAACGTCTGTATGCCGAGTCGGAGTCGATCATCCTTGAGGCGCTGGAAGCAGACCGCGCCCCGACTGGCGAAATCTACGCGCTACTGGGGCGTATCTACCTTGACATCGGATTGAGCCAACTGGCACAGGACGCTTACGCGGAGGTATTGAGCATCGCACAGGCCACCGATGACCCTGACTTGCAGGCCATCGCCTATTGGGGCCTGGGTACGTTGAGTGTTGGTGAGGACCAGCATTGTTTGCTGGGGGCGGCGATTGACCTGTATACCGAACTGGGCGTCCTGATACCGGAGGACCTCGAACGCACCTTCAACGTGACCCCTGTTCCGGCTGATGGGGACTGTGCGAGCGTATTGGGGTAGATCATAACGAGTATTCAAGCCAAAAATGGGACGATGTGATGCACATCGTCTCTTTTTATGTGGCTTTTTATGCGACTTATATAAGGTAATTACGATTATTTCGTAATTACAAATATAAGGTTTGGTTCATTGAGTAAAGGTGATCGCCCATGTTATTCGCGGTGACCATTTTAGGATAACGGACTGCCGGTAATTTGTTGCACTTTGTTGCGGCGGCACTACATATTTTTTGTGCAGCAAAAGCGGGTTATGCCTGTTTTTCCGCGAAGTCTTTGAAAGCCTGCATGGTTTTCTCGGTTTCTTTGCGGAATGCGCCACCCATGAAAACCGACATGATCGACATCATCAGGCCGAACTGGAACTCGCAGTCGATAATCCAGCGCGTCTGGTTGGGGCCGACCTCTTCGAAGCGGTTCTCCAGAATGTTATGCACTTTTGGGCGCGGCATATCGTAGGTAGCGACAAAGCTATGGGGCAGGCGGTTGTCAACGATGGTTTCGAGCATGGTCATCTCGCCATTGCCGCGTTTGTGAACCATGTTCGAGGTTGAACCTGTGGCTCCCAATTCGCCGGATAGCGGTTCCACACGGATGAAGGTCGGCTGCCAATCTTTGACGATTGCCGGGTCCTGGAACCACTCGACGACTTTTTCACGCGGTTGGTTGATGGTGATCTCGCAGGTGTATTTCATGGCGTATGTGTCCTGTGTTCGATCTCTGTCATGACAACATAGTAACACAAATGTTCTATTCTGTAAATTAT
>DAOTXA010000049.1:0-4370 GCA_034435595.1 Anaerolineae bacterium | reverse complement strand
GCCATCGGGCGTTTTGTAGTAGGCGAGTGCGCCGTCGTCGCGCAGCAGATGTTGCCGCATGGCCTCGCGGACGCCCTCGGCGCGGGCTGCCCACTGCGCGGCCTCATCCGGCAAACTCAGTTGGCGGGCCGCTGTCGCCATGCCCTCCATGCCGAGAACGTATAGCGCATTGGTCGAAGTCGTCTTGATGGTCACACAATCGGCGATACCCCATTCCTGCGGATAGCCGGACGCCTGATGCCGGTCAAAGTGGATGTCGATGAAACACGCCTGTCCGTGATACAGGCCATCGGCTTCGTCGTAAAGCGGATCAAAGAACCTATCGAAGAACTGGTTGCCGGTGTCATAGACCCACTGCCAATCATAACCTGCGCCATAGTGTTGACCAAGATCAGCCGCCGCCCATATCCATACGACCGAATCGGTGCGGCGAACGGCGTTATTGGTGTTGTGCGCCGCCATGAATTCGCGCCCGGTCATATCGAACAGTTCCCAGGGCACATCGAACTGCGGCACATGATATGCACGCGGGGCACGCCAGCCAAGATCAAGGCGCACCTTACAGGCGTATTTGAGGCTGCTCAACATCCATTCGGGATACATGCGATTGATGCCGAGCAAGCCGCTAATTGCAATATCGCGGATGAACACCTTTGGGCCGAAGCTCGCGCCTGCGCCGAAGTAGTGCGTGTTACTTTTGAATACGAGGTTGGACTCAGCGTCGCGCAGGGCGATGCGCCACATTTTTTCCATCAGCGGCGTGGTGTTGCTCAGACGTGTGCGGTGTTCTGGCTGCACGTCGGGTAGATCGTCCAGTGTAGTGACGCCGAGTATATCTTCTACGCGGTCGGGGGTGAGTTTGAGGGGGGCATCTGCAAATTCCATCAACGTGTCTCCTGAGTATGCGGGTACCCAACCAGTGTGACACGTTTATGCATAAGTCCATTTAGCCCATCGCAGCGCAGAACAGACTAATCAGAAACAACCGCCCCTCATCTCAACAGCGTATCAACAGGCATCAACAGCGCAATTGCGATTAGCATGTTTCCGGCGCTGCCGCTGGATCGCTTCAAACAGGTGGGTAACACGGCAGATATGGGCGCGATACAATTGTTGGCGAATAGCGCCGACCGCGAGCGTGTCGCCCATCTTGATATCGACTATGTATAATTGACCGCGCACGCCGGATTTCAAGATGTGTTTGTGCAGCATCTTGCGCTTTACCGGATGGTAGTGAGACATAATTTTCAGAGGGAAATAGGATGACCAAAACGACATTTGACGCATTATTGGCAGAAGGTACGCCCATCGTCGCCGATGGCGGCATGGGAACGATGCTGATGAGCAAAGGGCTTAAATCGGGCAACCCACCGGAACTATGGAACGTCGAACGGGTGGACGACATTCGCGCCATTCATGACGGATATATCAACGCAGGGGCGCAAATCGTGCTGACGAACAGTTTCGGCGGCAACCGTTTGCGCTTGAAGGGGCACGGTCTGGCGGATCGCTGTGCGGAACTCAACGAAGCCGCCGCAAAAATTGCCCGTTCCGCCGCCGATGCCGCGCCGCATCCGGTCGCGGTTGGCGGGTCGATGGGGCCGACCGGCGAGTTTTTCGCGCCGATGGGCACGCTATCCGAAGCCGACGCGGTCGAAATCTTCGCGGAACAGGCGGCGGCACTGGTCGCCGGGGGTGTTGATCTATTGTGGATCGAGACGATGGCGGACCTTCAGGAGATTGCTGCGGCTGTGAAGGGAGTTCAGCAGGCCGCGCCGGATGTGCCGTTCACCGTCACCATGACCTTCGATACCAAAGGGCGCACGATGATGGGGACAACGCCTGCACAGGCCATCGAGACGATTAGCGGACTGAAGGCTCTGGCAGCGGGTGGTAATTGTGGTAATGGTCCCGATGAAATTGAGGCGGTGATTGCGCAGATGCACGAATCGCAGCCGGATGCGGTGCTGATCGCCAAAGCGAACGCCGGACTGCCGCGCATCGAAAACGGGCAGGCGGTTTACGATGCCACGCCGGATATCATGGGCGATTATGCGGCGCGTGTGCGCGACAAGGGCGCACGGATCATCGGTGCATGTTGCGGGAGTACGCCGGATCATATCGCCGCGATTGCCCGTGTATTGGAGAACGCCTGATGGCGTGCTATCTGGCGCTGACCTGTTCCGCGTTAATGCGTGGGATTGAACTTGTCCACGCGAACAGCCCGCACACCGTCGAAATGCGCTTGCTGGCGATGCTCGTGAATGGTGATTGGTCGGATGATGAGTTTCTCGTTGTTCCGCCGGGGAAGGCGATCAAGCAGACGAACACGCCGGGGTTGATTGCGGCTCGTTAGGTGCTCAGGGTAATCGCATTAAATTTTCTATTTGCACATAGATGCTCAGAGAGGTGTTATAGGGGTCGCATTTTTGCGACCCACGCTCACGGACGGCAAATTTCAGCGGGTGGGCGCGTATAAAGCCAATGACAGCTTCAACGCGCCCGTGCTAGATAAAACGGTGGATGCATCCGCCATTTTCACCGAATAATTGTTTGTTCTTGTTGCGGTAGTTTCAACAGAAAATTCACGACCTCCGATGCAGTATGCACAATGGCATGTCCTGCACCGTCGATGATGTGGATCTGCAATTGTGGTACCTGTGCGGAAAGTCTCTCTGCGGTTGCAGGTACATCCAATAGACGATCTTTTTCACCCCCTACCAGCAATACTGGCATCTTCAAAGTGGCGAGTTCTTCGTCGCTGAAGAGGGGCAACGTTACGCGGTTCGCCTTGAAGTGTCGCATGATTAATCCCATGATCTCGACCGTTCCCTCTGGAATTGGGAAGTCTGCGAATAGCATTTTCATGGCGCGGGTTTGCCCCCACTTGCCGAGTAGGAACAGCGTCATCATCTGGAACATGAATAATGCATTATGTGGCGCAATGCCACCGGGTGTCAGCAGGACAAGTGCCGATACGTGAACCGGGTAAGTTATCGCGTATTTCAGCGCAATCCATCCACCTTGTGACAACCCGACCAGCATCATTTTTTCGAGCTTTAACCCAATTCGCACATCATCTAACCATTCTGCGAAGGCGTCGCTTTCAAATGATGGACGAGTTGGTGCGCTTCTACCGGGATCGCCAATTTGATCAACCGCGTATACACGGAAATGCTCGGCATACACGGCTACATCTCCAGCCCAGGAGGTGGCATTTGATGTGCCACCGTGCAGCAGTAGAATTGCTGGATTTGCCGGGTCACCAGATGCAATGACAAAGGTTTCACCGTAGCGAGTTTCAACTGTAACGGTATCGTAATCAACCTGCCAGTTTGCCAGCACCTTGTTATAGAAATCCATGATCGCTTTCTCACCGGCGGACGAGCGATATAGTGATTTGCTTGCAGTCATTTGCTTGTCTCCTTAGAGTGACTTGAGTCGATTCCGTAGTGACTGAACCCATCTCAATTCGTGGGCATAGGTTTCTTCCCAATTGGCATTGATGTGATCCCACAGCAATTTTTCACGCGAGGTTCGTGGCGGGTGATCTGCAATGTCACGTTTTGTACCCTCGCGGACCATCATCAGGCGCAAACCCACTTCTTGCTCGTATTGTTGAAGCAGGTTGTCGAGTTCTTCATCTGTAAGACGGTCTGCCCACGCTAGCTGAATGAGCAGGGGGTGTTTGATTTCCGGTAGCTCAGGTGCGGTCAGCAACCATTCGTAGAGGGCGTGCTCTCCGGCAGTAGTAATCGTATAAAGCTTTCGTGAAGGTCCAGCTTTCTGATCAAGGGTTTCACGAGTGACCAAGCCACCCTCTTTCAATTTGACGAGTGTGCGGTAAATCTGATTATTGCTGCCAGACCAGTACATCGTCAGTGAATTCTGGAAACGTTGTTTCAAATCGTAGCCGGTCAGTGCTTGCTGGCTTAGTAATCCAAGGATCGCGTAGGTAATGGTCATGATTCTTTAGGTTCATCAGTATATAGGTTCAAGTGAACATAGTATAATATAAACATATAGATAGAGTCAATCTCGATGTGATCGAAGTAAACGGGGTTTAGGGGTTCAACGGAGCGTGCAACACGCTCCGTGAGAAAAGGTGAGGGGTCACGCTTTGCTTTTATCCACAATATCATGCATGACATGATGCGTTTTGAGCGCTTCGGCGTAGTCGCAGAGTAGATGCGAGGTGTCGCCGGTTTCGATTGCTTGCAGGAAGGCCCGGTTCTCGATGAGGAACGGGTCTTCTTCTGGTTTAAGCTCGCGCCGGGTTTTGCCGTCGTCGATGATTACACTGTCTTGTTTCAGTGTGATGAGCGTGCCTTCGCATACCAGTTGAATGTGTGCTGCTGCGTGCCCGTTTA
>DAOTXA010000048.1:0-8690 GCA_034435595.1 Anaerolineae bacterium | reverse complement strand
AGGTGACGAGTCGCTCGCCGCTACCACTGCTGCCGCTGTTATCTCCACTGAGGTTGATGACGGCAAACGCTACCGCTGCCGAAATCAGCACGTTCAAAATCACAAAAATCACCAGACCACGACTTCGCATGGCGGACTTCCTTTAATTTCATATCAATACCGGAGGAATCTTAGCACAGCGACGGTCAAGCGGCAAAGCATAGTTACAGGGCGAATGATGAAAGGTGAAAGTCCTGTCGTTTTTTCCTTCGCCTTTGTGCTGGTGATTGCGTTAAAATAGATGAAAGATTGCAATGTGTTTTGCAGCACAAAGGATATCCCTATGTCGGCGACTCCATCCACCACGACACCCGACTATGCACAGGCATATGAATTATTTCTGGCTGTGAATCCGGCATATAAAGAAACCCGCCTGCTGGATGATCTACGCCGCGATGAATTCGCCCGTATTGACCAGAACCGCCACGTTTACCTCGATTATACAGGGGGCAGCCTGTACACACGCAGCCAGCTACAAGCGCATATGACGCTGCTGGATAGCAACGTGTTCGGCAATCCACACTCGAATAACCCGACCTCGCGGGCATCCACCGAACTGGACGAAAGCGCTCGTGCCGCTGTGCTGCGTTATTTTAACGCTGACCCGGCAGAATACATTTGCGTCTTCACACAGAATGCATCCGGCGCGTTGAAACTGGTGGGAGAAGCCTATCCCTTCGAACCGGGCGGTCAGTATTTACTCAGCTTTGACAATCACAACTCGGTCAACGGCATCCGTGAATTCGCCCGTAACGGTGGCAGTGAGTATATTTACGCCCCTGTGCTGCCGCCTGATCTCTATATCGACGCGGAAGCGCTGAATGATCTGCTGGTGAATAAGCCGAACGGCAAAAATGGTCTGTTCGCGTATCCGGCGCAGTCGAATTTTAGCGGTGTGCAGCACTCGCTGGATTGGATTTCGACGGCGCACAATCACGGCTGGGATGTACTGCTGGATGCGGCGGCCTTCGCGCCGACGAATTGCCTGGACCTGAGCGCGGTTGCGCCGGATTTCGTCACGCTGTCGTTTTACAAGATGTTCGGCTATCCAACCGGGGTAGGGGCGTTGATCGTCCGCAAAGCGGTGATGCCGAAGCTCAAACGTCCGTGGTTTGCCGGGGGGACGATCACCATTGCGACTGTGCAGGGAGATACCCACTTTTTGCACGAGAACGAAGCAGCCTTTGAAGATGGTACGATTAATTATTTGACACTGCCCGCCGTTGAGGAAGGTCTGCGTTTGATGCAGCGGGTGGATGTGCAGACGATCCACGACCGCGTGATGTTGCTGACCGGCTGGATGATCGAGCAGCTTTGTGGCTTAACCCACAGCAACGGTGCGCCGCTGACTCGCATTTACGGGCCAGAAAGCACCGAGCAGCGCGGTGCGACGGTGACGCTGAACTTCTATGATGCGGGTAGCAAGCTGATTGATTATCGCTATGTAGAAAATCTGGCGATCGAGCGTAACATCTCTCTGCGAACCGGATGTTTCTGCAATCCGGGGGCGGGGGAACTGGCACACGGCCTAACCAGAGACATTATTTGCCGCACACTTGCCGATAAAGACCGCATGTCCTTCGACGAGTTTATTGTCGCCATGACCGCTGAGGGCAATGAAGAAGCGATTGGCGCGGTGCGTGTATCCCTGGGTATCGCCTCTAACTTCGCGGATGTGTATGCGTTCATCGAATTCTGCAAGACGTTACTTTCGTGAGGAAGAATATAGGGTGCGGCGCGTGCTGATCATCTGCGAAGGTGAATCCTTAGAAACTCTCATGTGCATCTAGTCAATTCCCTGTAGACTATAACGATATATAATGAAACATGGATTTTTCATCTAACAAACCGGGGGGATATTATGACGTGGCTACTCGCAGCCGGGGAAACCGGCACCGGGGCACTGATTGACGGTGTATTCACCGCTGCCCCGCATAACGACATTCTGCAAGTGCTCATCCAAATCACAATTCTACTGTTCACGGCGCGTATTCTGGGCGAATTGTCACAGCGACTGGGGCAGCCGTCGGTTGTCGGTGAAATTCTCGCCGGGATCGTGCTGGGTCCGTCACTGCTTAGTGGATTGTTTCCCGCTGTCGAACAGGTCATCATCCCGCAGACGGCAGAAGCGGGGTATCTGCTGGAAATGGTCGCCATGATTGGCGTGATGT
This sequence comes from Anaerolineae bacterium, assembly GCA_034435595.1. Taxonomy (GTDB): domain Bacteria; phylum Chloroflexota; class Anaerolineae; order Aggregatilineales; family Phototrophicaceae; genus JAVJSU01. The sequence continues at coordinate 6,480 of DAOTXA010000048.1, read as the reverse complement.
TTTTGCTGCTCATCACCGGGCTGGAAACAGATGTGGCCTTGATCCGGCGGCAGGCGCGATCTGCATTAGGCGTTGCTGTCGGCGGGCTTGGCGTGACGTTGTCGGCGGGCTTCTTGCTTGGTCAGGTGCTGCCCGATGATATGCTCGCGGACCCTGAACAGCGCTTTGTGTTCTCGCTGTTTCTGGCGACGAGTATGGCGATTTCCGCGATTCCGGTAGTGGCGAAAGTGCTGATGGACCTCGGCCTTACACGGCGCGACATCGGGCAGAATATTATCGCTTCTGCCATGATCGACGATACGACGGGCTGGATTTTGTTGTCGATCGTCATCGGCCTGGTGGGTGGTCAGGCGATCACTGTTGGTTCGGTCGCGTCTTCGGTCGGGATTGTGCTGGCCTTTCTCGCGTTGAGCTTTACGGTGGGTCAGTGGATCGTGGCGCGGCTGCTGCGCTTTACGCAAGAGAACATCCGTGGGCGTGACAAGATTTTGTCACTCGTTGTGCTGCTCATGTTCACGTGGGGGACGATCACCCACTTTTTGCACATTGAGGCGCTGCTGGGCGCGTTTATTCTGGGGATTCTGCTCAGTCGTCTGCCGAATTTGAGTCACGAAGTAGTGCATAAGCTGGAAAGCATCGCGCTGGGTATCTTCGCGCCCATCTTTTTCGCCGTTGCCGGGTTGAAGGTCAACATTGTGGCGCTGTTTGAGCCGCGTCTGATGCTGATCGCTCTCATTGTGATTTCGACGGCGATGTTGTGTAAGGTGACGGGCGTTTATCTGGGGGCGCGTCTCATCGGCGGGCGCGATCACTGGTCGGCGCTGTTCCTTGGCGTGGGACTTAACGCACGCGGCAGTATGGAGATCATTGTCGCCACGATTGGTCTGACGCTGGGTGTGCTGACGCAGGAGATGTTCTCGATTATCGTTGTCATGGCGGTGACTACGTCCCTGATTGCCCCGACGCTGCTGCGCTGGACGGTGACCAAAATCCAGACGCCGGAACACGAACTCGAACGGCTGCGCCAGGAAGAACTGAACAAAGACAATCTGATTATCAACGCGCACCGCGTGCTGCTGCCCGTTCGCTATCACGGGCCAGATGTAGGCAACGCCAACCAGCGCGTAGAAGCACGCATTCTAGAGCGCCTCGGTTCCAAGACCGACCTGGCGATTACACTGTTCAACATCAATCCCAACGGGGGGGTGGATAGCGTCGAACGCGGCAAGTTCCTTGATGAGATGGGGAACCTGTTCAAGGGACAGCAATGGGATCGCAAAGTGGTCAACCACAAACAGCCAGAGATCGCTATCCTCGATGAGGTCGATAAAGGGTATGATCTGCTTATCCTCGGCGCGTCGGATCGTAACCGGGATGCGACGACACTGTTTTCGCCTATCGTGGATCATATCACGCGCATGACTTCGGTTCCCGCGATTGTGGTACATGGAACGTCAATGATGCCGGAGGACTGGCAACCGAAGCGGATTCTTATCCCCACCAATGGCTCGGTATCCTCGAAGCGGGCGGCGCAGGTCGGCTTTGCGATGGTATCGAGCGAAGATGAGAACTGTGAAGCGATTATCCTCAAAGTGGTGGAACAACACCCGAACGGGCACTATCTGCCTGCGCGACAGGCGGTTGTCGATAAGCAGTTGATTAGTTCCGAGCAAATCGTCGGCGAACTGCGCGAGATTGGCGAGGCCCTCGGCGTAGAAACCTGCGGCGTCGTGCGCGAAGGGACCGTCATTGACGATGAAATTCTGCGTGTGGCGGAAGAGGAGAACGTCGATTTGATCGTGCTGGGTACGGATGTACGTGCCGGGTCGGATCGCCTGTATATGGGGCCGAAGATCGAGCATATCCTCAACGCTGCACCCTGCCCGGTGATCGTCGTCAACGCGGGGTAGTGAAGTGAGCTTTACCTCATGCCCCGGCCCTTCTTCCATAAGGCATAAGGGCAAGGTGTAAGAAAAAGGGGAGAATGTATCGCGCCAGCGATTTGTCATCCTTAGCGACACCGTTGAATGGGGCCGCTAGCGTGCTGAAAATCAACGCGATAGAGACAAATCGTTGGTCATTTCTACGCCAATTTCGGCGATCAAGAAACACGTAAGCTAACAACATACTAAGCGAATTTATCACAAGCCTGTCTCAACCGCGAGACGGGCTTTTTTTCGCTTACATTCGCCAGAGTCGTCGCTCACTCATCCCTACGGATGATCTTTGGGGATGAGGGGTCGTCCGCAGGGATGAATTCGCTTGAGTGTATCTTTTGAATGTTGTACACATAGGATGTGCAAGACCTCAAGAGGGGTAATAGTTCGTTATGGAAATGAATGACTGAATCACGGACGCAAACACCTACCTCTCCCAAATCTGGTTATACATCGTGAGAGATGCGGCACGAACACAACCACAGACTCAAACGATTTTTGACGAAAAAGGCTTATTTACTGAAAGGTAAGCTGATGCAAAGAAAAACTCTATTGATCGCCGGATTGCTTCTCATCGTGCTAGGTTTTGGCATGATGGCATTTCAGTCTGGCCCTACGGTCGCACAGGACGATGGCTATGACCCCACTTCGTTGCCCGAAATCGAGGCAGCGTGGGCGAGTTCCGGTCATGCCGACGCCGAAGCCGAAGCTTTTGTTCATTGGGACGAAGACGGCGAAGTTTCCGAGCGTTGTGCGGCCTGCCACAGTGAAGGCGGACACCTTGACTTCCTCGGCGTAGACGGCAGTGATTTCCTCTCTGTTGACGCCCCGGCTGCTCTCGGTACGGTCGTTTCCTGCGTGGTCTGCCACAACGACGTTTCGCAGACACTCGATTTCGTAGTCTTCCCGTCTGGTGAAGAAGTGGACATCCCCGGCGACAGCGCCCGCTGCATGAACTGCCATCAGGGTCGTTCCTCGCAGGCGACGGTGGATTCTGCTATTGCGGAAACCGGCCTCGAAGACATGAACGCGGTCAGCGAAGACTTGAGCTTCATCAATATCCACTACTATGCAGCGGCAGCCAGCCTCTACGGTTCGATTGCCAATGGTGGTTATGAAATCGAAGGCAACTTCTACCAGCCGCAGTTCAACCACGTTGAAGGCTATCAGGAATGCGACGACTGCCATAACGCGCATACCCTCGAACTGAAGCTCGACGAATGCGCCGAATGCCATGACGCAGACGACATCGAAGAAGTTCAGGAAATTCGCATGGCGAGTTCGCTGGTCGATTATGACGGCGACGGTGATGTCGAAGAAGGTATCTACGGCGAAATTCAGGGTCTGCAAGAAGTCCTCTTCTCCACGATCCAGACTTACGCAGTGGAAGTCGCTGGTACGCCGATTGGTTACGGCTCTGGTTATCCCTACATCTTCATCGACACTGACGGCGACGGCGTTGTCAGCGAAGAAGAAGGCATCCGTGACAACGCGTACAATGCGTTTACCCCGAACCTGCTGATCGCAATCTACAACTATCAGGTCAGCGTCAAGGACCCCGGCAACTACGCACATAACGCCAAGTATCACATCGAACTGCTTTACGACAGCACGATGCTGCTAGCCGAAGCGATGGGTATGGGCATGGACGACATGGTCGCCATCCAGCGTGACGACTATGGTCACTTCAACGCCACACTCGAAGCGTTCCGTCACTGGGACGAAGACGGTGAAGTATCGGGCCGCTGCTCGCGCTGCCATACCGCAGAAGGTCTGCCGTTTGAACTCGAAAATGGTGTGACTATCGCTTTTGAGCCGTCCGATTCGCTCGAATGCCTCACCTGCCATGACGATCTCGAAGATTTCAGCATCTACGAGCAGGAATTCGTGACCTTCCCCAGCGGCGCGGAACTGGCCTTTGAAGAAGAAGATCCCAGTAACCTGTGCTTGAACTGCCATCAGGGTCGTAACAGCGGCGTGAACATCGCGGCGGCAATTGCCGGTGCCGGTGTTGGTGACGACGAAGTCAGCGATGCACTCCGCTTCCAGAACCCGCACTACTTCGCGGGCGGCGCTTCCCTCTTCGGTGCGGACGCCAACGGTGCGTACCAGTTCGAAGGCATGGAATATGCCGGTCAGTTTATGCACGCTGAAGGCTTCGCCACATGTGCCGATTGCCACAGCATCCATACCGGTATTGTCCAACTCGAAGAATGCACCGAATGCCATGAGGCAGAAGGTGACCTCGACCCGCAGGCGATCCGCTTCGTAGACGAAGAAGCCGGTGAAGTTGCAGTGGACTACGACGGTGACGGCGACGCCACCGAAGGTATCCACGGCGAACTGATCACCCTTGAAGAGCTTCTGCTCGAAGAAATCATCGCCTACGGCGCTGAAGTCATCGGTACCCCGATTGCTCAGGGCGGCGGCTACCCGTACTGGTTCGCCGACCTCGACGGCAACGGCGTCATCGAAGGCGAAGAGGCCGAGCGCTCTAACGCTTACCCAAGCTGGACGCCGACCCTGACACGTGCCATCTACAACTGGCAGTGGATCCACAGCGATCCGGGCGGCTATGCCCATAACGGTACGTACCTGATCCAGGTCATGTACGACACCCTGCTGGATATCGGTGGCGAAGAAGCTGTCGCAGGCATGACGCGCCCCTAAGCTAACCATCACTGTGATGGGGAGTCCCTGCGGGGACTCCTGGGAACTGTAACAGTTCCAGATCACTGTACGCCAGAACGCGGCCCCATATGGGGCCGCGTTCATTTTCATTTCCTGACTATTTTTGACCGAGTCGTTCTCGCTGTTGGACGTCCGTTATCCCGCCGACAATCAATCGCATAAGTTGTGGTGGAACCTCAACTTCCCGTTGTTCTATCAGGTGGATATCCTGTTTGTGCTGAGTCTGCTGGCGGAACTCGACTCGCTGGATCGTCCCGGCGCGGGTCCGGCGCTGGATTGGCTGCGTGATCAACGTGATCTGAACGGTCACTGGAAATCCGCGAATCCGTATGCGAGTCAAAATTGGAAGGTGTTTACGCCCAAGGTCGAGCGTAATCGGTGGGTATCGCTGCACGCGGCGCGGGTGTTAAGCAGGGTGCGGTGACGCTGGATTATTCCTCATTGGGTTCGGAGGCGAGGGGTAGGCGAATGGTAAATGTTGACCCCTTGCCCAACTCACTCTCGAAGCTGATGCTGCCACCATAGAATTCCACGATTTCGCGTGTGATTGCCAGGCCAAGCCCAGTACCCTGTGATACGCCTTCGGCATTATCACCACGAAAAAAGCGTGTAAAAATCCGTGATTGATCTTCTGCGGCGATTCCGATTCCATTGTCGATAATCTGCAAGTGGGCATGAGTACCATCAGCCATGATGGATACCTTTACAATTCCGTTGGGGTTGGAGTACTTGACTGCATTGGACAAGAGGTTATCTACAACACGACGAAGTTGATCTTCAGCAATGACAGCGAAAATGGGCTGATCCGGCTCCCGATAAACCACTTCAATACCCTCAGTAGTTGCCAGATCACGATAATAATCGACCAATTCTGAGAGTTGCGCCTGCAAATCAGTTGCTTCACGGGGTTTAGGTAGAATGCCCCGTTCTAAGCGTGTAATCTCGCCGATATCGTCGAGAAATCTTGAGAGTCGTTCTGTCTGCTCGTTGATCCGCGCAAGTAGTAGTTCTCGACGCTCTTCATCGACGCTCTCTTTATAATGCGAAAGAAAATGCGTTGAAGTGCGAATAACTGCAAGCATGCTACGCATGTCATGGGTCGAATTGGCGATGAATCTTGCTAATTCCTCGGTACGATCTGTGTGGACTTCCGGGCGTATGACATCGATTCCTAAATAATCGTGTAGTGCATTGGTCAACGCCTCAATGCCACTTGCAAAACCACTTCTGATATCGACATGCTGTGTCGAAATCAAAATCATAGGGATGGACGTCTTTTCAGTTCCTGAGGCTAACAGCGGAAAGATACGCACACCATGCTGCTCAGCATAGCTCATTTCTCTGCCCACCCAAATAGACGACTTCGCAGATGGGGTCAGAATCACGACCATTGCCTGTGAATTTTCTATAGCTTCTGCAATCTCCGATTCCCATCGAGGCGAACCGGGTTGTAACTGTTCATCTGTCCATACATTGAGTCCACGTGCGGTCAGACTGTCTTTTACATGTTGCATCATATCGAGATCGTCACGACTGTAGCTGAGAAAAATTTTCGGCTTCATGGCGCACGTTTCCAAGAGAGAGTCAACGAATATCAAACCACCGTATAGTACTTTGTAAACCGGCGAATTGCCACAAAAAAACCCGGCATGTGGGCCGGGTTTCCGTGAACACAAGTCTGGTGTGGTGGCTAATTCGCTACGGTCTTCATCACCGGGGCGCAACAAAGAACCAACTGCTTCGCCGCACGCACTTCGTCCAGACGCGAGACGGGCATCGTGTGCGGTGCGCTGTGCAGCAAATCGGGGTTCTCACGCGCTTCTTCCGCGATTTGCTGCATGGCGTGAATGAA
>DAOTXA010000047.1:0-21016 GCA_034435595.1 Anaerolineae bacterium | reverse complement strand
CCGGGGCCGCGCCCGCCATCAGCGCGGATAACCAGCAGCTTGTATGGATTACACAGGGCGGCCCGCGCATACCCGGTTCGCCTGCGCCGCCTGCGTCGATCTGGGTATCTGACATTGACGGCGAAAACGCACGCATCATCATTTCGGACGCCGGGTTCGGTGTGCAGTGGTTGGATGCGCATCGTCTGCTGATTACGCAATCATTCGCCGGGCGTATCACCGCCTTAACCGTCTACGATACACGCGACGACAGCGTTTATTCGCTGGGTAATTTCCGCAATCTACGCGGGTTGTCGGTTGCGCCGGGTGGCAATCGCCTGATGTTTATGCTGACGTGGCAGCGCGACCCGGCGACGAACGGCGTGCATGTGCTGGATATTGTCGAGGGCGCGACACCGCAATTGCTCCCCTGGTTCGGTGGCTGGCGCTGGCGTGACCGCGATAGCGTCTATTATCTGCCGCTGAATGCGAACAGCGCCTATCATTCGCTGGCATATTATCACGTTCCGACGGGTGAAAATCGCATACTGACCACGCCGGATACGCTGCCGTTCACGGTCAAAAATGGCGATTGGGATGTGAGCGCGGACGGTCGGCGGATCGTGTTCCATGACGCGTCGGACGATGAAATGCGTTTGCTTGAGTTGAGCGAATAAACGTTGACTCGCCTGCGTGCCAACACGTTGACGCTGCTCGGTAGTAATGCCGGGACCGCCGGACTCGCCTTTTTGCTGTCGGCGTTGATCGGGCGCGTACTGGGCGAAAGCGGACTCGGTGTGTATGCGGCGGCGCTGGCGTGGACGTTTCCGCTGGCGATTATCGCCGATTTCGGGCTGGCAACCCTGATTACGCGTGATGTCGCCGCTGACTTTTCACGCGGGTCTGCGTATTTGCGGGCGGCGACTGAGGCGCGGCTCGTCCTCGGTGGCGGGATGGCGGTGTTGTTTTTCGTATTTGCACCGCTATTGAGTGATAACCAGTCAGTTGTAGAAGGCATTCGCCTGTCCGCGCCGCTGGTGATAATTTTCCCCTTATTTGGATCGTTTACAGCGTTGTTCCGCGCCCATCGGGTGATGTGGCCTATCGCCCTGCTCAACGTGGGGATGCTATCTGCGCAGGTGATATTGACGGCGTTGGTGTTCGCATTTGGCGGCGATGTGCTGGACGTGCTGGCGGTCAACGTGGTCACATCGGCGGGGCAGTTGGTCGTGGCGTGGGGGATGTATCGCGGGCGATTCGGTCCCTTCCCCCGGCAGGCGCAAAGAATTGTGCCCCTACATTTGCTGCGCAATGCTTGGCCCTTTGCAGTTGCGGCTGTTCTCGCCGCTTTACACACCCGTTTGAACGTGATTTTGTTGGAAAGCCTCGCGGATACGTCAGCAGTTGGGGTTTTCGCAGCGAGTGGGCGCTTTATCGAAGGCGCGAATATGGTCACACGGGCGGCGTTTGATGCGCTGTTCCCGGCGTTGGGCGCGGTGGTCGCGCAGCCGAACGCGCTGGCGGCGCTTTTCGGTCGGGCGCGGCGGATGCTGGTACTGCTCGGATTCGTATTCGCCGGGGGTGGGGTGGTTGCGGGTCCGCTGCTGGTGACGCTGGTTTATGGTCCCGGCTTCGATGATGCAGGGATCGTTTTGCAAGTCGCGGCAGTGGCGCTGCTTCCGGCGACGCTTAAAGGCGGTTATCTGCTATATTGTTACACTGTTGGACGCGCACAACTGGCGAACACGGTCATCGCGGGGACGCTGATTTTACGTTTTGCCGCGAGTGCGGTCTTGATCCCCGCTGGAAATGCAATTGGCGCGGCACTGGTGGATGTTATCGTAGAAACAGTCGCGTTTGTGTTGCTGGCACTGTACATTATGAATCGACTTTATGAATCAAAAGAGGTGACCTGAAGGCCACCTCTTGCGATTTTATAGTTGTAGGTTGGGTTAGCTGGTCCAGCCCTGAACGAAGGAGCGCAGCATCCATGCAAATTCCTGATGCTTCTGCAACAGACCGGTCAGGAAGTCTTCTGCGGCAACATCCTCGAATTCGCCACTCACGCGGCTGACATCGCTGCGCAGGTTACGCACAAACGCTTCGTTAAACTCTACCAGTTCCATCGTCATTGTGCGGGCGTCGGGGTAATGGTCTGGCGTTTCCTCAAGACGTGTCATGTCAAGGAATTCCTGCATTGTACCCGGAGCGAACTCGCCATACGTGCGAATGCGTTCCGCGATTTCATCAATAATCTGCTCAATCGCCTGATATTGCTCTTCGTACATTTCGTGCAACGCATGGAATGACGGACCCGTCACATTCCAGTGATAATTGCGCAAACGCAAATAGATCATGTGCTCGTCTGCCAGAACGGTACGGAGTGTATCTACGACGCCAATGCGTGCTGTATCAGTTAACCCGATATCGGGTGTAGTTGTTGAATTTATCTGTGTTATGACATTACTCATTGAAATGTCCTTTCGTTTGATTGGACAGTGACTATATGGTATCGGGCGAGTATATGAATGACGTAAAATCGAGATAAGCGTGAGATTATAATTGTTTTTCCGTGTGCTCTTAACGTTTATGCGACCAGATGCCTGTGCATTCCGGCAGAATCTTCAATGATTCTTCGCGTACCCGATCCGCCATTGCATCGCCGAAGAAGAAGCGCGTGAGTTCGTCAGCTTCGTTTATAGACGCGAATTTGTAGTCGGTGCGAATCCACGAATAGGCGAACCCGCGCTCGTTTTCCAGCCAGGTATAGTAGGCGCTGAGTCCGTCCGTTGGCGGCGCGGGGGATTTTGAGCCGGTTCCCATCGTTTCGAGGATGATCGCGGTCCCGCCCGGTTTGAGGACGCGTTGCATTTCATCGACTGCACGCCCGATTTCGTCGCGCCAGCGGTCACCATACCAGGCCACGAAATGACCGAAACTCCACCCGGCAATGGCGATATCGGCGCTGTTGGTGCGGACGGGCATGGCGCGATTGTCGGCTGCTGCCAGCGACCAGTTTGTGCCAATTTCGCATAGTGATTCGCGTGCGACTGTGAGCATCGCCGGGGCGATATCAGTGATGGTGATGTGCTTTGCTACCGGAGCGATGAGGCGCGTCAGGCGTCCGGTGCCTGCACCGAACTCGACCACACCGGCGTCGTCGAAAGGGCAAATAGCGGTCAGCGCAGGCAATAGATTTCCCTGATAATCCTCGCGCCGGACCATCGTGTCGTATTTTTCGGCTTGGGTAGCGTAAATCTGCTGGAAGTGGTCGCTCATGCGGCCTCCGCTGCGATGGGCAGGTCAATGTGGATGGTCGTGCCTTTGCCGGGGGCACTTTCTGCATGGATTGAGCCACCATGCGCGACCACAATCGAACGCGCAATCGCCAGACCGAGGCCAGATTCACTGTCGGTGCGTGCTTCGTCTACGCGGTAGAAGCGTTCGAAGATATATGGCAGCTTTTCCGGTTCGATGCCTTCGCCTGTATCGCATACGGACAGACGCGTTTGCGTGCTGGATCGTTGCGCGGCGATGGTGATTTTTCCGCCGGAGGGGGTGTACCGTAGAGCATTGCTGACCAGATTGCCGAGAACCTGTGCCATACGTTCGCGGTCGATATGGATCGGGGGCAACCCCGGAGCGGTGGACGCGATGAGCGTGATTTCGCCAGACTGGGCCAGTGGCGCGAACGAGGTCACGATGCCATTGACCAGTGATTCAACGGGGATAGATTGCCGTTCCAGCTTGAGTTTTCCGGCGTCGGCGAGTGAGAGTGTGCGCAAATCGTCAATCAGCCGCCGTAGCTGCGTTGCTTCACTGAACATGGCGTCAAAGCGGGCGACGGTCGGTTTGAGCGTGCCGTCGCGCATTCCCTCAAGATAACCGCTGATGACCGTTAGCGGCGTGCGCAGATCGTGAGCAATGTCGGCGGTCATCTGGCGGCGCAGACGGTTGCTACGGTCAAGTTCGGCACTCATTTGATTAAACGCTGTCGTCAATTCACCGAGTTCGTCGCGGGTGCGAACAGGCACTTCCTGACGTAATTGTCCTTTGTTCATGGCGCGGATAGCGGCTGTGAGTTCGCGCATAGGGCGGGTCAATTGTCGTGCCAGCACGCCACCGATTAGCAGAGCCGCCGCCATCGCTCCGATTGCACCGATAATCAGCGCTTCGTTGGTGCGGGCGATAAATTCTCGCTCTCGCGGGTCCAGTTCTGGCGGGACATTAAGTGAGATCACGGTGCCGATTTGCTCACTGTCGATCAAAATTGGTTCCCCTGTGCGAATGCGTGCTGGCGAAATCGAATCGCCGAGGCGCAGTTGCCCCGCGCCTTTGACCACAATGCCGTTTGGGTCGACCACAGCGAAATTTGGCACCGGGGAGAGTTGCGTATTGTTTCCGTTCTGCTGGTTGTTCCGATTGCCGTTGTTATTACCCTGTGTTGATGGACGGCGTTGCGGTTCGTACACCCGGCGGAACCACATGTCGAAACCACGCCAGCTTCCGTTATCCGCATAATATCCGGTGGCGATGGCGATGAAATCATCCTGCGCTTGATTGAGCAAAAGCTGATTGAATTCGCTACGGGCGCTTTGATCGGTCACGAAGGCGATGAGGCCAATACCCACCAGACTCGCCAGTGCCAGCGACGCAATCCACTTGAGGGTGACGGACTGCCGCATGGGTCATGCCTCCGGGTTGAGACGATAGCCGACGCCGAACACAGTTTGAATGTAGATGGGTTCGGCGGGGTCGGCCTCGATTTTGGCACGCAGGTTGCGAATATGCACGTCAATGGTTCGTTCCACACCTTCGAGCGAGTTGCCTTTGAGCTTTTCCAGCAAGTCCACACGAGAAAAAGCCTGACCGGGCGAGTCCAGCAGTACCGCCAGCAACGCGAATTCCGAGGGCGTGAGGTCGATGGATGCGCCGTCTACGGTCACCAGATGGGTGGTATGGTCGAGGACAATGTTCCCCGCACGCAGAACTTCCTGCTGCATGGCGGGTTTACCGGTGCGACGTAAAACCGCCCGAATACGGGCGACCAGTTCCGCCATGCCGAAGGGTTTTTCGACATAATCGTCCGCGCCCAGTTCGAGGCCGATGACCTTGTCCGTTTCCTCGATTTTCGCCGTCAGCAAGATGATAGGCGTCTCGCGTTCCTTGCGATGCTGGCGCATGAACTCAAAGCCGTCCATCTCTGGCATCATGATATCCAGCAAGATCAAATCCGGCTTTTCGTGACGTGCAGCATAGATCGCCTCACGCCCGTTGTTGGCGGTCACGACACGAAATCCCTGCTCACCGAGGTAGTCCTTGAGCATCAGGCGGACATTGGCTTTATCGTCAACAACGAGAATGGTCCGATTCATGGTGGTGCGTCTCCTGCGTTTACCAGCGTTCCACCATTATACGCAAAGCATGTTTAGACGGCGTTCAGATGACGGGCCGCACGCAGCAATCCGGCGACCGTTTTAGCGTCTTGAATTTCGCCGCTGGTGATTTTGTCGAGTGCTTCGGCGAGGGGCAAGCGGACGATTTCGATGAATTCATCGTCGTCGGCTTTAAGGGATGAGGCAACAAGATTGGTGGCAAGATACATATGAATGTACTCGTCGCTATAGCCGGGAGCCAGCCATAGACCGTCCAAAGGCGTCAGTGTGCCCGGTTTGAACCCGGCCTCTTCCTGCAATTCGCGTTCGGCGGTGAGTTGCGGTGGTTCGCCCGGTTCCAACTTGCCAGCGGGGATTTCGAGCAGAAGTTGCCGCGCTGCGAGGCGATACTGCCGCACCAGAATCACGTTGCCAGTGTCATAGGGCACAACCGCGACTGCACCGGGATGTACTACGATCTCGCGCTGGTGGATGCGCTGGTCTGGCGTTTCTACGTCCATCACATCGAGGTGGATCATCTTGCCGGTGTAGGCGCGTCGCTTTCGGACGACTTTCTCTTCCATAAGGCAGTGTCTCCGTTTTTATACATGCAAAACGGGGGACGCGCTTGCATCCCCCGTTTTAAGTTGATGTTCGAGCGAACCTGCCGTCTACGGGATGTAGAGGGTTTGGCTGATGTAAATCAGGTTGATGTTCGGGATATTGTTGCAGGCCGCGATGTCATTGACGGTGGACCCGTATTGCAGCGAAATGCCGAACAGCGTCTCGTACTGGCGCACGTTATGGACGAAGCGGTAGCTGCCGGGTACGTCAGGATTGCAAGTTCCCTGCGGAGGGTCCTGCGGAATACCGGGGTTGCCGCCAGTATTGCAGCCCGGAATGACGAGTTGGTCACCAACCACGATAATCTGGATTGTCGTGATCTTGGTCGGGTTGGCGGCGGCAATGGCATCAATCGACACACCATAGCGCAAGGAGATGCGGAACAGGTTATCCCCGGCGGCGACTGTGTGCAGGCAGTTGCCCGGTGCAACGACAGGGCCGGATTGTGTGGCGAGGAAGGGTTCAGTCGCCAGCGGCGGCTGTGTAGTAAACGCGCCATCATTGGGCGATAGTGTCGCCAAGCCCGGACCAAATGGGGTGCTGGTCACGAAGAGCGGCGGTTGATCACCGGGCACGCCATTTTGTGCCTCTCGCGTTGCCAGAGCATCCTGGGCGATATCCGTTGCAATAATAGCCGTTGCAGTTCCCAGCGCCGGGCGCAGTGTCGGCGTTGCCTGAAGCGGATCAACGACTTGTTCCGGCGGCAAGGCATTCACGTCCCCGACGGGCGCGGTGGGCGTGCCCAGCGCGACAATCATCAGCGTTGGTGTTGCCGTTGCTGCTGGGATCACCGGGGCCGGCGTATCCGTCGCCGGGAAAAGGCTGTTGGTGTCAAGTGTCGGTGTCTCGGTCAAGACTGGCCCAACATCCAATGTGGGTTCAATAAAAGGTTCTGGTGTTGAGGTCAACCCTACACCGGGTTCCCCTGTTAACTCACCAGCAGGTTCAATGGTTGCGGTTTCCACCGGAAGATCAGGGGTGGGGCTGCTGACCTGCCCGACGGCGGGCGGCGGCGGGGCCTCCGGCTCTTCACTGGCAGCCTGAAAACAGCCTGCCATCACAATAGTAAAAGAGAACAGGGCCATCATTCGCCAGAACCGGCTCGCTTGTCGTTTCATCTGCCACACCTTCCACGCTTCAAAGCCCGATACGCCTCTTATTATAAGGCGTAGTCATGCAATATCGCCAGCGAAAGCCGGGCAAATTGATCAATATTGACAATTAGACCGGCAAACTCACAATTACAGTCGTGCCTTCTTCAAGTTTGCTCTCGATTTCGAGCGTGCCGCCGTATACTTCTGTCAGGCGACTCGCGATCACCAGACCAAGCCCGCTACCCTGTTGTTCGTCAATGAAGCGCTCGAACTGAAGGTGAGCGCCAATCCGCCTGACCTGCTCTTCTGTCATGCCCTTACCCTGATCAACGAAGCGGATCATGTACATGTCACCTTTGATCTTGGTTTCGATTTTGACGGTTGTCCCTTCCGTCGAAAACTTGAAGGCATTGTCAAGAATCTCCTCGGTGATTTTGCCGAGGTCTTGATCGGAAATATGGATGCGACCCGCTGTTTCATCCAGTTGCACGACGAGATCGGCCTCGCGCTTGTAGCTTTGCGCCTTCAGGATGGCCTGAAATTGAATGATTCCACCCGGCTCGGTGGTCGCTTCGCGGATGGTCTCCATGCGTGCTTTGTCACGAATCAGGGTTTCTGCACGGGCATATACCAGGTAGTTTTCCACGAGGCGATACAGGCGCAGCGCGGCCTCGTTGATGAACATGGCCCATTCTGTAACCTGTGCCGGTTTAAGCCGGTTGGATTCGGTGGCGATCATGTTCGAGAAGCCGATTACGGTGTTAAGCGGCGTGCGCAGTTCGTGCGGCAGCGCGGTGATGATATTTTCCGTAATCTGGCTGATGCGTTCCTGTGTGAGGGTGTCGTAGACCTCGCGGCGATCTAAACGAGCGCGGATTGTATCGAGTAATTCTGCTGCCATGAAGGGTTTGGTCAGGTAGTCGTCTGCCCCCATACCCATGCCGAAACGCATATCTGCGCGGTCGGTCTTGGCAGTGAGGAAAATGAAGGGGATGGCAGCGGTGGCACCGTCCTGCCGGAGCAGGTCCAATACGTCGTAGCCGTCAAGTTCGGGCATCATAATGTCACAAACGATCAAGTCGGGACGCATGGATTTAGCGGCTTCAACACCCGTAGCACCGTTTTCTGCGCCGGCGACCGTAAAGCCTTCGTAGGTGAGCATCTCGATGATATCGTTGCGGAGGGGTTCCGCATCTTCAATGATCAATATTTTCTGTGTCATTTGTTCCACCGCTTCCAACTAAAGATTCAGACGATTGGGTGTAGTTGCTGTGATACACCGGGATGTTGTGCCGCTGACAGCGTCTGCGTGTCGGACACACATTTTTAATTTGTGGTGAAGCTACCAGTAGAAACCATACGATATTCTCATACATTAAAGTATAACGAGAAATTCACAGAGTGGAAAGCGTTACAGCAGTTTTATCCGTGAGAAAAGATTTTTTCGGTGGATTGTAATTGGGTTAATGAATGGTTTGTGGTGAGATGTTGTGAAGATTGGCCCCCGGTTTGCCGGGAGCCAGACGGATATTAGAAGGTTTACTCGCCAGCAGCCACGCGGCGGAAGAATGCAAATTCGTGATCGGGCAATAGTTCCGGGTGGAACAGGGCGACGAGATCGCGCAGCACGATATCAGGGTTGGTGACGCCGCGCTCGAAGTAGTTGCTGCCACCGTTTTCGTTGACATCGGCGTCGTTGTTCCACACTTCCCCGGTTTCGACGGCGGCGAAGTCTTCGTAACGGGCGTCAATGGCGAGGATATCTTCCAGCGTATTGACGGCGAACAGGTTAGTCACCCAGATATCGGCGTCGAGTGCGCCCTCGTAGACGACTTCAAAGGCGAGGAAAGCGGTCCCGGCTTCGGCTTGATCGATTAGCGCGATGATGCCGCCCGCGTCCTGAATCAATGTTCCGGCATAGGTGTCTGCGCCGGGGATGCCCCACGTATCGGAGAAGGGCGAGATGGCGTTCCACAGTACGACCGGACGCTCGTCTGCGGGGACACTGGCGGCGAGTGCGCGGGCGTCTTCATAGTTGGCGACGATTTCGTCATAGACAGCGGTCGCTTCGGCCTCTGCATTGTAAAATAGGGCTGTGTACTTGATCCACTCTGCGCGACCAAGCGGCGTTTGTTCCAGATAGTCGGTGTTGACAGCGGCGAAAATCTCGGCATCTGCGAGCGCGGTCAGGCGGTCACGGTCGAAATCGTCGGTGAGGACGATTTCGGGTTCGGCTTCGAGGACGATCTCGATATTCAGGCTAAATTCCGGCGCGACTTCGACGAGTTGCTCGCCTTCGTCAATGAGTGCGCGGACTTCCGGTGCATTTACGTACAGAAAGCTATCCAGCCCTGCCAGTTGATCCAGCAGACCCAGTTCGACCAGATGAACGATCTGCGTGGTCGATAGGGCGATTACGCGCCCGGTTGGGACTTCGATTATGGCTGTGTCTTCGGGGATGGCGTCAGTTTCCGGTTCCGGCGTACCACATTGGACCAGTACATAGGTAAATATGTCGCCCATACCGCCGTTGACGCTAACGACCTTGTAGTGATCGAAGTATTCGACGGCGACATTTTGCGCGTCTTCGAAAGTGGCCTTTTCGGGGAAGTAATCGACCCCTTCGGCGTATTCGGTGACGCATTCAACAGCGTTAGTTTCGAGTTCGGTGGTATCCTGCGCGACGGTGAACAGACTCAACGCGCTCAGGATCAGCAGGAATACGGTGAAACGTGCAAACTTGCGTGGCATGGGATGGCCTCCTTTGCCATGTAAATAAATCGGCGCGACCAGGTTTCCGGTCGATCCGGTAATGCCCGTAACGGGTTGGCAGGCAGAGGCGGTTGTGCCCCTGACCTGTAAGACATTTCGCTGGAAAGGGGCACGAAAACGGAGAGGGCGCACCGTGAGGTGCGACGAATCCGTCTATGCTCGATGCCCTTTTCGGCGAAGGTTCGGATTCTCACAAACATGAAAATCCTGTTTTCGAGCCAGGACGAGGGCAGGTATTCGGGCTTGGCGCAATTTCGTCGAAATTGCCCTTTACCGTTGCGCGACAGCGCCGGACTTACACCGGACTTTCCCTATTCTGCGCCGGACATCCGGGCCTCGGCGCACCTTCGTCTCAGGGGATATGCGATTGTTAACGTGTGTGGTGCGTCTGAGTCAGCGCAGCCAGCAAATCTTCAATGGTGTTGTAGCGGCTGGCTGCATTAGTATCTGCCAGCAGCCAGTGATCGTCAGTGATGGTGATTGTCGTTTTTGCGTCGGTGGTGATGGCGTACCCGGCACGCTCCAATGCGCGGACCGTCCATGTATATGCGAGTCCGCTGCCGTTTACGCAGATTTCGGCGCTTGTAGGCAATTCCATCGTAAACGCGCCGCTGTTTGCATCGAAAGTTGCGCCCATGCTGCGAAATGCCTGCGCGAATGCGCCGTTGAGAACGAGGTCCTCCGGCGTTCCGGCGACAAGTTCGCCATCTGCCAGCAACCAGATACGGTCGGCTGTGCGCAACGCGAGATCGAGATCATGCGTGGAAAGCAAGACGGCGCGTTTGCGATCCCGCGCAATGTCACGTAGCAGGCGCATAATCTCCACGCGGCGCGGTAAATCGAGATAGGCGGTTGGCTCGTCTAAAAGGAGCAAGGCGGGCTGCTGTGCCAGGGCGCGGGCGATCATGATCTTCTGGCGTTGACCGTCGCTCATCTCACCGATGGGCTTATTGGCGATATTGTCTGCACCGACGGCGGTGACCGCTTCGCGCACAGCACGCTCATCCTGTGCGGAAAGTTGTCCGCTCCATCCGGTATGGGGATGTCGCCCCAGTGCAACCAGCGCGTACCCGGTCATCAGTCCGGCGTCGGGACGTTCGGTCAGGACAATACTTAACCGCCGTGCCCGTTCGATGGCGGATAGCTGTGCGATGTTGTCCCCCGCAAGTGATACGCTGCCAGAGAGGGGTTTTTGCATCCCGGCGACAGTGCGTAAGAGCGTCGATTTCCCGGCACCGTTGGGGCCGATTAAGCAGGCGAGTTCGCCCGCGTGCAGGGTAACATTGATGTCTGCGGCGACGGTCGTTTGTTGGCGACGGGTTTTATAGCCGATGGTGAGGGCTTCGGCGGCGAGTACGGGTGTATTCATGCGGCAAAGGTCCGTTTTACGCCGCGTTGACGCAGGATGACCATCACCACTACCGGGGAACCGATCAGCGCGGTCACAGCGTTGAGTGGTAAGGTGGCGTTGCTGCCGGGGACTTCGGCAACGATCCCGGCGAACATGGCGATCAGGGCACCCATGAGCATGGTGGACGGCACGAGAATCCGGTGGTCAGATGTGCTGAACAGGGCGCGGCACAGATGCGGCACTGCGATGCCGATGAAGCCGATGGGTCCACAGAAGGCGGTGATGGCCCCGGCGAGAACTGCTGTCGCTGATACGATGAGCAGGCGTGCCCGCCGGATGTCTAAGCCCATGCTGCGGGCGTAGCCTTCTCCGAGAAGCAGTGCGTTAAGCGGTTTGGTCAGCAGTAGAGATGCCAGCAAAGCCGGAATGACTGCTCCGGCGAGAATCGGCATTTGATCCCACGTGACGCCTGTGAAACTGCCGAAGGTCCAGTTGACATAGGCTTGAATGCGTTCTGTTACGGCAAAATGCAGCAGCAGTGTGACGAGGGCGGCGGTGAGTTGCGCGAACATCACGCCCAGGATGAGCAGGGTCATGCTATCGCCGACGCGCTGCGCGACCAATAGCACAATCACCAGTGTAATGCCCGCGCCGAGGGCGGCGGCAAAGGTCAGCAGTAAATCTCCGGTGAGGCCGAATCCGGCGATCAACGTGCCGCCGACGGTCCCGACAGACAAGACGACCAGCGCTACACCCAGACTCGCACCGGAACTGACACCGAGGATGAACGGTCCTGCCAGCGGGTTGCGGAAGTACGTTTGCATCATCAAGCCGCTGATGCCCAGCGCGGCCCCGGCAAGGGCGGCGGTGATCGTTTTGGGCAGGCGAATCTTAAGGATGATGTTCGTCCACGAGGTTTTTTCCGCCTCGCCACCCAGCAACACACGGGCGATGTCATCCAGCGGGATCGTCACCGATCCGACCGCCAGACTGAGCACAAATACCCCCGCGGCAACTGCCAGCAATCCACCCAGCAACAGCGGATTCATCCCCGGCAAGATCGTGTCACGTCGGGTTGTCGGCGTTGAATCAGTTGTGTATGTGCTGGAAAATGAGTCGTCTAAAGTCGAATCAGACACGGTGCACCGGCCTGAAGCTGACTGTCTTAGCCATGTAGGTGGAGTGGGGGTTCATCACGCTCGAATCCTTTCATGCGAAGGTGCGGCATCAATGCCGGAACAAATTCACAGGCAGGTATTCGGGCTTGGCACAATTTCGTCGAAATTGCCCTTTACCGTTGCGCGACAGCGCCGGACTTACACCGGTCTTCCCCTATTTTGTGCCGGACATCCGGGCCTCGGCACACCTGTGCGACAAGCATTTGCGTGTGTGTACGCAAAACAATGAAGTCAGCATAGCACCGTCCCATTGGCGTTGTCAATGAGACGGTGTCAAATGTCATAGATTTGAGGGCTACAGGTCAAATGTGCAGAGCGGCGTTATTCGACACGCACACGGGGATTCAATATGCCGTATAGCACATCGGCGGCGAGGTTCGCCAGCGCGAATGCGAGTACGATAATCATCACAATGGCCTGAATCATGGGGATGTTCTTGGCTTTGACGGCGGCGACGAGTTCGCGTCCGAGGCCGGGATAGTTGAATACTTCTTCTATGACGACCAATCCGCCGATGAGCCAGCCAATACTGATGGCAATCACAGTGATGGTCGGCAGCAAGGCGTTCCGCAGCACATGCTTGATTACGATCTGCCGCTGCGGGATGCCCTTTAGTGTCGCGGTGCGTACATAGGGCTTTTTCATCTCGTCGATGACTCCGGCGCGGGTCATGCGGCTGACAAACCCAAGCAGGACGAGCGTTGCCGTCAATGCCGGAAGCGTGAGGACCTGCATCCAGTCCCCGAAGGTCATATTGTCCGTGAGATTTGACGTAGATGGGAACCAGTTTAACTCATTGGCGAAGATGTTGACGAACACGATCCCCGTCACAAATTCTGGCAGGCCGACAACGGACAGTGATACCACTGATACGGCACTATCGACCCACGAGTTTTCGCGCAATGCGGCGATCACCCCCAATCCAATCGAAATCGGGATACTAATGACCAGCGTCATCAGGCCGAGGCGCAGGGTGTTGCCGAGTCGCTCGGTGACGATCGGGCGCACAGGTGGATTGCCGCGATTGTAGCTGATGCCCCAGTCCCCGGTGACGAAGCCGGTCAGCCAGTTGACGTATTGTACGGGGATCGGATCGTTGAGGCCGAGGCGCTCGCGCTCGCGTTCGAGGGCGGCTTCTCCCGCGTCACGACCGAGATTGATGCGGGCAATATCACCGGGGATCAGCAGTGTTAGCCCGAACACGATGACGGAGGTGGCGACCATCGTCGCCACAACGAGCAGCAGGCGGCGGATGATGTAGCGGGTCATGAGTTCGCCTCCCCGTCCACGCTGTTGACCGGGATATTTTGCAACTCGATTAACTCATCAACCGGGATGTGACAGCGAATCGCATGACCGTCGCCAGCGTCACGCCAGGGCGGTATTTCCTGCTCGCAGATATCCCCGATTTTGCGCGGGCAGCGCGTATGGAAACGGCATCCGGCGGGGATATCGCGGGCGGACGGCACATCCCCCTCCAGCCGGATTGCCGCGCCGCGCTGTGCCGGATCCGGCACCGGAATCGCGGAGACGAGTGCTTCGGTATATGGATGTGAGGGCGTGTTATAGACGGCTTCTGTTGGGCCTTCCTCTACAATTTCACCCAGGTACATGACCGCGATCCAGTCCGAGAGATAGGCGATTACGTCCAAATCGTGCGAGATCAGCAGATAACTTGCGCCTTCCTGTGCACGCAGGTCTTTGAGCAGGTTGAGAATCACCGCCTGTACCGAAACGTCAAGCGATGAAGTCGGTTCGTCGGCGACAACGAGCGCCGGATTTGCGGCAAAAGCTGCGGCAATCGCCACGCGCTGTTTTTCGCCACCGCTGAGTTCTGCCGGGTAGCGATTTGCATATTCTCCGGTCAACCGCACCGATTCCAGCAGTTCGACCACGCGGGCGTCCATTTGATCATGGGTGAGGCTGCTCCCCTTGAGCTTGCTCAGGGTGCGCCGCAGCGTGTAGCCGATAGTCTGGTAGGGGTTGAGGGCGTCGTTGGGATTCTGGAATACCATGCGTAGGTTTGCCAGCGCATCACGCGAGCGCTGATTGAGTGCATTTGGCAGATCAGCACCGCACAGTTCGACATCACCTTGATCGGCGGCATCAAGTGCGACAATTGCGCGGGCAAGCGTCGATTTACCAGAACCACTTTCCCCAACAAGGCCAAGTGTAGAGCGTTCGTTGATGGTGATCGATACGTCATCAACGGCACGCACCGGGGTGAATTGCTTCCCGGTCAGCCGGTCGAACAGGTTTTGCTGCCCGAAGTACTTGAAGACGTTTTGCGCGTTGAGGACGTAGTTTTTGTGCGGTGGGGCCGGGATATTGACGCCCTGCGGCTTGTTACGCGGGATGATCTCGCCGCGTGCGATTTCATCGGCACGCCAGCAGCGAATCATGCGCCCGTCTGAAGTAGGTTCCAGCGGCGGCTTTTCTGCGTGACATTGATCGACCGCGACCGGGCAACGCGGCGCGAACACACACGCGGGCGGGCGTTCTGCCAGTGAAGGCGCGACCCCGCCAATGGTGGATAGGCGCGTCTCACTTTCGTTGGAGTGACGCGGCAGACTCGCCAGCAGTCCGACCGTATACGGGTGCTGCGGCTGCGCGTAAATCTGCTCTACGGGGCCGCTTTCCATGACTTCGCCGCCGTAGAGGACGGTCACGGTATCGCACAATTGCGCGACCGTACCGAGATCGTGCGAGACGTAGAGTGCGCCACCACCTGCCGGAAACGCGTTTTGGTCGTCTACCAGTTCGCGGAACAGGTCGAGGATGACGGCCTGTGTCGTCACGTCAAGGGCGGTCGTCGGTTCATCAAGGACAAGCAGACGCGGTTGTGTGCTAAGTGCCATTGCAATCATAACGCGCTGGCGCATCCCGCCGCTAAGTTCGTGCGGGTAGCGGTTGACCACGTCAGCCGGGTCAGCGATTTTGACCGCTTCCAGCATTTTGACCGCGTGGTTGAGCGCTTGCTGGCGACTATGCCCGCTGTGTTGTTGGGTGAGTTCCGCCATTTGATTGCCGACGGTGTAGGACGGGTTCAGCGCGGCTAACGGGTCCTGCGGGACGAGGCTGATCTCATTGCCCCATAATTCGCGCATTGTCGCCGGGGGTTCTTCGGTGATATCGCGCCCGTCGAACACAATATTACCCTCGGAGATGCGGGCGTTTGCTGCCATAAAGCGCATCAGTGCCATCGCCAGTGTAGATTTTCCGCTGCCGCTTTCGCCGACGAGTCCGTGAATTTCCAGCGGGCGAATAGTCAGCGATACGTCACGCACTGCGTTTAGCCAGCCGCTTTTGAGTTTGTAATCAATGCTGAGGTTTTCGGCCTGAATGACCGGGTTGTCGTTGCTCATGGGTGGTCCTTAAATCGCCCCTTCGTAACGGAAAATACGGCGCAGCCCGTCCGCCATTAAATTGACGCCAATGACAAGTACGGCGATTGCCGCTGCGGGGAACCAGAGTGTCCAGGGGGTGGTAAAGTAGTCGGTTCGTGCTTCCGCGACCATGCGGCCCCAATCCGGGGAAGGCGGCTGCACGCCGAGGCCGAGGAATCCGAGCGAGGCGACGAGGAAGATCGCATACGAAAAGCGTAACGCGCCTTCGACTGCCAGCGCAGGCAGGATGCCGGGCAGAATCTCGCGGAAGAGGATATACGCGGTTGATTCACCGCGCAGGCGTGCGGCCTGCACGTATCCGGCATCACGTAATCCGAGCGTGGCACTGCGGATGACTCGCGTCACAATCGGCACGTATAACAACACTACAACGAGGACAATACCCCACTCTGATGACCCCGATACACCGAGCATCACCAGCGCAAGAACGAGCGCAGGAATTGACAACAGGGTATCCAAAATGCGGCTGATGACTTCATCCACCCAGCCACCGAGAAAGCCGATTGCCATGCCGATGGTCGCGCCGATAGTGACGGCGATAGCGGTGGCGATACCGGGTACGGCGATAATCTCACGCGCACCCCAGATCACACGGCTGAACACGTCAAACCCGCGCCGGTCGGTGCCGAAGGGGTGGTCAAGATCGGGCGCGGTGCGGCGCACGATGCTGCCTTGATCGTCGCGGATAACTTCATCAAACCCGTAAGGGGCGACGATGGGACCAAAAATTGCCAGAAAGAAGAATAAGAGTGTAATCAATGTGCCGATGAGCGAGAGGGGGCGGTCGGCAAGCTGTGCGGCTAACCGCAATACGGCCCGCATCCAGCGAACAGGGAGAGAAGGGCGTGGGGACCCGGAGGTCCCCACGCTTGCATTATTTGTTGCCATCAGATTATTCGGAGATCGAAACGGTGCGGAAGTCAGTTTCGCCGGGGAAGGGGGCCATCACAAGGCCGTCCACACGGTCACTGGTCGCGCCGATAATCGACGAGAACCACGGGATGATGATCGGGCCGCGCTCGGCGAAGATTTCACTGATCTGCGCGTAGATTTCTGCACGGGCGGCGGTGTCGGTCGTCATGGATGCCTGCGCGATGAGTTCATCGAGTTCGGCATCGCTCCAGTGTGTTTCATTGAAGGCACCGTCGCTGGCGTAGGCCGAGTTCAGGTAGCCGGACGGGATGGGACGGTCGCCCCAGCCGGTAATGCCGAGATCAACTTCCAGCCACTCGCCGTTGCCGTAGTACAGACCGGCGTCACGTTCGAGGACTTCCACGTCAATGCAGCCCTGGCTCCACTGGTCGCGCAGCGCCAGACCGAGATCGGGGTAATTGGGGAAGTCGAGCGAAACATAGAAGTCAATCGAAATACGATCTTCTCCGGTCACTTCAGTGACCAGTTCGCAGGCACGCTCCGGGTTAAATTCCGGGCCTTCCACCGGGGTATAGAAGTCGCCGTAGGCCGGGCCAATGGGGTCATTGTTGCCGATTACGCCGTAGCCTTCCTGCACAAAGTCGAGCAGTTCATCGCGATTGGTTGCGTGCTTGAACGCCTGACGGATACGCACGTCTTCACCCAGCGAACCCTCGTCGGAGCGAATACGCACGACCGGGTGCTGGTTGGTCGGCTGTTCGATGACGGTGATGCCGTCTACGCCTTCGATGGCGGGCACTTCAAACACACCGATCTTGAAGATGAAGTCGAGGCCGCCATCGCGCAGCAGGTTCAGGCGCGATTCCGAGTTGCCATCATAGATGAACTCGATGCCATCCAGCATGGGCTGGCCTTCTTTGAAATAGTTTTCATTGGCGACGAGCGACGCGCTAACACCGGCGTTGTACTCGGTCAGGACAAAGGGGCCGGTTCCGTTGAAGTTGGCGTAAGGTGCGTCACCTTCGGCAACCACGTTCACCTGATCCGACGGGATAGCGTCATCAAGGATGACCGCAAAACGGGAGGCAATGCCATACAAAAAGTCTGCGTTGACAGCGGGCAGCGTAAAGACGACGGTCTGGTCATCGGGTGCGCTGACTTCAAATTCGCCAAGCAGGTTGACCGCCGACGATTCGACTGCAACCAGACGCTCATAGGTGTAGACAACATCTGCCGAAATAAGTGCAGAACCGTCATGGAACGTTACGCCGTCCGCCAGCGTGAACGTGTAGGTCAGGCCGTCTTCGCTGATTTCCCAGTCTGTCGCCAGATTCGGGACCAGCGTGTTATCGGGCATGGTGTCTATCAAGTTGTCGTAAATTTGGGTGTTGAAAAGAACTTCGGGGTCATTGGTGCCGAGCGCCGGGTCAAGGGTTTCGACCGGGGGCAGACCGACACGGAGAACGGCGTCTTCCTGCGCGGTGGCGAGATTTGCGCCCATAACGACCATAATCAAGACGATGAGCGAAGTAAACATCAGGCGGCTGATACCACTCCGTCCAACAATGTGTGACTCATTCAAAAACATGTTACCTCCCAAAAGGTTGAGAAAAGATGTTTGGCGTTCGGCGCGGTTTACACCGACCCGCCATGTTCCGCCGTAGCAATCGTTGGCGGATATGTGGTTCTAGTGCCAGTACTGCTCTATACTGGCATATTGCAACGACGAGTATAGCACGTTTGTGCCAGTCACCGTAGAATTATTAGGCGAATCCTCATCGTTCTTGCAGGTCGGTTTGTGCGAAGTTTCTTGTCACAAAGCGACCAATATGTCAGACGCCATTTCTGACGAAAAACTTACTTTGTATTATGTGATGGGTGACGCGAAATGCCTATTCACCCGCAAGTTGGCTGTGTGCTCCGATAACAAAACTACGTTGTCCATGCACATCAAGCGCATAGTTGTCACCTTCATTGGGGTCGGATTGATCGGGGAACAGGCGCAACACGTATCCGTTCTCAAAGGTCAGCACCAGATCAAGACCGGGGCGCGTGATCTGTGCATCGGCGATCGTCTGCCCGACGAGTTGGTTTAGCCCGGTGACGATGGGGCCTTGTGGCGCGTTGCTGTCGGTCCATGAGGCGATCACGGCGTCGGGACCGTCCAGCCGCCAGGGGCAGTCCTCGATATAGAGGACGACTTCGCCGCGATATTTGTGTGATTCCAGCGCCATTTTTGTATTGCGGAAGGGCATGGGTTCGTCACGTTCGACTTTTGCGCCGATGTCGAGGCTTGCCAGCGATCCGACCGCACCCGCCAGCACATTCCAGCATGGTTTGCCGACCAGTGATTGTACGGCCTCTGCGAATTGATCTAGGTTGCTCATAGGATTGCTCGTTAACTTGGATGAAACTATCGTCCAGTGTACCGCGTTGATATAGAGTCAAGCTATAGTCACATTAGGCGCAGCGTTTTCTCGTTGACATATAAGACGAGCACTTTTGCCCCCGGACGCGGCAGAATATTCTCCTCAAGGTCACGGCGATTGTGCGATGCTTCCGCTTCTATCACCTTGCCATCGGGTAGCGGAAACTCAAAGCTGACATTCACGATATAGCGGCGTGGCAGTTTGCGCGGGTAAACGTTGTTAATCTTGCCGCGAATCAGCATCCCCTCGCGTTCCAACAGACGATTTCTATTGTCCGGGCGGATAATCCAGAAAATGAGGACGTAAAGTGCGCTGCCGATCAAAATCAGCGTGACGAACAAGAGCAGGCTGTTTTCATTGATCGTCGCCGGGGTAAGTTCGATGATGCGTGCAGTTTCGACATCATCGGGGCGATACTGTACCGTCAGCACGTCGCCAACTTCGATTCGCTCGAACACGGTGTAGTCGATCTTTTCCTCTATGGTGACCGCTTCGTCGCCGTTGGGCGTTTGCGCCACGAACGAATACACGGCGAAGTAGGCGTCGATGTCGGGGCCTTCGGCGAGTTCGAGAATCGTCGCCTCGGCGCGGACCGTCTCGGCGAGGAGTTGGCCTGCCAACAACCAGCCACTCGCCACCACCAGCGCGACCAGCATAAAGCGTTGCAGCCACGTAAGCCGCCGGTCTTTGAGTTGCAGCGAATCCTCGCGCACAAAATCCTCGTGACGTGGGTCAATAAGGAAGAATTCCTCGCCGTTGTCGGTCGTAATCGTCGTCATGCACTCTCCCACGCGGATGCTTGATCGCGGGTGGGAGTTTACCACCCGTTGAAGGCGGCGTCATCCGTTGTTTGGTGACGCTGTCAACTGCCGTATGGTGACGTTGTCACTCATTTAGCGGGGTATCGATTGCCGTGACATTGGCATAAGGAATGCAGCGACGAATGCTGTCGTCATCTACGTGGATGCGGAGGCAAAAGTAGTCATCCTGTAACGTATCAAGCGGTGAGGTTTCGTCCAGGGTGAGGATGGTTTCACCATCAATTGCGTTGCTGAGATGCAGCGTGACCGCGTGCTGGCCTGATGCGATTCCATCTGCCAGCGATGCCAACAATTCCGGCACAGTCGGCGGATTTTTGGGGGCGGGGTCGTTTTCCGCCAGAATGATAAGCAAGACGATGACGCCAATGGCGACGGGCATTAGCAGCAGCAAACACCCCCCCAGGCAGGCTGTGCGCGGGGGTTGTCTGGGGGGCGGGGCGGCGTTGAGGGCGATTCTGGGGCGTTCTTCGCTCATCGGGCAATCGCTCCTTCTGGCAGGACGGCGTGAATTCCCTTGACCTGATTGACGATCTGCGTCACACGTAGATTAACGGCGACACTGGCAATACTCAGGGCGTCTTTGCGTGTGATATCGAATTGTTCGGTCATCAGGTCGAGCATGGCAGCCGTAGCGAGGACCGCCGCCTCGTCGAGTGATTCGTGCAGGCCAAAGGTCAGCCAACCGGTGGGCGTTTTTGCACGGGGTGTGTCAATATGCAGGTCCGGCAGCAGTTCAAAGGTGAGATCGACCTGTTCCATAGCGCATTCGATAGCGGTCCCGCTCAGTTCGCCGTCGCCCTGTGCCGCATGACCGTCACCAACCGAGAACAAGCCGCCTTCGACCGGAACCGGCAGGTACAGCGTTGATCCGGTGACGAGTTCTTTGCAATCCAGATTGCCACCCCATTTGCGCGGCGGCCCGGTGGAAAAATTGCCCGTTTCTGGCGGTGGCATCCCCATGACGCCCATAAACGGCGACAACTTCATTTTATATCCGGTAGGATGCGTGGCGAACCCGGCGTGCGCGTCAATCTCCCATTCAACGAATTGCTGCGGCTCGTCGCTGACGCGTAAGCGCTCGAAATGATACCAGCCTGCGCTGCCGCCGCCACT
>DAOTXA010000046.1:0-10818 GCA_034435595.1 Anaerolineae bacterium | reverse complement strand
TTACAATCTATCAGCTAGATGCGCTGGGGGGGCCTGATGTCACCGCCCGCTACGACGGCCTCGTGTTGCTCCCACCCGAAATCGAAGAGCCTGATCAGCTTGTCAACGCACCGCCTACAGCAACCGCCACGCCAGATGGTACCTTCCTCACGATTGAAAGCCCCCGGCAAAATATCCGTACCGGCCCTGGTCTTGAGTACGACGTAATCGGTCAATTGTCTCAGGGCGAAACTGCCCGTGTGATCGGCGCGACTGTCAGCTTTGATTGGGTCGTCATCAACTATCGAGGTCAAAATGGATGGTTGGCGACTTACTTGCTCGACGTTTCCGGCGAACGGGCAATCGTTCCAATTATTGCACCACCGCCTACGCCAACCCCTCTGCCCGCAACTGCAACACCCACACCACAGCCAATTCCTGACATCGTCATCACAAACGCTGCCCCGGCAGATTTGACGTTGAACACGGTGAATGTGGTCAATGTAACAGTACAAAACGTCGGCGGCGGCAACGCTGGACCCTTCGCCATTGCCGCAACATTCGAACCAGATGGCGTATACACATCGTTCACGTTCACCGAAGGTCTTGCCGCAGGCGCATCACTAACGGTGCCGCTTTCCGTAACACCAACCAGCGGCACTGGCAACTTCAGCGTCACCATTGTCGCAGACCTGAACAATACTGTCCCTGAAGGTCCAACAGGTGAGGCAAACAACTCTAATCTCACATTTAACTATAAGGTCGATCGTCAACTTATCCTGATCAACAACACCACACTCGCAGCAGGCACATCCATCGATCTTGAGGGGAACATCGTGCCAGAGTTCGACATTCAGTATACCGGGGCAGGGCTGAATACCGTTGGCCTATGTACACCCACCGACAACTGTATTGGGGTTGTCAGCCCTGCTTTGACATGGGACACGGTGTACTATGATGCCATCACGAATTCAAGTGGAGTGAATACAACATTTGTCGCCAACGCGCTTCTGACGCCGGGTGCGACAGTCGGTGTCCTCACTGCGGAAGGCCGACGCGCAGTCCTACGTGTCGATGCCATCAATCCAGGGCTGTCAATTACACTGACCTATCGCGTTTACGTCGAAACGACACCCTAGCCATAGCCAAACATCCAGTTATCGGGGGCACCATAGTGCCCCCGTTCTATCCGCTTCCGGTGGCAATCAATGTCGGTGTAGGTTGTGGTTCAGGCAATCGTTCCAGTGCAAACTCCACCCAGGTTGTTTGCCTCGCTTCAAGTTCAACGAGCGCCTCTCCCAGCATGCGTCCCCCACTGGTTGAAATGAACACCTCGTACTCGCCGGGTCGCAAATCACCACGTGTAAAATTTTCACCCCATGCAACACTGCTATTTACATCGCTGTTGGCGTATGTGTATGCAAAATAAGGGGCTGGACCTGATGTGCCAGCGCGTCGCATCTGCACCGTCACATCCATGGCAAGCTCACCATTCGGTCCTGTGACACGTCCAACTAATGTCGCCGAACCCCCAAACGGAAACAACCACAGATCAGGATTCTGCGTGGCGTAAAAATCCAGCGGATCGTCTCCAACACGCACTTCAAAATGCAGATGTGGGCCAATTGCGATACCACGATCCCCAACGACTCCGACACGATCTCCCTGTTCAACGTTCTGACCAACCTCGACATCAATACGATCCAGGTGCCCGTAAAGTGTGTAAACAGTCTGACCATCCGGTGAAAGAACTCCATGTTCTATCACCACAGCTTGCCCATAGTAATCTACTCTGGGGCCTGGCATGAGTTCGCTATCGGACCCGGCAAATACCACCTGACCGTTTGCAGCCGCCAACACAGGCGTACCCCGTGGATTTACGAATTCAACCCCATGATGCGTTTCGCGCACCCCATTTTGAGTACTACCGTAGGGATATGTGCGATCAATCTCATCTATCCCGGACTCTGAAATAGGACGGCGCAGCGCGTAATGAGTCACAAAGGGTTCCACTGTCGGCGTGAGCGTTGGAAGTGCAGTTTCAGTCGGCAGGAACGTCTGAGTCGCAGTTGGGGTTAAGGTCACAGAGGCCGTTGGAGTCAATGTGTCTGTTGGCAACAGTGTTGGAGTATGCGTCGCCACGAGTGGTCCCGCTGTAGGGACGGCAGTTGCGCGGATTACAGCACGTGTTGGCAAATTCGTCGCACTTGAAGTTGCAGCAACTCCAGGATCAAGCTGGCACGCTGTAACACAAATAACAATCATCAAAAATTGCACAACACGAAATCCATGCGCAAGCAACTGATGCATCGAAAATCCCATAATCGATAAATATATCATCCAAGCATCGCAATCTCACATCATAATGCGGAACATCAATCATTCAAAGGCGATTTCACGATAATCATTTGTCACTATGCCAATACGATCTTCAAGCAATAATGTACGAGTTGAAGCGGGCAATCCAAGATAATCTAGCGCTGCACCAATTAATGCAGTACGGGGTACCAGCCCTACCAGTTCCGTATGCGTAACGGTCACTTGCAATCTTTTTGCTTCCTCGCGCACAGCTTCAAGAATTGTATGTAATCCGGTTTGGCGAAAATCAATCACATTCATAGATACTTGAGCCTGACCACCGACCAGCAGTCCAAGTGCTTTGACAAATCGTAACCCACCGCCAGATTCGCGAACCCGCCTCGCAATAACTTGAGCAATCTTGAGATCGGTTGTGCTTAAATAAGCATTAAAGGCGATAAGAGGGCCGCGAGCACCCACCGCAACCGCACCAGATGACCCTATATATGCCGGACCATAATCCGGCTGTCTAGATGCTTCAACCGCAATGGTTTGTTTGAGTTGCTCATAGCCACCGCGACGGATATTAGCCAGATTAACGCGATCCGGGCGCTGCGCGGCGTTCTCGTACAAATAGACCGGAAGGCGCAAATCCGTCCCAATACGCTGCCCCAAACGACGCGCAAGCACAACGCAATCCTCCATACTTATCTTGCGAAGTGGAATAAATGGCACGACATCCGCCGCGCCGATTCGCGGATGTACACCTTGATGTGCGTCCAGGTCAATATGCTCTGCGGCAATACGTACTGCGGCAAATGCGGCTTGTACCGCTGCGTCAGGTTCACCAATAAATGTGATAACCGTTCGATTATGGTCCGCATCGCTACTACGATCCAATACATCTACGTGCGGAACACGCTCAATGGCACGCACGATGAGATCGATGACATCACCCCGGCGACCTTCACTAAAATTCGGCACACATTCAACCAGGCTCATGCCTACGCGCCACCGTTATTTCCCAAATCGTCATCAACGAAAGATGGTGGGGTCACTGGTTTCGCGTCCGAGTCGGGCCGCAGTGGTTCCTTCGCCATCATCTTCAGCGTGCTGTCATCAATCTCTCGTCCATTGAAACGATCATACATTGCCGGATTTTCCATACGATCCACCGCATAGCGCCACCATGAATTACCAGTCTCCCGTAGTACTGAACGGCAGTTATCGCAGCGAACCGTACGACGCGGACGCGGAATCCCAAGTACACGATTACCCCGGTTCTCAACTGATAATTGCCCAATCTGACAAACCGGGCACCAATCGATGATAAAGCCATTATCATAGCGAGTAGCCGCAGCGGCTCCCCGCAGATAGGCGACAATGTAAGCAAATACGATCAGGAGTAAGACACCACCTACGACAGCCTCTAGAGGGAAACCTGATCCGTCATTCTCTACAATTTCTTCACTCAATTCATCGGGATCATCCGCAGGCAAGGGCGTCAAAGCCGGTTCTAAGGTCGGCTCATCTGCGCCAACTCCAATGACTACCATTGTCGCAGTCGAAGTTTCTGTAGGCGTTGGCGTTACACCTTGAATAGTCGGTGACGGTACCACTTCTGATAGAGGGGTTCTCGTCGCCGTTGGCTCAATAACTGCCTGAGCAACATCCTCAGGAGTATGAGTCAACGTCGGCGTTGCACTCGCTGTAGATGTTGTCGTCGCTGTCGGTTCATCTGTAGAAGTTAACGTTGATGTTGGGGTCGAAATCGGCTCTTCAGTCATTGTGGAGGTAGGCGTCACGGTAGGAACCGGCTCATCTGTAGCAGTCGCGGTCATGGACGGCATTGCAGTAATCGTATGTGTGGCGGTCAGTGATGGCGTTACTGTGGCGGTTAGCGTTGGAATAGAAGTGTCAGTCGCTGTCGCTGACGAAGTTGCACTTGGTGTAGCCGTCAAAGTCGATGTTGGTGTGACGGTCTCAGTCTCTGTTGCAGACGGCGTTGAGGTTAATGTTGCCGTCAGTGTGGGCGTCAGTGTAGCCGTGACAGTTTCCGTCGCGCTTGGCGTTGGTGTTGGTGTCGCAGTTAGCGTAGATGTTCCAGTTGGTGTTGGTGTCGCCGTCGCGGTTGATGTCAGTGTAGACGTTGGTGTAGCCGTATGGGTAGGTGTTGGCGTCGCCGTATATGTAGATGTCGGCGTAGTGGTTGCCGTATGCGTCGCGGTTGCCGTTACTGTTGGCGAGGACGTCGCAGTACAAGTTAACGTTGGCGTCAACGTGACAGATGGTGTAACAGATGGAGTAAACGTGACCGTTGGGGTCAGGTTATTCTCGTCGATTTCTGGCAACGCCTCAAGATCAATTGACCATGAAACCAGCGAACGCTCGATCCATGCGAAGTCATTTCCTGTTGGCTCTTCACCGGTAATAACGAAACGGATCATGACCCAGCTTGTATTCGCATTTCTGGCGACAGCATTCACAAGATCGCCGGGAAACAATTGCCCCAACCGCAAATAGGTACGTCCCGGACCAGCACGAACGAACGCGCTGTTGGCTTCAACATCAACGAAACTACCTTCGGGAGTAACGGTTGGAACAAATGGAGTCGTCGAGGGGCGGGTCGTTTCAGGCGTAGGAGTGAGTGAGTCTTCGTCAATTACAGGCAGATCACGTATTGTCACATTCCATTGGGCGAGGTCGCGCCGTATCCAACCAAATCCACGACGATACCGAATCATCACCCAATCGGCGTCTTCGTTGCGATTTACCGCAAACAATTCATCCCCGGCGACCAGCGCCCCAACTGGCAAATAGTCAACACCTGGCCCACCGCGTACAAAAACATCTTCAGCAAGGACAAAGCTACCCTCAAGCGGTTCTGGTGTTTCCTCAGGGTCAGACTGGGCTGCGAGCAATACAACAGCCAACGCTGCGACGATGACAATGACTAGAATACGAATACGCCAGGACAAAAACCGTGCTCCCTCCGCGCAATCCAAGACCGTATGTTAGCATACGGCATCGGTAATACCAAGTTCCGCCCCAGACCTCAAGACTATGGAAGTGCAGAAAGCCTATCTCTGGCGTCCTCTTCGTCGGGCGCGTATGCCAGAATTGCCTCATAGACCTCGCGTCCAGCCTCAAAGTCACCAATCTCGATATAAGCTTCTGCCACGCTATACCAGGGTTGCATCCCCAGGCGTCCCGGCCCCGGATATCGCATATCTGGGAGCAAATCCAGGATAGCTATGCGTCCACCGTATAGAACCGCTGCAAATTCTTGTGCCACCGGGCGAGGTGGCAATGATCGCGCAAGTAACCTTCGTCGTTCATCGGCATCTGTTTCAAACTCAGCCCGCAATGCAAGAGGACGCTCATATCGTGTACCAAGCAATTCAGCCAGATTGAGGTCGCGCACTGCTCGATGCTGATCGAACTGCGCATAAGCCCGCGCACGTGCTGCATAATAGTCGCCGTTCAGCCGGGAAAGAGAAATAGCTCGCCCGAAGTATTCAACAGCAGATGGTGCATCATCCATGACCGTCAACGTGTGCTCGCCAAGCACCCACCATCCCGCAGCAGATTCCGGTTCAGGTTTGACCAGAGTAGCCGCTCGCTCCGCATCATAAACCGCATAAATTCGATATTGCAAATCAACAGAAAGTGTTTCGGTATATGCGTCAAGACCTAACTCCCTCTCCGACGACTCCAACCACATCGTTGATGTGGGCAGATAGCGCCTCTGAGAAACCAGATTAGGCAAATGCGCAGCGTAGAGACCTGCAATTTCCTCATTCGACGCACGTTCCTGCTGATCAAGCAAACGAGGCCAGTTCCAGCCGGCCTCCAAAATCGGGTTTATACCATAGGCATTTTCCACATAGTCAAGGGCAATGGCGTCATTGCCACGCAGAGATTCAAGTGCGGCCAAATTCATCCAACCCACATCCCAGGTTGGCTCAAGTGCCAATGCCTTTTCATACGCTGCAACTGCCTGCGTAATTTGATCGTCAGCCCGCGAGTCATAAGCACGTTGCCCCAAAATATAAGCAATGTGCAAATCATAAAGATTGAGATGCGGATCTATTGCTGCGGCTGTTCGTGCCAGTTGAAGCGAATCCTCGCTCTCTAGGTTAGAAAGACTCACCTGATAATTCAAATAGGCGCGATCAGTTTGTATAAACCAAACGCCATAGGCAACTGCGATTACTAACCCGACTATACACGGCCACATCACACCTCTGAGAGGTTGATGCAACACACTACGCGTTCCAGTGATACTAAATGCCGCCAATAACAGAATTAGCAGTACAATTGGCGTTATCGTAAATACATCCACCAGACTGTGCACTGCCACACCAACCAGTGCCGCTAACGCCGCTTCAATACGAATACGTTGGGCAGGTACATCTGCCTCTCGCCATGTCTGCGCCGCAGCGCCAACGAAAGCCCAGACCAACCACATCGCGACGCCAACGCCAAGCAACCCGGTTTCAGCACTGGTATTAAGATACAAGTTATGCGCAGAGGCAAGCCGATCTCGCGCAAACTCTGGGCTACGATAAGTACGCAGGGCACGTCCATATAGACCGGGTCCAACGCCAAACAATGGAGAATCGACCGTCATATTAATTGCACTGCGGTAAAGGTCAAGGCGAACTTCGTCTCCGGTGGAACGCGTTCCACTCACCGACATAACAGTAAAAACGATTCCGCCAATGAGAACGGTGACCATCGCGCCAACTGTCATGAGAGTCCCAAGTCGTTCTAATAAATAACGCTGACCTACAGCCACAAAGCGCAGTGCGCTAAATACAACGACTGCCGCGCCTAACGATAACAATCCACCACGAGAAAACGTCAGCAGAAGCACAACTACCAGCAAACCAACTAGCCAGCGCAAGACACGACGATAGTCTAAGCGGCGAGCGGTCAACGCCCAACCAATCGTAAGTGTCACTAAAGGAGCAACGTATCCTGCAAGCAGTGTGCTGATGTTCATCGCCAGTGCCACGCGAGGCAGTTCCAGTGGAAGTAAAACGCCGGACTCAATCGCAGCTACCCACCCGATGTTTGTGCCAGGAACAAATCCAAGCCCGAAGTACCATGACACAATCTCAAGTCCGGTAATAAATATCACCAAAGCAGCAAGAATGAACTGCGTTTCCATGACCAGACGATGTCGTCCGCGTTGAAATAAATCAACAAGCACAAAAAAGAAAACGATATGAATGAACGCGAACCACAAATGCTCGAATGCCATACGTGGATCAATGCTGACAATCGCACTCAATGTGCTGACGATGACGGAGGCGTAAATCGGCATATTGAGACGTGTCGCCGGTAAACCACGCCGGAGGCGCAATCTACCCCAGAACCACAACACGATCAATACGGTTAGTAGCATATGATGAAAGATGCGTACAGGAAGAACAAGCGTGTAGTATGCGCTGCCACCAATAAACACTAGATAGAAAGCAAGGAAGATTAACGTCATGCGACGAGCACGCATATCATGTTTCCCTTCGTGAAATTGCTGCAATCATCTGCTATTGTAGTTGAAGAATGCTATAAGGAACTGACAAGATCACATGCAACACCTTCTCCAACTCGCAATCATTTTATTGCTAACAGCGTGCGGTACGGTCAATAGCGCCGATCTCGAAGCGACGCTACAGGTAGATAATCAAGAACTTTCAACGGCAATTGCTGGTGCTCCCGCTCGTATACAGGCGGATGCAACACAAGCATGGGCGACAATACGTGCGAATGAGGCCAACGCCGCACAAATTCGCAATATCAATGGACAGTTACTCGCAACACTAGCAATAAGTGCCCCTCCGACTCAAAGTATTGTGCAGCAAAGCGGCCCGCCCGCATCCGCACCACTCAGCACCCCCGGTCCCATCACGCAAGGCGCTGTTGGCAATTTTGTACTTACTGGTGTAGGCACCTCGGTGCGTGGCTCCGATGGATGCTTGACAGAACCACTCAGCAATTTTGAAACCACTCTACCCCAAATCTTCGTCGGTATGGAAGCGTTGGCGGTAAGCGCAGGTGTGCCGATTCGGGCAGATTGGTATCGCGGGTCGGATCAGGTATATCAGTTTGAATGGGTAGTTGACCAAAACTATGATCGTATCTGTGTATGGTTCTCGCTCACACAAGAAGATGTGACATTCGTAGCGGGCGCATGGTCTGTGCAAATTTTTGCCAACAATCAGCAGATCAATGGCGCGGTCAACTTCAACTTTGTCGATATGACTGACGATTGAGAAGGCACCTTACCCGGTTGAAAGGTAGCATATCCATTTCGGTTGAGAAATCGCTTGTTCAGCCACAGAAAATCTGCTAGGATAATGAGTATGATTGCCCCTGTAGCTCAGTGGATAGAGCGTTGCCCTCCGGAGGCAAAAGCCCAGGTTCGAGTCCTGGCAGGGGCGTTTCTTTTCAACATCTCCACCTCAATCCCACGCATAGACACCAAGATCAATTGATGATGATTCTCAACAAACCAGCGAAACGGTTTGCGATGTGGTGCACACGAACCATAGTCGCATTCTTTCTGCTAAGTCTAATATACCCATCCACCCATCGCGCACCACTCCAGTCACCGCAAACCATCGACACGTCAAAACCACATATTTGCGTCCACACCGATCTGAAAGATGAAGTAGACGAGTGGAAGATACAGCGTTCATTACAATTGATTCGAGAAATGGGCGCCACCACAATCGTCGAGTTCTTCCCATGGGCCTATTTTGAGCCGACGCCGGGAAATAGAACGTGGCACCAAGCAGACCGAATCATCCGCCATGCAGAAAATCAAGGGATTCAAGTCATCGCTCGTCTCGGTCTAGTACCAGGTTGGGCACGTCCAGAGGGAACCCCTGCCAATACTTTGCCAGACGATTCGTTTGACGAATTTGCGGCTTATGCTGCTGCGTTCGTGGCACGTTATCCAACGATCAAACATATCATCGTATGGAACGAACCAAACCTCGCTTTTGAGTGGGGATTTGGTGACTTCAGTCCGGAACGCTACGCAAAATTGCTATCAATCGTCTATCCTGCTGTAAAAGCCGTTGACCCGACGGTAACCGTACTCGCTGGTGCGCTTGCCCCAACACTAGAACCGGATGGAAGTCCGAACGGACTTGATGATCTGATGTACCTCAGGCGTATGTTCGAGGCAGGTTCTATGGACTATTTCGACGCACTGGCAGTTCACACCTATGGTTTCACTGCGGCACCTTATGAATCACCCGCGCCGGATACACTAAATTTCCGGCGAGTTGAACTACTTCGTGAAATCGTGCTAAATTTTGTGGATGACATGCCCATGTACATCACCGAAAGCGGTTGGAACGACAATCCACGTTGGAACCGTAGCGTCACGCCATCAGAACGCATCGCCTATACGTTAGAGGCGTTCAACTGGGCAGAACAAAACAGTGAATGGATGTCGAGTCTATGTCTCTGGATTTTCCGGCATCCTCGCCCAACCTATCGTTATCCCGATAATTTCATGCTGGTCACAACCGAGTTCGAGATCAAACCCATTTACCGCGCAATCCAACGCTATGCTCATGGAATAGCTGAAGATGATATCACAGGGGAACCGCTATGGTTGCAGCCCCCCGACGCGTAACAGTTGCTAGAATCTTACATCGATTGGCTTTTGCCATTTTCACCGTTGGACTTGTCATCATCCCATTTACGGCTAAACCATCCGACTCAGAACCTATCAATGCCCTATCTACCGAGGCATTACGTATCGCTGTGATTCCAGGCTTTCCGCCGTTTGCATATTTTGATAGCGACCAGGTCGAAGGTATAGAAATTGACCTCGGTATGCGTCTGGGTGAACTACTTGGGGTCCCTGTTCACTTTCATCCTACCGGTTTCGACGGAGTATACGATGTCGTAACTTCGGGCACCGCAGATATCGCAATCGCCCAGGTACGGTTTAATCCACTACGAACTCAAGAGGTCCTATATACCCGTCCGTACTATAATGCTGGACTCGTCCTTGTTACACCAGTTTCCAGCCCCATTCACACAATAACCGATCTTGGCGGCAAAGTCGTAGCTTTTGCTTTTGGCTCTGAATCAGATACGGAACTCACCAGATGGTCGCGCCGAGTCAGTCTATTCGAACGAGCGCCCTATGAATTGCCAGCTTACGCGCTTGATGCTGTTCGACTCGGCACAGCCGATGCTGCCCTGGTCAATGCGACATCAGCCGGTATCTATCAGCGAAATAATCCTGATTGGCCGATGCATATTATCCATGCTATAACAGTCGACCCATTCTCCATCATCGTTGATAGACGCAACGAAGTGCTCTGGAAACATGTCGATGAGGCACTCAGCGAGATTTTGGACTCTGGCGAGTTTCAGATGATTCTCAATGATTGGTTCGGTTCCGCTATAATGGATGAATAAATAGAAAACTACGAATCTGAGGAAGCGGGATGGCACACATTGGCATTGATGCGCGACTGACGGCCTATCGGCTGGGTGGCATCAGTA
>DAOTXA010000045.1:0-4325 GCA_034435595.1 Anaerolineae bacterium | reverse complement strand
CTGTCACGGGTAGGTTTTTAATGGTTGGTCGTTTCGTGTCATTCCGCCAGACGCTAAAGCGATCCGGCTCCGAAAAGACAAGCCCACTGGAAGGGACTACCCCCCCCCGAAGGGCGGCGCATTTGGCCCCCTTCTGTGGGCCTGTTACTTATCGTAGCCTTGAGGC
This sequence comes from Anaerolineae bacterium, assembly GCA_034435595.1. Taxonomy (GTDB): domain Bacteria; phylum Chloroflexota; class Anaerolineae; order Aggregatilineales; family Phototrophicaceae; genus JAVJSU01. Next base: position 4,159 of record DAOTXA010000045.1, on the reverse strand, counting down.
TTCAGCCCAACACGAAGTACAAAAAACCTACCTTTGAAAAGGGTCGGCGGGGGTGAGGGCAAGATTACGAGAACGCGATTGCCCTGCCGGGTCACACAGATTACAAGGAATTTCTTGACCAGATGTGATACCTTTGTGACGGTCAGTCCGATGGCGTGCATCGCTGCAACCTGGCCCAGACCTGAAAACTATTGACGGCGACAGGCTGTTCCAAAAAATCATCCGTAATACTCCTGAGCGAAGTTGTAGAGGTTATTCTATGAAGACAGAGGATATGGACAGTGAGCCGGTCGCCGTTCACCCGAACATCATGGTTGGCCTGATCAAGACAATGCGCCCACATCAGTGGACGAAGAACGCATTAATCTTCGCGCCCTTGTTCTTCGATGGGCAATTGACTGTGCTGGAATCGCTGCTGCGTGTGCTGGTCGGTTTTGGCCTGTTGTGCCTGATGGCGAGTTCGATTTATGTTATCAACGACCTGGTAGACGTAAAAAGCGACCGGATGCACCCGAAGAAACGGCACCGTCCCATCGCATCTGGTTTGCTACCGGTTCCCGCTGCGACGGTAGCCGCCTTCGTGCTGCCAGTTTTCGCGCTCGTTGGTGGTCTATTGATGGCCCCGGCCTTTGCGCTGGTGCTCGCGGTCTACTTCATGCTGCATGTGGCTTATTCATTTCGCCTGAAGCACGTGCCGTTGATCGATATTCTGTCTATCGCTGCCGGTTTTGTGCTGCGTATCGCTGCCGGCGCTACGTTGATCGAAGTAGCACGCTTCTCGCCCTGGCTTTACGTCTGTACAATTACGCTTTCCCTGTTTCTGGCTGTTGGAAAGCGCCGTCAGGAATTCATTGAACTGGGGAGTAAGGCCGCACAGGTACGGCCCGTTTTTGCTCATTACACGACCGACTTTCTAAACGAGACGTTACGTCTAGCGCTGACCAGTACTTTTATCACCTATGTTATTTACACGGTCGAGACACCTATCGAAATCGGGGATACAGAATTTGGTGCAATCCTGACCATCCCCTTCGTTCTGTACGGACTGTTGCGCTACCAGTTCCTCATCAGTGTCAAAGGGATTGGCAGTGCGCCGGACGAAGTCCTGTTAAAAGATCGCCCATTGCAGCTTGCTATTCTGGGCTGGATGCTCCTCTTTATGGGCTTGATTTACCTGTCCGTGTAGCAATCGCATTTGCGACCAGGCATTGCATATTCACATGGGAGAAAGTCACGCCGTTGTAGATGGCGGTGCTGGTGTTTCGCTTATGCCAGTGTCACCTGTTTGACCAGCGGCGCGACCTTCGTACCGATGAGTTCAATCGAACGTAGCATCTGATCCTGCGGTAGGCCAGCGTTCGCCATATGGAACGTGAGACGTTGAATGCCGCCCAATGCCTCACTATGGCGCAGAATCTTCGCCGCGACATCTTCCGGGCTGCCGACTAGCAGCGCCCCCGTTGGCCCGGCCTGCATCTCAAAGCCCTGTCGGGTAACCGGGGGCCATCCGCGTTCCTTACCGATCTTATTGAAGGCATTGGAATAGCCGGGAAAGTACTCGTCATACGCCTGTTCGGTCGTCTCTGCGACATAGCCGAGCGAATGCAAGCCAACGATTTCGCCTTCCGGCGCATGACCAGACTTACGATACGCTTCCCGGTACAGCGAAACGGCAGGCGCGAAGCGATGTGTCTCACCCCCGATAACGGCGATCATCAGCCGCAATCCGAGCGTGCCCGCCCGCACAAACGACGCAGGCGTTCCGCCGACCCCCAACCACACCGGGAACGGGTTCTGCACCGGGCGTGGATACACGGGCAAGTCGTTCAGCGCTGGACGGAAGCGCCCCTGCCATGTTACACGCTCATTGTCACGGATGTTTAGCAACAGGTCGAGTTTTTCCGCGAAGATGTCGTCGTAATCGTCCAGATCAAGGCCGAATAACGGAAACGACTCGATAAACGAGCCACGTCCCACAACCATTTCCGCACGTCCCTGCGAGATCAGGTCCAACGTGGCAAAGTTCTGGAACGTCCGCACCGGGTCCTGTCCACTGAGTACGGCAACCGCACTCGTCAGGCGGATGTTCTCTGTTATAGCCGCAGCCGCCGACAGGATGTTCGACGGCGCGGAATCGAGATATTCCTTACGATAATGCTCGCCGATGCCGAACACATCCAGCCCGACCTCATCGGCGTATTTCATCTGTTCCAGCAGATTCGCCATGGCCTGCATACGCGTCTCTGCGTTGTCTTGTCCATTTGTCAGCGGATTCCCTGCGAAACTGTCGATACCGATTTCCATGCTGTACACTCCTCATTCTCTATACTACCAACCAGTCGTTTTTCGGTTACTCGTCCTTACCTACTGCACCCCAGCATTTCGTTAGACTGAGTAAGTTTTGCGCTTTCACGGCAGACGGCGTATGATCGCAGCGAAAATCGCACATATAGGGGGATCCACCATGCAAATACAGGCCGCCGTACTCCATGCGCCGAACACGCCCTATCAAATCGAAACGCTGACCCTGGACGAGCCGGAAACAGGCGAGGTCCGCGTGAAAATCGCAGCCGCGGGCATCTGTCACAGCGACTACCACGTCCAGACCGGGGACACACAGCATCCCATGCCCGTCCTGTGCGGACACGAGGGCGCAGGTGTGGTCGAGGCGGTCGGTCCCGGTGTGACCCGCGTGCAACCGGGCGATCACGTCACGCTCAGTTGGACGCCGGATTGCGGTGAGTGCTTCTATTGCCAGCGTGGGACGCCGAACCTGTGCGAGACGTTCACCGGGCCGATCTGGAACGGGACCATGCTTGACGGCACATCCCGCGTCCACCGTGAAAACGGCGACGATGTATATCTCTACTGTGGACTCGGCACCTTCTCCGAATACGTCGTCGTGGCGGAACAGGCGTGCATTCCTATTCGTAAGGATGTATCACTGATCTCGGCGGCGCTGGTCGGTTGTGCGGTGGCGACCGGCGTCGGCGCGACGCGCTACACGGCGAATGTGCAAGCCGGGGATAGTGTGGCGGTCATCGGCTGTGGCGGTGTTGGCCTGAATGTGCTTCAGGGGGCGACGCTGGCGGGCGCGTATCCGGTTATCGCCATTGACACCAACCCGGCACAATTGGAAATCGCAACCCAATTCGGCGCGACACACACCCTGTTTTCCGGCTCTGATACGCCCGCCAAAGTCCGCGAACTGACCCATGGGCGCGGCGCGGATTTCGCGTTTGAGGCGGTCGGATTGCCCGCGTTACAGGAACTCGCGCTTGAACTCATCCGTCCCGGCGGTATGGCGGTCCTCGCCGGACTCGCGCCGATGGGGACGAACACCAATCTCCCCGGCGCGATCCTCACACGGCAGGAAAAAACGGTCAAGGGCAGTTACTACGGAACTGTGAATCCGCGCCGTGATTTTCCGCTGATGATTGACCTGTACGTCGGCGGACGCCTGAAACTGGACGAACTCGTCAGCAAAACGTATAAGCTGGGGGAAATCAACGAGGCGTATGACGCGATGCTGGCGGGTGGGGTCGCACGCGGGGTGATTGTGTTTGAATAACGGATCAAGACAAAATGGGAAGGGCTAAGAAGCCGTTTGAGAAGTCGAAATCTATGCCTCCCCTCACCCACAAGGGGCGAGGGATTTAGGATGAGGGGGCGTTTTCAAATAGCTTCTAAGGCCCTAGCGATGAGTGAAAAAGATATACGGCGAAAGGATAAAGGGCAAGGCGAAAGACAAGAAAAGCGTAACGCAGGGGCGCGAAGGCGCAGAGATTCGCAGGGAAAACGATAAAGGCTTACGGTGTATTTTGCAGCAGTTTGTTGCGGCAGCACAAGGTTTTTTTGTGCAACAAAAGCGCTGTTTGCCGGAGGGGGTAATTGCCGGCACAATACTTTTTTTTGGCGATAAGGTGACTGTTGATTGATCGTAAACGCGACACGGGCACAGTGTAGCATGAAATCGGGCGCGGATGTGGGCGGTTTGTTCCACGAAAGTTACCATTTTTGAGGATAAAAAAGGCGAAAGCGTAACGCGGTACAGCCACAAAATGGCGTGGTGGATATTTTGAGCAGGCGGGTCGTAAGAATGCGATTCCTTGTATCTACACACCCTTCATGACCTTATAGAGGCGGTATTTTTGCCGCC
>DAOTXA010000044.1:0-4620 GCA_034435595.1 Anaerolineae bacterium | reverse complement strand
ATGATCGTGTTTTCTACCAATCCGGCGGCTTCCATACGGACGAGTAAATCACCCAGAATTTCATCCAGATAGCTGACACAGGCGAAGTAAGCGGCGCGGGCCTTGAGCATTTCGTCGTGGTTAATTTGGTCGGTCATGAATCCGGCGCGTGCGCCGATGCTCATCGGGTGATCGTGGGCATCGCCCTTGTGCGTATAGCGTGGTTCGGTGATGCTATCGGGGAAGTAGCGGTCGAACCAGCGGCGGGGCGCGGTCAGCGGGAAGTGCGGGCGGCTGAACGAGGCCATCAAGAACCACGGCGTTTCCGGTGATTTTTGTGTGTGTTCGCGCAGGAACGCCATTGTTTCCCCGGCGATGATATTCTCCTGTAGTTGCGATTCCGGCGCTTCTGTAACCCCGGCGAACTGGGTGCGTCCACGCATTCCGCCTGTATCGCCTTTGAGCGACAGCGGTTCCCACTGGTGCCCGGTCGCTCCGGTCAGATCGCCGTAGGGACGGTGACGGAAGCCCACGAACTGCTGGTTGCCGCCGAGATGCATCTTGCCGATGAGACAGGTTTCGTACCCGGCGGCGGTGAATGCGCCGGGGATAGTGTCGAGTTCCGGGCGCAGGACGGCGTTGTTATCCCATGCACCTGCGCCGCGCACTTCGCGTCCGGTCAGCAAGCACAGACGCGACGGCGTACACAGTGCCATCTGGCAATAGGTGTCGGTAAAGACGGTGCTTTCGCCTGCGAGATGGTCCCATGTGGGCGTCTCGACGGGTTCGCCGTCGTCGCGGTGGCCCATAAAGCGGAAACTGTGTTCGTCGCTGAATAGAAACAGGATGTTCGGCTTGTCCATGTGTGGATTGTCCCCCGGTTAGCGTTGTTTGCTATACGGAGAAGTGTATCACTTGAGACGGCTCAACGCGGAGAACAGGATATAGCCGGGTAGATTCGTCGTGTAATGACGTGCTGCAACAAAAAGGACGCAGACGAATCTGCGCCCTGTGGATCTTCATGTTGTGTCTGGCGATCGCTAGTTCATTGAAATGTCGCCGGTGAGGATGACCTCACGCGTGGACGGTTCGTAGGCGCAGAAGGGTTCCTCTGCCAGATAGTTGCCGGTGACGCCATAAGCGCGGGCGCGGCATCCACTGCACAGCGACTTAAACTGGCAGACGCCACATTTGCCTTCGAGGGCGTCGGGATCACGCATCTCTGCGAACAGGGGGCTATCCTGCCAGATCGTGCCGAAATCCTGCTGGCGGACGTTACCCGCTTCTACCGGAAGGTAGCCGCAGGGGAAAATCTCGCCGCGATGCGAGACGAAGGTAACGCCCGTCCCCGCGAGGCAGCCTTTAGTCGCCGCGTGCATCTGCCCATGCGGATGCCCGTTGAGCTGGCGGTCGTGGCTAGCGGGAAGTTCGCGTGCCATACCATTGCGCTTGTCTTCGGCGCGACGGGTACGCATGACGCGGAAGTAATGCGGGGCGCAGGTGGCCTTTAGCTGAAGGTCGGGTTCTTCTTGCTCGACATCGTACAGCCAGTTGAGGACGCGCTCGTACTCGGCGGCGGAAATCATCTGCTCTTCGGCGATTTCTACGCCACAGCCAACCGGAACCAGCAGGAAGAGGTGCAGGCCGACGGCGTCGAGTTCCTTCGCCATTGAGCGCATACGCTCTAGCTGATCTTCGTTGTGTTTGGCAACGGTGGTGTTGATTTGAACGGGCAGGCCGACTTTACGCAGGGCCTTGAAGCCCTTGATCGCTGCCTCGAACGAACCCGGCAGACCACGGAACATGTCGTGCGTCTCGGCGTCTGCACCATCGAAGCTGATGCTGACGCGCTGCACGCCGCTATCCTTGATGGTCTGTGCGACTTCGTCGTCGATCAGCGTGCCGTTGGTTGCCAGCGCGACAGGCAGTCCGGCGTTGGATGCGTAGCGAGCGATTTCGTAAATGTCGGGGCGGAACAGCGGTTCGCCGCCGGAAAGCACGAATACGGGTTTGCCCGTTTCTGCGATTTCGTCAATTAGCTTGAACGACTCTTCGGTCGTGAGGTCTTGCGGCGTCAACTGGTCAGCAAGTGTGACGCGGCGGCAGTGAATGCAGCGCAGATTACAGGCTGCGGTCGTTTCCCAGAATACCAGACGGGGTGGGGGATATGCCATGCGGAGCGTCCTCTCTTAGTTTTCGTATGAAAACTACAAAAAACTGAGTAAACCTTTACACGACTAGCTTAATGCGCCGCTTATTTGACCGATAGTGACAGACATCACACGAGGGGCGTTATCCGTCACATATCGTGTGTGAAAAATGGAGTTAAGCATGGTTAAAAAAAGATACAGGCATTGATCTGCGTTGATCATTCAACGAACGCACCTGGCCTGTACTGGCTTATTCATTAATCAATCACTAAATACTCATGCAACATTACGCTAAATTACTCGATGTAATGATTGAGGTTTGCCATCTAAATTGATCTTGGACATGCTGTATCTACTATTAGTTGTGCAATCCATCAAGCAATCAGGGCAATTTTTTGATTATCACAGGAGTTTAAACAACATGCGGAAAATTTTGAAAGTTCTCTTTTTCACGATGCTGATTAGCCTTGTTGTTGTAGGCAGTGTCGGCGCAATCACTTGGGGCCAGCCGGATGCTGGCGAACATCCCAACGTTGGTACGCTGCTGTTCGTGCAAAATGGCGTCGGATTCTTTAGCTGCACAGGTACGATGATTGCGCCGCGCATCATGCTGACCGCCGGTCACTGTGTCGCCGGTGAGGGCCAAATCAACAACGTGACTTACGTCCGCTTCGAGGAAGATGCGCTAGCCGGTCTCGCTAGTGCTCCTAGCTTGCAGGCCTGGTTTAACAGCGATTGGATCGCCACCGAAACCGTGATCCCGCATCCGCTGTGGGATGATTACGCGGATTTCCCCAACACCTACGACATTGGTGTGGTCATCCTCGCCGAGCCGTACTATCCCTCGAACGGCTTCGGTGAACTGCCCGAACTCGGTTTCCTCGAAACCCTGCGCGGTCAGGATCGTCAGGATTTCAGAGCCGTCGGTTATGGTCAGCAGAATACGCTGCGCCCGTTCGCCATGAACGAGTATTTGCGTTACAAGGGCGACGTGCGCCTGCTTGAAGTCAAGAGTTACTTCAACGGGGCTGGTACACAGAGCGCTCGCTTCTCCAACAATCCGGGAATTGGCGGCGGTACCTGCTACGGTGACAGCGGCGGCCCGACCTTCTTCGCAGATACGAACATTGTGGTGGCGGTCACGTCCTACGGCTGGGCCAAAAACGGTAACTGCATCGGCAACGATTTCAACTTCCGCACCGATGTCCCTGCTGCACAGGACTTCCTTGCAGACGTGTTTGCAGTTTACGGCGGCTAGTTTCTCGCAATAACTGATTCACCAACAGATAAACATCTGGCGCAGACTCAACGGTCTGCGCCATTTTTGTTGCCAGAGGCACTTTTGCCCTGCTACTCAACAGCGATGATCGGATCCCCCACGCCAAGCACATAAATGGCGATCAAGCCCAGCAAACCCGCCGCAAGCACATAGTAGAAGGTCGGTATCGCCGTTTTGCGCAGAAGTGCCCCCTCGCGCCCCAGCAGGCCGACGGTCGCCGCCGCTGCTACGATATTGTGAATGGCGATCATGTTCCCCGCCGCCGCGCCGACCGCCTGTAACGCTACGACCATCGTGCCGGATACGGCGAGTTGTTCTGCGATGCTGAACTGGAACAGGCTGAACATCAGGTTGCTGATGGTGTTGCTCCCGGCGATGAACGCACCGAGCGCACCAATTGAGGGGGCCAGCAGGGGCCATACCGCGCCGACATTCGCCGCCGCCCATTCTGCCATCGCAATCGGCATACTCGACAGTTCTGCCGCGTTGATGCCGGAGTTGATATACACGCGTACCATCGGTACGGCAAACAGCAGCACGAACCCGGCGCTCAAAAGGATGCCGCTGGCCTCCGAGAAGGCGGCGCGGACCTGAGCGGCACGCATCCGGTGCAGGAACACGGTCAGCAGCACGACGACAACCAGTACAGTCGCCGGGAGATAGAGGGGTGTCGTATACGCGGAAATCGTGGTGTCGAAAATGTCGTTCCACTCGATACGCAGCGTATTCCGCAGCCACTCACCGATGCCGAGCGCGGGCAGACGCGTGAGTACCAATCCGACTGCCAGCAAGCCATAGGGTAGCCACGCCATCCACAAGGATAATTTGCGGTCAGATGGTGTCTGCGGCATGGTCGATGAAATTTTGCCACGCCAATCGTCCAGCCAGTCGCTTTCTGGCGGGAAGTCCCAGGTATCTTTGGGTACAAGGAAGCCGCGCCGGGTGGCGTTGACGACGATGAACAGGCCGACGAGTGCGCCAAGCAGTGAGGGAAATTCCGGGCCGAGCAAGACGCCGGTCAGCATGTAGGGGATGGTAAACGCCAATCCACTAAACAGCGCAAATGGCAGAATGGACAGTCCTTTTGTCCATGAGCGTTCTTCACCAAAGAAGCGGGTCATCATCATGACCATAAACATGGGCATCAGCGTGCCGACAATGCCATGCACAATGGCGGCCTGTGCGGTGATCGTCTGGCGATAGTCTGCGAAC
>DAOTXA010000043.1:0-24075 GCA_034435595.1 Anaerolineae bacterium | reverse complement strand
AGCCGTGATGATGTGCGTCATGTCATCGAAAATGGGGAAGTGATCCGCCTATATGAGGATGACAAACCCTTTCCGAGTCGTTTGATGCTTGGCTGGCATGATTCGAGACCGCTTCATGTCGTTGCAGCGGATAGTGACAATGATGAAGCAATCATCATCACGGCTTACGAACCTGATCCGGCAATCTGAGAACCAGATTTTAAAAAGAAAAAGGATCAATCACCATGACCTGCGTCATTTGCAAAAACGGTGAAACAAAACCGGGAACAACAACCCTGACGTTAGAGCGTGAAGACACGACAATCGTATTCAAGCACGTTCCGGCAAAGGTATGCGAGAACTGCGGAGAAGCGTATCTCGATGAAGAGACGACGCAACAGCTACTCAATGCCGCAGAAGCTGCCGTGACCGCAGGTGTGCAGGTTGAAGTACGTGCATTCGTTGTTGCGTAAACGGTAGACACAATGAGTATTCGCTACCTACTGCAACGCTTCGTATTTGCCATCGGTGTCATTTTTGGTGTGACGCTGGCTGTGTTCATGATCGTCCAACTCATCCCCGGCGACCCGGCACGAGTCTCGCTCGGTATGCAGGCCACTGAAGAAAACGTCGAGATTCGCCGCGAACGCATGGGACTCAATCGCCCGGTGGCGGAACAATATATCAGTTGGGTGACCAATGCCGCACGCGGTGACTTTGGCGATAGTCTGATTACCGGGCAATCCGTCTCCGATCAACTGGTACAGCGGCTACCCGCCACCCTGCAACTCGCAGGATTCGCGCTTGTGATCGGCATGGCAATTGCATTCCCGCTGGGGATTGTGTCGGCTTTGCGCCCTAACAGCCTGGTTGACTTCTTCGCATCCATCGTGAGTCAGGTCGGCGTGGCGATTCCCGACTTCTGGCTGTCGATTTTGCTGGTGTTGCTATTCTCACAGACACTTGGCTGGCTGCCCCCTAGTGGATACACGCCAATCACCGAAGACTTCGGCGATTGGCTTTCGCACATGATTTTGCCAGCGCTCACCGCCGGACTCATCAGCGCGTCGATTCAAACGCGCTTTATCCGCAGCGCCATGCTTGAAGTGTTGAGCGAAAACTACATCAAAACCGCCCGCGCAAAAGGTCTCAGCCAGCGTGTGGTGATTTCTCGCCATGCACTGCGTAACGCGCTCATCACGATTGTGACGATTCTCGGCTTGCAGGTCACTGCGTTGTTGAGTGCTGTCGTCGTCATCGAGATCGTATTTAATCTGCCGGGACTCGGTCGTCTGGCTCTGGATGCGGTTCTCGACCGCGACTATACGCTGTTGCAGGGGGCTGTGTTTATCATCGCGTTTCTGGTGACTGTCATCAATCTGCTGATTGACCTGACGTATTATTTTCTCGATCCGCGCATCGAGTATGCGTAAATCGTAGTGAATGGCGAGTGATATGGGAGAAAGATTTGTTCCCTTTTTGCAAAAAGGTAGCGCCAAAAATGCCTGTATTTATTGGTTTACAATAAATCAAAAATAATCTTCAACGGGCAGGCAAGAACAGAGTTTTTCCGATTTTTTTATCTATAATCTGAAACGAGCAGCCACTATGGCGATCGCATCCACGCCAAATGACGTAAGCCAACTGAAGGCACAAGATGAAGCGCTGGCCTCTCGTGGGCTGTGGCGCGATACGTTTTATCGCTTCACGCGGCATCGTTTGGGGATGCTGGGCGCGTTTCTGGTGAGTGTGCTGGTCATTCTGGCGATTTTTGGACCCACTCTCGCGCCGTATGACCCGAATCAGATGGTGTTTACCAGTGCGTTCGCCGATCCGTCGGGCACAAATCTGCTTGGCGCGGATGACTTCGGGCGTGACATCCTCAGCCGCATCATGTACGGGGCGCGGGTTTCGTTACTGGTCGGCGTAATTTCGGTGAGTCTGGCGTCAACTGTCGGCACGACACTCGGTATGATCGCCGGATACGGCAATCGCTGGGTCGATGAAATCATCATGCGTGTGATGGACGTGTTGTTCGCGTTCCCGGCGATTCTGCTGGCGCTGGCGGTGATGGCGATCCTCGGTAAAGGGGTCGGCAATGCCATGATCGCTATCGGCATCGTGTATATTCCGATTTTCGCCCGTATCGCACGTAGTTCAGTGTTGAAAGTCAAAAATGAGGAATTTGTTCACGCGGCAGAAGCGCTCGGTTCTAATGACGCCGGGATTCTGGTACGGCACATTTTCCCCAATATCCTCGCGCCGATTATTGTGGAAACGTCCTTGAGTCTGTCGTTCGCCATCCTCGCCGAAGCCGCGCTCAGTTTCTTTGGACTCGGTACGCAGCCGCCGGACCCAAGTTGGGGGCGGATGCTGTCTGAAGGCCGCGAATTCTTCCGGCAGTCGGTATGGATTGGCATATTCCCCGGTCTGGCGATTATGTTCAGTGTGATGGGTTTCAACTTCCTCGGTGATGGCCTGCGCGATGCCCTTGATCCCCGTATGAAATGATTGCTGGTTTTCATCCACTGCATCGAGTGGAGTCCAATCTATAAACAATTTACCCAAAGACTCTACTCTGATGAAGAGGCCGGGTTTGCGGCACGCAGCCGTAGGCCCTGGCAATCTTTCCCCCGCTCCGTTTTTCTTGCACAATTCAGCGCATGAACTGCTTGACAAAATCATTAAAGCGAGATAAGCTGACATTAAATGTACATAAATGTACACATCTTATACATGTACTTTTAGCAAACCATTATGGATATAAAACCGTTTTCTGATTACGAATTATTGCCCGCGTATATTCGCGTTGCCGACGACCTGCGCTCAAAATTGGGCAGTCCAGGGTTTGAAGTCGGTCAACTGCTTCCTAGCGAGCATGAACTCAGCAAACTATACAACCTGAGTCGCGGCACGATTCGCAAGGCCCTCGACATCCTCGCCGAAGAGAATCGAATCAGCCGTCAGCCCGGACGTGGGACCGTAATCCTGCCGCCTAAACAGGCCGGGGTAACAAAGCGGTCCAATATCGCCGTTGTGTGGAGTATTGTGCAGGCTATCGGCTCTGAAATGCTGACGGCAATCGAGAAGACGCTTTCACAGGCCAACTGCGACATCCTCTTCTCATCGACCCGTCACGACCCGACTCACGAAGCGGAAATCCTCGAACGACTGATCTTGCAAAAGCCAGACGGACTGATTTGGTACGCGACCGGCGATGTGAAAAATGTCGACATGATCCACCGGCTGATGGATGAAGGTGTCGCTGTGGTGATGCTCGTCCACTTCATTGAGCCACTGCGCGATCAATTAAGCTGGGTCGTTTCGGAAAACTACGAAGGGGCCTATTCCATCACCAAACACCTGATCGATATCGGTCATAAACGTATCGCCTATGTCGCGTTGACGCATGATTTTCAGAATATCAACCCCATCACCGAGCGCCGTCGTGGATATGAGCAGGCGATAAACGACCACCATCTTGATCCTCTGAGTCTCATTGACACCAGCATCGAGATTACATCATCTTCGAAAGAGCGTTTTGTCAAGCGACTGTTCGCCTATCTCGAAGAACATCGCCCGACGGCGATCTTCTTTCACAACGACGCGACTGCGTATCGCCTGTATCGCTCGTTTCTCGACCGGGGTTATCGTATCCCGGAAGATATTTCAATCGTCGGGTTTGACAAACTGGAAATCGAATTCGGCCTCGCACCCTTCGATCTTACGACCGTGCGGCAGGATTTTACCCGTCTCGGCGCAGAAACCGCCGATGCCTTGTTGCAACTGATGGAAAGCCCATCACCTGCGCAGCCGCTACACATTCGAATTCCCACCAGTTTACACATCGGGAATACGACGGCTGCGCCCAACCTCACTGGTGAATCCACCTGGATTCAGGATAAAAGACAGACGTAATTGAGAGTAAAGGAGATAGTTTATCGCATTTAAGAAAGAGGTACTACAAACATCTTTTTGTCAATGTATACGTTCCAAAGAGGTAATGCTGAAATGAAACGCTTGTTTATTTATGCACTTGCCCTGGTCTTACTGACCGTCGCCGCCCCGATCACCGCGCAGGACGACGGCCCCACACTGACCATGTGGACATGGAAAGCCTTCCACATCCCCGGTCTTGAAGCCGTCGGCGAAGCGTTTGCCGAAGAAACCGGTATCACGGTAGAGTTCGAGTTCTTCAACCCGGATGACGTGTATCGCAGCCGTATCCAGACCGCCGCGCAGTCCCGCGATCTGCCGGACATCCTGGCGTATTGGTCTCGCGGACAGTTTGAACTGGCAGCCAGTGGCCTGCTGGTCGAAATCACCGATCAGGTAGACGAAGAGTGGGCCAGCAGCTTCTTGCCGGGTACGTTCGAAAGCTCCTCGGTGTGGACGCAGACTCAGTTTGACAACTGTGCCGCCGATGTCGAGTGTCTTCAGTCCAATCTCGAAGTCGGTCAGGTCTTTAGCGTGCCGATGGCTGCCGGTTCTTCTGGCATCATCTTCGCCAATAAGTCGATGCTGGAAGAAGCAGGCATTGACCCGACATTCGTCCCTGCCGACACTGACGAGTGGCTGGAAATGATGACGACCGTTCACGAAGCGACAGGCATGGGTATCACCATCGGCGGTCGTTTTGAAGACATCATCCGCAACTGGATGGTTCAGGACATGGCGCTGACCAATTGTGGTACCGAGACGTTCGTCAGCATGATTGAAGGTGACGAAGGCGTCAGCTTTACCGACGAGTGCTCCGCCGATGCCTTTGGTTTTGTGGGCGAGATTGCCGAACGTGACCTGTGGCAGCCCGGTTTCCAGACATTGACGATTGACGAAGCCGACGTATCCTTCACACAGGATCAGGCCGCGTTCCTCGTTGGTGGTAGCTACACACTTGGATTCTTGATCCAGCAGGGCATGGACCCCGACAACATCCACACCTTCACGCTGCCCGCGCTGCCGACCTCACAGCAAAGCCCGATTGCGTTGGCTCCGTTCGCGCTGATCGATGTCGCCGTGACCGCCAGTAGCGAGTACCCGGAAGAAGCAACCCAGTTCATTCGCTTCCTGACGCAGCCGGAAAACATGGTTACATTCGCACGTCAGACGGGTGAACTTCCCGCCGTGTCGATCTCGACTGATCCCGAAGTTGCCGGTGAACTGATTGCTGGTCTGGCGGGTTCCTACAGCAACGCGTCCGAGTCCTTCCGCGATGAAGAACTTGGTTGGCCGCCCAGCGGTAACGAAGTCTGGAGTGCGATGGACCGCGCCGCCAATCGTCAGGTAACGGGTGAAGGTACCCTTGAAGAAGCACTACAAGAAGCCGACGAAGCCGCTCAGTTCGACCGCGAAGTGCGCGAAGGCTAGAGCAAATACCGATCTAACTACGGTTTGAGAAATCGGGGGCGAGCCTGGACCGCTCGCTCCTGATCTTTATCCAGCGTGCTGCGTTCTTATGAGCGACTTTTTGCCGGTTGCCAGACAGCAGGGTTAATATCTTTGTACCATCTGAGCGCGAGTATTCTAGCAAAGAAGTAGATACAACACAATCCATTGATGCAGGCATTGGTGCAACAAAATCACAGATGATTGCCAGCATAAATAATAGCTTTTACAAGCACACCATTTTTTTGATCACCCATTTGCCAAATACTATGAGTGAAATAGTACTATGAGCGAGCTAGCCCAACCTTTAGACCCTGCGCAAGAGGAATCCCAAGCGCAAACTGCATCGAATCAGACACTTTCTATATTATGGAAGAACAACAAGGGCTTTATGTTTGTACTGCCTGCGTTGTTGTTGTGGCTTTTTGTCGGCCTGTATCCGGTGGTGTTCTCAGTTTCGCTGGCGTTCCATCGCTGGAACGGGTTCTCGGATATGTCGATTTTCCCGTCCTACGTCTGCGAAGGACCCGGTTGTCGTTGGGTGGGCTGGCGCAACTTCGAGCGCATCCTGACGCCGGATACGCCGCCATTTGAGACGTTTAGCAATGCCGTCGTCAACAATCTATGGTTCATGGTCGCCGGGACGATCGGTGTGATTATTATCGCGTTGCCGCTGGCACTGGCGATGAACAACGCGATCAAGGGCGCAAAGTATTTTCGAACGTTGCTGTTGTTTCCCATGGCGACCTCTGGCATCGCTGTTTATTACGTGTGGAAGCTAATTTACCAACCTGATGGCATCGTCAACGGCCTGTTAGGAGCGTTCGGGCTAAACAGCCTCGTTGTAGAAAATGGTTTCCTCGGTGACATCCACACGGCGCTGCCCGCGCTGATTGTGGTCATGATCTGGGGTGGCGTGCCGTTTGCGATGCTGTTGTACCTGGCGGGTCTACAGACCATCCCGCAGGAAGTAATTGAGTCTTCGATTGTAGATGGCGCGGGCAACTGGTCGCGTCTGCGCTTCATCGTGTGGCCTTTACTACGTCCGATCACGGTTGTCATTATTGTGCTGACCTTCAGCGGGGCGTTGCAGGGCTTTGAACTGCCGCTCTTAATGACGGATGGCGGCCCAACCGAACATACCAACGTCGTCGGCTTGCTGGTGTATAAGACCGCATTTGGCGGTTGGGGCACGCCAGATATGGGTCTGGCGAGTGCGTATGGCTGGCTGTTGTTCGTGATGGGTGTCGGCATTTCCATCTTCACGCTGCGCTCAATGCGTTCAGATGATTAGGGAGGCGATCAATGCAAGCGACAAACGCACAGGAAAATAATAACGGACGCAAGGTGGGGTTGACGATCTCGTATGTCGTCATCATCTTTTACACGATTTTAAGCGTTTACCCGTTTCTATGGATGATTTCGGCCTCGCTGAAAGAATCCAACGAAGTTTACACCAACCAATCCTTGATCCCGAACAGCCCTAACTTTGACACGCTGATTGATACCTGGCAAAATCTCGACTTCTTCCGGCATTTTGGCAACAGCTTCTTTTTGTCGGGGATCGTCGTACTCGGCGTGGTGCTGTTCTATTCGCTAGCCGGGTACGGATTCGCGGTGCTGCCCTTCCGGGGGAGTACGTTCCTGTTCGGCTTCTTCGTGTCGATGCTGCTGGTTCCCGGCGTGACGATTCTGGTTCCGCTGTACGTGATGCTGCGCCTGCAAGTGCCCATCATCGGGCCAGATGCTGGCTATCTGCAAACGTATATCGGGCTGGCGCTACCGATGATTAACGGCGCGGGACCATTTGCGATCTTCCTGTTCCGCAACTACTTCCGCACCATGCCGAAAGAGATTCACGACGCGGCACTAATCGACGGATGCAGCGAGTTTCGCATCTACTGGAACATCTATCTACCGCTATCGCTGCCCGCGATTGCGACCATCGGCATCGCCAATTTCCTGTCGTCGTGGAACGCGTTCGCGTGGCCTTCGGTTGTACTGACGAATGACGAGTGGTTTACCTTGCCGCTAAAACTGCGCGAACTCGACTTGCAGCAAGTCGTACAGTGGGATGTGCGCATGGCGGGTTCATTCTTCACGATTTTGCCGGTATTGATCGTCTTCTTACTGCTGCAACGCTACTATATCGCCGGGTTGACTGCCGGTGCCGTGAAGGGCTAAATCATGCGGGTTTTAGTAACGGGCGCAAGCGGTTTGATTGGTAAGGCGCTGAGTGAATCGCTGTCTAAGGATCACGAAGTCGTATGCATGAGCCGGAACGATCCGGGCCTCGACCTGACCTGGGTGCAGGGTACGTTCGCAGATTTTGACGACCTCAAAAAATTGGATGAGTTCGCTTTCGACGCTGTTGTTCATCTGGGGGCACGCCTGCCGGATAACGAAGAACACGAATTCATCCATACCAATGTCGAGGCGTCGCGGCGCTTGATGCGCTATCTGATGGATCACGGCTGTAAAAAATTCGTGATGGCGAGTTCGATTGGCGCAGCAGGCATTCAAAGCGTCCGGTTCCGGCCTGTGCAGATTCCCATTCCAGATACACACCCGTGTCTGGACCGTGACGGGTATGGCCTGTCCAAGTACCTGATGGAAGAAGTCACGAAATATTGCTGGCGGCAGAACGAAGACATTGATGTCCTCAATCTGCGGCTATCCACCGTTCGGGCAGATGACGACATGCCCGATCTCGTAGAGGTTCGCCCGATTTCCCAGTGGGCGTTGGGGGCAATCACGATGATGACGCTGACCGATGCGGTACGCGCATTCACACTGGCGGCAGAAGCGCCCTATCAACCGGGCGTGCAGATTTTGAATGCGGCCTCACCAGAAGCATGGGTTGCGGACCCGGTGGTCGATGTTTTGCGGGGCTGGTGGGGCGATGATGTCCCACTCGATTATTTCGAACGGTCGGGGAATGTGTATCAATCCGTGTTTGATGTGCGAAAAATCGAGGAAGAACTCGGCTTTGTCGCCCAAGACCTGCCGCCAAGAGCTTGACACGTTTTATCGGAACATGTGCGAAAAGAGCAAATTATGAAAATCACAGACGTTCGCGTCGTTGTGACCAGCCCGGTACGCCAGCCGTTTGTGCTGGTCAAAATCGTAACGGATAGTGGTGTTTACGGCGTGGGCGAAGGCTCGAAGAACGGGCGCGAACTCGCCGTCGCCAGCCTGCTGGAAAATCACATAGCGCCTATGCTGATCGGGCGCGATCCCGGCGCGATTGAGGACATCTGGAAATTAATGTATCGCGGGGCCTACTGGCGCGGCGGGCCAATTCAGATGTCGGCGATTGCTGCGATTGACATGGCGCTATGGGATATTAAGGGCAAGGTCGCCGGTATGCCGGTGTACTCCCTGCTCGGCGGACCCACGCGCAACGGCGTGCTAACTTACTATCACGGCAGCGGCAGTACAATTGACGAGGTCATCACCAGTGTGCGCGACGCACATGAAGCTGGCTTCAAGGTCATTCGTGCGCAGGTCGCCGTTGAGGGGATGAGTGGCGGATACGGAGCCGCGACTGTTGACCCGGCGAAGGAAAAAGCCATTGCGGAACGTCTGCCCTATGAAGGCGTGTGGGAAGCGGAAGCATACCTGCAAAGTGTCGCGCCAATGTTCACAAAACTCCGCGAGGCCATCGGTTGGGATGTGAAACTGCTCCATGACGCACACGGACGATTAACACCCGTTGAAGCAGCGCGTCTGGCTAAAGAACTCGAACCGTTTAAGCTGATGTTCCTTGAAGACCCTATTGGGCCAGAACACGCAGATTCAATGAAAGTGGTACGCAACGCCAGCACAACACCCATTGCAATTGGCGAAGTCATCAGCAGCATCTACCAGATTTTGCCCATGATCAAGGCGCAGACCATCGACTATATGCGCTGTTCGCCCATTCATATTGGTGGCATCACCGCTGCGAAGAAACTCGCCGCCCTCGCCGAACCGTTCGACATTAAGACCGCGTTTCACGGTCCGAAGGACATTTCGCCGATTGGCGATGCGGCAGCCGTCCATGTGGATATGTCGATTCACAACTTCGGCATTCAGGAATGGGGCCAGCACGACGAAGAAACACAGGCTGTGATCACCGGAGGGCCGTACTTCGAGGATGGCTACCTGAAAATCCCCGATGTGCCTGGTTTGGGTGTCGATTTCGATGAAGAAGCCGCACGCGCACGACCGTTCCAGCGCCACTATCTGCCGATTCCGCGCTACCCGGACGACAGCGTAGCGGGCTACTAAGCAAGGACAGAAACACTATGTCACAGACAGTTCTGGTCACAGGCGGCAGCGGCAAACTGGGACGCGCAGTTGTGACAGATTTGCAGCAGCACGACTACACAATCATCAACGCCGACCGGCAGCGCGGCGAAGGTGTCCGCACGATGATCACGGATTTATGCGACGCGGGACAGGTCTACGCTGTCGCCAGCAGAGCAGACGCGATTGTGCATCTGGCGGCGATTCCGTCACCGGGCGGGTATCCGCCGCAGTTCGTGTTTGAGAACAACGTGATATCCACGTTTAACATATTGCAGGCGGCAAGCGATTTAAGCATCAAAAACGTGGTGATCGCCAGCAGCCTTTCGGCGCTGGGGACGGCCTACAAAACACAGCCAATTACGCTGGACTATCTGCCGCTGGATGAGTCGCATCCCGATTTGCCGCAGGACGCCTACGGACTCTCAAAAGTCGCCGGAGAGCGTGCGGCGGATGCGTTCGCACGACTGCACCCGGATATGAGTATCGCCAGTTTTCGCTTTCCGCTGATTGTGAATCCCGGTGAAATTGAGGAACGGGCACGGCAGCCGATGCCTGATCGCGTCGTGCAGGGCGGCGGATTGTGGGCGTATATCGACGTGCGCGACGCCGCGATTGTGATCCGGCAGGCGCTTGAGGCGAATATCAAAGGGCATGAAGTCTATTATGCCAACGCCGTCGATACGTTTGTTAACGAGCCGACGCTTGACCTGATCACGCAGTATCTCGATTGCACGAAAGTTGACCCCCAAAAACTGCAAAGGCACGCTGCGCCGGTGAACTGCGACAAAGCCCGCAAGTTATTGGGGTTTGGTCCGCGTTATGGCTGGCGCGATTCTGAGACGGATTGATCGAAAGGCGGCAAGATGTCACAAGAGCGACCGAATATCTTATGGCTGTGTACCGACCAGCAGCGCTATGACACCATCGGCGGGCTGAATAATCCACACGTGCGAACGCCGAATATCGACCGGTTGATGACGTCCGGCGTGACCTTCACACACGCGTTTTGCCAGTCGCCGATTTGCACGCCGAGTCGCGCCAGCTTTTTGACGGGCATGTACCCGTCGGCGGTGCATGGCTGCACGAATGGCAACGAATCATGGGCGGATTCTGTACCGCTGGTGACCAAACTCCTCGCCGATGCCGGGTATGATGGCGGTCTGGTGGGCAAGCTGCATTTATCGGGCAGCGCCGACCGCACCGAGCCGCGCATCCCCGATGACGGCTATCGCTTCTTCGAGTTCAGCCACGCCCCACGCGATAGCTGGGAAACCGGTCACGATTACCGTATATGGGTCGAAGAACAGGGATACACCCTGTCCGACCTGCGCAAAGACCCGCAAAACATGCCGGTCGAACTGCACCAGACCTCGTGGGCGGCGGCAAAATCCATTGAGTTCATCGAAGGCAATCACGACGGAAAGCCGTGGTTCCTGAGCTTCAACCCTTACTATCCACACCCGCCGTTTGATCCACCGCACAGCTACGAATCTCGCTACGATCCCGACACATTGCCTGCCCCGCTGTTCCGCGAGAGCGACCTGAAAGCGCAGGCGTATCTCGCAGACATCGATTTTCAGTCTGTGGCACGCCGCCCCGAAGACTTCGACATCCAGACCATCATCGCCCGTTACTACGCGATGATCGAACTGGTGGACGACAAAATCGGCGAGATACTTGCATCACTCGAACACAGCGGACAACTTGAGAACACGCTGATTATCTTCACCAGCGACCACGGCGAAACGCTGGGCGATCACGGGCTGCTGTATAAGGGCTGTCGCTTCTACGAGGGATTGGTGCGCGTGCCGCTGATTCTATCGTGGCCCGGTCATTTTACGCCCGGCCTCGTGAGCGACGCGCTGGTCGAACTGACCGATATCGCGCCTACCCTGCTGGATGTCTGCGGACTCCCGCGCCCGTACCGGATGCAGGGCAAATCACTGCTACCGCTGCTGAACGGCGACAGCAAAAAAATCCGCGATTATGTGCGCAGCGAGTACTATCACGTGTTGATGCCGCGTGAAGACAATGGATTTGAAGGCAGTTATGGAACGATGTATCGTGACGAGCGCTATAAGCTGATTATCTATCATAATCAGGGGATTGGCGAATTGTTCGATCTGGAAAATGATCCCGGCGAATTCACGAATCTGTGGGACAACCCCGATTATAATGATGTGCGCTTTGACCTATTGCTGAAGAGTTATCATGCGCAGGCGCACGCCGTTGATCTTGGTTCCGAGCAGGTCATGTATTCATGAGCGAATCACGCGTGAAGGGGGCAACAATGTCACAAACAATCCTCGTAACCGGGGGCAGCGGTATGCTCGGACGCACTGTTGTCGGGCATTTGCAGCAGCACAACTACACGGTCATCAATGCTGACCAACAACGGGGTGAGGGTGTGTACACAATCAAGGCGGATTTGCTGGACGCAGGTCAGGTGTACAGCGCGGCGAGTAAAGCCGATGCAATTGTACATCTGGCAGCCATCCCCTCACCGGGTGGATTCACGCCGCATGTCGTATTTCAAAACAATGTGATGTCAACGTTTAACGTGCTACAAGCCGCCAGCGACTTTGGCATCCGCAAAGTCGTCGTCGCCAGCAGTCTTTCGGCATTGGGTGTCGCCTATAAAACGCATCCCATTCAATTGGATTACCTGCCAATTGATGAAGCACATCCGCCACTCGCGCAGGACGCCTACGGGCTGTCAAAAATTGTGGACGAAGAGGTCGCACGCGGGTTTGCACGCCTGAATCCAGCAATGTCCATAATCAGTTTACGCTTGCCGCTATTGGCGAATCCAGGCATGATTCGACGGGCGTTGAAAGAAGGCAAACACGGGCACATCAACGCAGGCGAGTTGATTTTATGGTCGTATCTTGATGTGCGCGATGCAGCGGAGGTAATTTACCAGTCCCTTGTATACGATCAGCCGGGACATGAAGTGCTGTATGTGAACGCGCCGGATACCTATTCCGAAACGCCAACGTTAGACTTGATTGCACAACATTTCGCAGATGCCGAACTGGACCACGAGCGTCTGGCAGGTCACCGGTCACCGATTGATTGCAGTCGCGCACGTGAACTGCTGGGGTTTTCGCCACGGTACGATTTCCGCTCTGTGGCAGATGACAACGCTTAAACAGATGAGTTGGGGGCCACACAAACCTGGTGCCGCCCCCAACTCAGTTGCGATGCAGATTGATTTCGTGGTGATTTTATCCCTTGAAGCCCGTTGTCGATATGCCCTCAACAATATACTTTTGCCCGAAGACAAAGAACAGCATTACCGGGATTAATGCCAGGGATGACATGGCGAACATCTGACCAAAGGATGATTGATCCATGGCAGAAACGAATTGACGTAGCGCCAGCGGGACTGTCATCAAATCATGATTATTGAGGTACAGCAACTGACCGAGAAAGTCGTTCCACGTCCAGATGAAGGTGAAGATCGCGGTCGTAATCAGTGCGGGCATACTAAGTGGGAAAATGATCCGTGTGAAAATTTGCCACTTGCTGGCCCCATCGACCTCGGCGGCCTCGTCTAACTCACGGGGGATGCCACGCATAAACTGCACGTTGAGAAAGATGAAAAACGCCGTTGTTGCCAGGAAGTTAGGCACGACCAAAGGCAAAATTGTGTTGATCCAGTTCAGTTCGTTGAACAAAATGTAGCGCGGCACCAGAGTGACATGGAAAGGAAGCATGAGCGTTGCCAGCATGAGGCCGAAGAAGATACGCTTACCCGCAAATTCCAGTCTGGCGAAGGCATATGCAGTCACGGAACAGGACAACACGTTACCGATCACCGATAGGCCGACAACGATGAAAGAGTTGATATAAAAGCGTGTAAACGAGGTTTGTAACGCTGTCCAACCCTCCGTGTAGTTACTGAACACGAGTTCGCCCGGTATCAAGCCGGGGTTTTGAAAAATCTCATTCTCGGCTTTTAGCGAACTGCTTATCATCCACAGCAAAGGGTAGATCATCACCAGCAACGCGCCTATCAGGGCCAAATGCGTCAGGTATTTGGTGCGACGGTGCGTTCTTGTCGTGCCGCGTGCGATGGCTTGAGTCATGCGATCTTACTCCTCATCCCCATAATAAACCCAGTAGCGCGACATAAAAAAGTTGACTCCAGCAAAGGCGACGACGATCATCAACAGAATCCACGCCATTGCTGCCGCATAGCCCATGCGGAAGTAGCGGAACCCTTGAATGTAAATGTATAGCGAGTAGAACAAGGTCGAATCAGCAGGGCCGCCGCTGCCATCGCTGATGATATACGCGGGTGTAAACGCCTGAAACGCGCCAATTGTTTGCATAATAAAATTGAAGAACACGATAGGGGTAAGCAAGGGCAGGGTGATGCGCCGGAATTTCTGCAAGCCACTCGCGCCGTCAATTTCCGAAGCCTCGTATAGCTCTTTGGGCACCTGCTTTAACCCGGCGAGAAAAATAATCATTGGCGAGCCAAACTGCCAGATACGCAAGGCAATCAGGGTCCACAAGGCCCGGTCAGGCGTGCCAATCCAACTCACCGAAGGAACGTTGAACAGCAAATCGAGCACCTGATTGAGCAATCCTTCTGCCCCAAAGACCTGTCGCCACAAAATGGCGATTGCAACGCTACCACCTAACAGCGACGGCAGATAAAACGCCGCACGATACCAGGGCAGACCATTCAGACCCCGGTTGAGGACAAGCGCGATCCCCAACGCGACCATCAACTGCAAGGGTACACTGAAGGCGACATAGGTAGCGGTTACTTCCAGCGATTGAATGAAGCGTGTGTCGCGGGTCAACAGGCGCTCGTAGTTGAATGTGCCTGCCCACTCCGGCGTAGTCAGCAGATCGTAGCGAGTGAATGATAGATACAGTGACGCCAGGATCGGGCCTACTGTAAAGATCGTAAATCCGATTAGCCAGGGGAGCATAAACATATAACCGGTCAAATTGTTTTTAATGAATCGACGCAGACCTGTGACTTCTTTGATGCGATTTTCTGCCGGTTCGGGTCTGCCTATCGGATTTTGCTGGAGCGAAACGCTTGTGTCCATCGATTTCCCCTCGAATAAAGTCTATTAAGGCTTGGTACACGCCGCTTGCCTACACCATACGGATACAAGCCGAACCTGATTGAAGTTTTAGATACTTGGGAGCCATTTGAGAAGTGCGTGGTGGCTTCGCCCTCACACCCCCACCAGAGAATTTCATCCTCTGGACCCCGAATTTTTAGCAAAGGGTTACGGGACGACATTCCCTTATGGGGTAAACAACTCTCCGAGTTGGACAACTTTCAGAATTGGAGGGCCGCGCCCTGGTAACTTTTCAAATAGCTTCTTAGGCACTATTGGCATTATTCGATGCTGGGACACGGGTCCTGCCGTGTCCCAAACACATGTAAAATCTTGCGGTGTGCCGCCTATCAATTAGGAGGAGAAGAACTCGACTTCTTCGAAGAAGTTATCGACGGCTTCTTCCAGCGTCAGATTGCCGAAGGACAGTTCGTCGTAGATACGGATGAAGGCGTCACTGGCCTGTGTACCCCAGTCTGCACGCTGACCACGCAGCGAGGCATACGGTGCAATCGCAGCCATCATCGTGAACAAGCGCTGATCAGCCACACCAAGGTCTTCGGCTACGAGAGCCGCCAGTTCGGCGTTACCGGGCGGGCCGTGCTCACCATTGTAGACCATGGCGACTTCGGTATCGTTCACCATCCAGTTGATGTAGTCGAGGCAAGCCTGCACATGCTCGGTATCCGCAGAGCAAGCAAGATACGCGCCGCCAATCACATCACCATGTGCGATCTCTCCGTCTTCATCAATACTACGCGGGATCACGGCGAGGCCGAGTTCGGTTTCGGTCGCATTCTGAAACAGCTTGTGCTGGTTGCCAGAGAGGATACGCATACCAACACGGTTATTTGCAAGCAGCGAATCGGCGTGCGAGACACTGCCGAATTCCTGAGCGATGTCAGGAGGCGGGATCAGCCCTTCTGCACGCATAGTTTCCCAGAAGCCCCAGAAGTCGAGCAAGTCTTCACGGGTGAACCCAAGCTCACCATCAATGAAGAAATCGCCGCCACGCTGACGCATGAACGTTTCGAGGGCCTGGTCACTGCCGCCGTTGTCGGCGCTGGACCATGCGTCTTCTGGCAGAACCGGCACCAACTGACGGGCGATTTCGAGGTAGTCATCCCATGTCCATGTGAACGGATCAAACTCGATACCCGCTTCGGCGAACCATTCGACATTGTAGTGAACACCGGGCGAGGAGTTGCCGAGCGTGACCATGAAGATTTGATCGCCGACCTTGCCACTATCGAGGATACCTTGTGGGAACTGACTCAGGTCAAGTTCACCAGATTCGACATAGGGTGTCAGGTCAAGCAGCGCACCACGGGAGGCATACTCGTTGACGAAATTCGGGTGCATGTGGATGATGTCTGGCATATTGCCACCAGCGACCTGAGTCGGCAATAATTCCCAGTATGCACCCCATGAATTGAACTCGCGTTCGAGACTATAGTTGGTTTCGTCTTCGAACATATCGCTCAACTGACCGTAGAGTTCGTGACGCGGTTCGCTGCCCCACCAGGCCAGCCGGACGGTGACTTCTTCGTCGTCCTGCGCGGCGACCGTGGCTGGGATTGCAACCAGAACCAGCACCAGGACGGCGATGATGAGGATAAATCTCTGTTTAGTCGTCATATTTATTCTCCAAGTAGTAATTGTTTAAGAGGTCAATCTATGTGATCGTTCTGTTGATATACTAAACGAGCAGTTCACCTCCCAACGGTAGCTGCAAATCAATTACGGGCAATTCACGACAGTTGGATTGAATACGTGTCGGCGTATCATAAAAGGTCTTGCTGTCGTGGTTGTCCACCATAGAGTTGTGCGAGCGATTCATCGCTCGTTATTCAGTCATTGCGCCACCATTCTGGCATATAAAAATTATTGTATACAAGAATTGGCGACAAAGACCGACGATGTATTCTGTGTATTATTGCCGCGAAACTCTATTCCACAGCGTGTTGCTGTCGCCATGCGATAATGCAATGATCGGCTACCATCTGGTTGATCTCTGCGTTCATCGTATGGATTTTATCAAGTTCCCCTGACTTGTATGCGTCGAGTATTGCTGTGTGATCTCGGATCATCTGTTTATCGTCATAGTCGGGGAAGGCATGAATCTTGTAGACGATCACGGCCTGATATTGCAATGAAAGTGTATGCCAGAAGCCTTCGAGCCGGCTGTTGCCCGCGCAGGAAACTAAATAATAATGAAACGCCCAATCCAACGGGGCAAGGCCCTGGCAGTTGTTGTGTTCAATGGCGATGCGCTGCTGCTCAATCATGTATTCAATGGTGGCGATGTGCTGTGCGGTGAATTTGGGTAACAGTAGCGCCGCTGCGAAGTTTTCCAGCGCGGTGCGCATATCGAAGATTTCCTGAATGTCTGTTTCGTTGAATTCGCGCACTTTGAGGCTGCGGTTGGGCTGCGTTTCGACCAGTCCATCGCGTTCAAGGAGAATAAAGGCTTCTCGCAGGGGGGTGCGGCTGATGCCAAGGCGTTTGGTAAATTCCTGCTCTCGCAAAAGTGAACCCGGTTCGATCTCGCCTTCATAGATCATATTGCGAATTTGCTCTACAACCTGATCGCGCAGGGTTTTCGGCTGGTATGTACTGTTTTTTATCAGGCTCATTGTACGCTCATTTGTGAAAAGTATTGTGTACTCTTGAATTATTGTATACAATAATACACAACGGATTGATTGTCAAGAACGGTGCAGCAGTCCTGTGCTCGTTCGCGTGTCGGCGCGACCATCAATATTTACCTGCGACATAATGAGGGCGTGCAAAATGATTAAACCGATTGCGACTGTCGATTTCTCGAAACCTATACGTGCCTGGGATGGCTTTGGTGTGACGTATGTTGAGGAAGCACAGTATCGAACGCTAGCGGACGGTCAACAGGAATATGGGGGCCTCAGTGTTCTCAGTGAGGAAAAGCGGCAAGAAGTGATTGACCTGATCTTCGGGGATGACGGGTTGAAACCAGCACTCAGCAAGATGTTCCTCGACGCGTTTCACCAGCAAGAACCCGGCCCGGATTATAATTACGATCCGCTGGCGCTGGATATGGACACTTACGATCACGCATCGACCACGCAATGGATGCGTCACTTTGTCCGCGAAGGATTGGCGAAGACGCGTGCGCGTGGCGACGATTTGCAGATTATCGCTACGCTATTTGGCCCTCCGGGTTGGATGACCACGCAGAAGTTCGTTCGGGGGCGCGATATTGATCCCGCGCTTAAAACCGAGGTCGCCAAATACCTGCTATCCTGGGCGAAGTGGCTGCGCGAACACGAAGAGTTCCCGGTGAAATATGTGTCGTTGCACAATGAGGGCGAAGACTGGTATCGCTGGCCCCTGGACGGCAGCGATAGCGGCACCCCGAACCACGATCACAACCTGTTCTTCTCGCCGGAGACGGTTGTCGAGTTTATCAATATGATGCCAGATATGATCAAAGCCTTCGACATGAACGATGTCGGCATTGCCCCCGGTGAAACCTCTAACTGGTATCGCTTCCACTCATGGGGCTACGCCGACGCCATCGCCGATGATCCTGACGCAGCCAAGAATCTCGGTCTCATCTCATCACACGGCTTCTTCGGCGGCGACGTACAAAATCCGTTTTTCGGAGACTGGCGGAGTGCGGGTATTGACATTATCCGCGAGCAGCGTCCTGACTTGCACGCCTGGGTGACATCCACCAGTTGGAAGAACATGGACGTTTACTTCGTAAACGAGATTCGCAACAGCGTCTACAGTGCCAAAGTCAACGGCCTCATTCCCTGGGCGATTATTCAAAAGAAGGACGGCTGGATTGGCGGTGATCCGAACCCCGGATGCGCAATTCAGGTCTACGCGGACGAAGCACGCTTTGAGGTGCGGTCCGGTTACTACTACTTCAAGCAGGTCAGCCGTGCTGGTCAGGCCGGGATGTCGGTGTGCAAAGTCGCGCTGAACGACCGCAAAGCCGGTTTGATGGCCTTTGGCAGCAACGACACCAAGCACCCGGACGCCATCGTCCTCGTCAACATGTGGGACCAGGCGGTTGAGTATGACATCCGTGTGAACGGTTCAAAGCACAAGCGCTTTGAAGCCTATCAGACTTCGCCGGACCATAACTATGCCGCATCCGGCGTATGCGAAGTCGAAGATGGTGCATTGCAGTACACCGCTGCTCCGCTTTCGGTTACGACGTTTTTCGGGGTATAGGCGATGGCAGTTCAGCGGATCGTGTGCTTCAAATTCAAGCCAGACGCATCGCAAGCTGAACGGTTGAAACACATGGTGGACTTCGCAGCGTTGAAGTCCGCCATACCCCAGATTGCAGGGTACAGCGGCGGATTGGCGATCTCTGGCGATCAAGGTACGCAGCCAGATTACGACACGCTGCACTATCTGACGTTCGATAACATGGGCGATGTCGATAGCTACTTCGACCATGAAGCGCACCAGGCGTTCATCGCGGCGAACAAGCATATCTGGGTGGACGTGCTGGTGCTAAACGCAGAGTTGGGTGAATGAATGATGCGTATCATCTACTTTGACCTCGACAGTGTGCGTAAAGATCATCTTGGCGTATACGGGTACGAACGCAAGACATCGCCGGTCATCGACGCGCTGGCACAGGATGCGGCTGTATTCGAGCAGTGTTATGTCTCGGATTCACCCTGTTTGCCGTCGCGGGCGGCGATGTTCACGGCACGTCCGGGCATTTCGAATGGTGTTGTCAGTCATGAATTCCCCGGATGTGTGTATCGTTTTCCGGGTAAAGAAGGGATGCCCGGTTACTACCCGGAATACACGATGCCCATGCGTCTATTGCAGCAGCATGACTATCATACGGTCACGTTTTCGGTGTTTGCGCAGCGACACATGGCATGGTGGTTCAATGCTGGCTTTTCGGAAGTCGTAAACCCGACTCGTCCCAATATCCACGAACATGCCGACTCGGTAAATCCACGCGTCGTCAAATGGATTCGCAATCACATCCATGACCATGACAATCTGTTCTTGCACATCAACTACTGGGACGCGCATACGCCGTACCATCCTGATGCGTCCCTTATCGAGCGCGTGGCGTCGGGTCCACTGCCAGATTTCCCGGATGAGGAAACCATCCACGATCATTACGCAAATTTCTACGGGCCAAAATCCGCCCGTGACATCATGATCCGCAACGAGCACAACGGTTATAAAAGCCCGAATCCTTTGATGCCGGACGAAATCGCAAACCGTAGCGACTTCAAGCATATGTGTGATTCATACGATGCGTCCATCGCGGTTGCAGATCGCGCTGTTGGCGAGGTGCTGGATGCGCTTAAGGACGCAGGCGTGTATGACGACTGTGTAATCATCGTCTCTGCGGATCATGGCGAGGCAATTGGTCAGATGGGCATGTACTTCGAGCATGGGGTGGCTGTCGATGGTGTGACCAACGTACCGCTGATCGTGCGTGTGCCAGACAAAACCCAGGGGGGTATCCGCAGCGACGCCATGATCTACCAGTATGACGTGATGGCAACGCTAATGGACTTGCTGGACATCCCTCTGCCAGAACGCTGGGATGCGGAATCGTTTATGCCCGTTCTCAATCGTACCGAGAAGTCGTTTACCGGGCGACCGTATGTGGTCTATGGCTGTGGTATCTTCGCGTTACAACGGGCTATTCGCACGCCGGGGCACGCGCTTGTGTATACGTTTCATCCCGGTTGTAGCCCGCTGGAGGATGTTTATCTGTTCGATATGCAACGTGACCCGCACCAGCAGCACAACATTTTCGCGTCAGAACCGGAAGCGGTCGCACAACTTGAAGCGCTTTACGCCGCATGGTGGCGGGGATGGTGCGTAGGACCGGAAGCGGTCATT
Organism: Anaerolineae bacterium; assembly: GCA_034435595.1. Lineage (GTDB taxonomy): Bacteria > Chloroflexota > Anaerolineae > Aggregatilineales > Phototrophicaceae > JAVJSU01. Next base: position 3,451 of record DAOTXA010000043.1, on the reverse strand, counting down.
GACCCGTTCGTGGCACAGACCCCGGTGTTCGAATACTTTCCGGTGGATGCCATGCGCCGCCGACTGAAGCATCTAGGCCGCGAAGACCAACTAAACGATTTGGATGAACGACTGGCACAACACCGGCGCTTTAAGCCACAATCGCCGCAATTTGGGTCGAATTTTTGAGGAAAAGACACATGACAATACCGAATACACCTGCCATTCATGCAGGGAACACGCTGTATATCGGGGGTACGCCACCTGTTGACAGTGAGGGCAACCTGATCGCGGCAAACGACGTTGGTAAGCAAACTGCCGCCATTTTCGAACGCATGGATGCGCTCCTTGCTCAGGCAGGTATGACGCGAGAACATCTGGTGTTCGTGACCGTTTATCTGTTGGACCTAACTGACTATACGGCAATGAACAGCGTCTATGCGGAAAACGTTCGACTGCCATATCCTGCGCGAAAAGTCATTCAAACCCCGCTGACCATCGACGGGATGCGGGTTGAAATGACCGCTATCGCCAGCACGCAGCCCCGATTAGCCATAACCGTATAAGGAGAACGCGCATGATTATTGATGCAGATACGCATATTTCGCCAACAGAAGCAGGCGTTTTCGACATTAAGGTCGATGAATTGCTGCGTCGTATGGATAAAGCCGGGGTCGATCGGGCGCTCGTCTGGTTGCGTCCCCAGTACATGCCCGACGTGCCACGCGGCAACCGCTACGTCTACGAATCCGTACAGGCTCATCCTGATCGCTTGATCGGTTTCGGGTGGGTTGACCCGCATTACGGGTACGATGCGGGATGCGATGAGATCAAACGCTGTATTGAAGAGTACGGGTTTCATGGCGTGAAGATGAACGGGGCACAGAATCAATTCTACATTGATGACCCCGCGAAATCATTGCCGCTAATCGAGAAGATCGCAGAAACCGGTAAGGCGATGGCGTTTCACATCGGAACTGATGCCTATGAAGCCACGCACCCCTTCCGACTCGCAAAAATTGCGAAGATGTACCCGGAAATGCCGATCTTGATGGTGCATATGGGGGGCGTGGGCTTTCATGATCTGTCAAATGCCGCGATTGAGGTGCTGGCGGAATATCCCAACGTCACGGCTATTGGCAGCGCGAATCGTGCGGTCAACATCTTGAAAGCACTCAAGAAAGTGGGCACAGATCGCATTTGTTTTGGCAGTGATGCGCCGTTCAACTTGATGCATGTGGAGGTCGCGATTTACAACGCACTGATGGACGGCGAGTTCACGCAGGAACAGCAGAGTCAAGTGATGCACGGCAACATCAGCCGGGTACTCGGATTGTAGCGCTGGTTGCAGATTTTGCGCTGCGGCGCTGATCATCAGGCACGATGGAGGATGCTGACAAAAATTGTCATTGCATCCTCTGTACATTTTTACGCACTCACCCCGTATAAACAGGCTCGCCCGAAACCCGAATGCTCTGGATCCAAAATCATATGTGCAACGTCGAGCTTAGCGATTGGCCTTTCGCCTCTGACGGGAGGAATAAGCCCCTGCTAACAGCTATATTTAGCGTTGTGAAAACACAATGCAATTGGGGCCGGGGACCGTCACCTGATATCCGGTTGGCGTCAACTGACCGGATTCCGAATCAATGTGAAAGGTGAAAACGTCGTGCGTATCTTGATTCGCCGCCACTACAATTCGGTCCGAAGGATCAATCGCAAATCCGCGAGGGGTATTTCCCAGCGTCGATTGGTGACCAACAGGCGTGAGTTTGACACCCGTGTCATCTACAGCATAAATGGCTAAATTGTCGTGCCCACGGTTGGATGCGTACAGAAAACGACCCGATTGCGTGATATGGATATCCGCACCATGATTGGGAATTTCCGGGGCATCTTCCGGCAAAGTCGGGTACGTGCGAACAACGCCAAACGTGCCTGCGCCCGTGTCATATTTAACGACGGTCAGCACAGGTTTAAGCTCGCTGAGTACATAGAAGAACGGCATGGTCGGATGAAATGCCAGATGTCGCGGCCCTGATCCAACCTGGATATCAATATCGAGCTGCGTGTGCGCTTGTAACTGCGCGTTGTCTCGATCAAACCGGTAAATCATGACCTTGTCGGTGCCAAGATCGGTGACTAGCACGAAAGATTGATCGGGCGTTGGCACAATCATATGCGGATGCGAAACAGTCTGCCGGTTGGGATGCACGCTGGAACCCTCCAGCCTCAGCGACTGTGTAAACGGCAAGACTGAGCCATCTTCCGCAAGCGGAAACACCCGGATATCCCCGACGTTTTCCTCGCCTGTATAGTTGACGACAAAGGCAAATTTCCCGGTAGCATCCACCGAAACATAGCAGGGTTCGCGTCCGTGAGTAGGCTGCCGGTTGATCGACTCCAGGCTACCATCATCGTGGATGCGGCACGCCATCAGATGCGCGTCTGGTACATGCCCGCTGGCATAAAGCACAGGCCGGGTTGGATGCCGCGCTGCGAATTGTGCGTGCGAAAAATCCGCCATCTCGCCCGCTGGTGACATCTCACCCGACGCCGTGTTCAGTTCAAAGGCGTAAACACCCGCTTCACTGTCTTTGCCCGAACTCGTCACAAACATGTTGATGCTTTCACTCATGATCCCTCTCTTCGTTCTATGTTGATTACACTGACAATCTCAATGGTGTGATAGAGAACCAGTGTAACAGAAGTGAGGACTCTCATCAGTTGCAGACACTGATCAAACAGGGCGATCGCGTTCTAAAACTGATACAAACGTGACCACTCCGAAGCCAACACGATCAGACACATCGCGGATAAGCGCCGTGGGTTACGAATTGATGACGACCATCTTCAACACGGTCATATCTTCGATGGCGAAGCGCGGACCTTCGCGCCCTGTGCCTGAGTTCTTGTTGCCGCCATAGGGCATTTGATCTACGCGGAACGTTGGCACGTCGTTGATGATGACGCCGCCAACGTCCAGACGTTGGATCGCGTTCATCGCTTTTTTCAGGTTGGACGTATATACGCCTGCCTGAAGTCCAAACTCTGAGTCGTTGACGGCATCAATTGCTGCATCAAAGTCATCGAAGGGGATGAGGTTGACTACCGGGCCGAATACTTCCGAACAGATCAAGTTCAGGTGACCCGGCACATTTTCTAAAATCGTCGGCGCGAACATGCGCCCTTCACGGTTTCCACCAACCAGCAACGACGCGCCGTGTTCGACGCCTTCCTGCACCCACGCGGCGATGCGTTCGGCGGCAGTATCGTTTAACAGCGGGCCGATTTCGGTTTTTTCGTCCAGCGGATCGCCGGAAACAAGGGTTTTCGTCCGTTCGATCAGCCGCCCGCGCAGGTCATCATACAGCGAGCGATGCGCGTAAATCCGCTGCACGCTAATGCACACCTGCCCACTATAGGCGAAGCTACCGACCAGCAGACGGTTCACCAGCGCGTCAGTCAGTTC
>DAOTXA010000042.1:0-13658 GCA_034435595.1 Anaerolineae bacterium | reverse complement strand
CACTGATGTTCGTGGGGCCACTGCCCCGTCAAAAAGCTCGCACGCGAAGGTGTGCAAATTGGTGTTGTACAGTAGGCATTTTCAAATACGTAGCTTTTTTGACTTAATCTATCAAAACCGGGCGTGTGAAGTGCTCGATTTCCGTAGCACGCCATTGTGTCAAAACGCTGTTGATCTGTAATGATGAACAAGAGGTTTTTCTTAGACATAGCTTATTTTCCAACTGTACGTCAACGTTGACGTTATCGTTGTCATGAGTGTATGCCGGAAATATATCGTTGTCAAGATAAATAGAAGTTTAAGGAGTGACGTAGGTCGCGACGATTGTATTGTTGAGGATGACAAGGCAGCACTTGCCGAAGATGCACGCGCCGTCTTGTTCGACTACGTTGAGGTGTACTACAGCCGCCAGCGGCTGCATTCCAGTATCGACTATGCCCATCCAGCTAGTTATGCTGCATGAGCAGTTGTTACTCTGAAAACTAAAGGGGTTGGGTCATGCAGACGACCTGACGCTGCTCATCAGAAAACAGGCGCGTATACTCGTGGAACGAATCGACATCTTGCCCAAAAATTTTACGCGGTGTAAATGATGCCATTGAACGACCTCCGCATATTCTCGATAGCTTGACGAATCAGCAGGCCGTAGCTAATCTCATGAGAAGCGCTTGCAAAACATCGTCCGATTTCATGCACGCGATTCAGCAAGAGAGCAGCAGATTGTATGATCTGCATGTATTTGTTGCAAGCGCTTGCAAATAGAGGTACACAAGAGCCTTGTTCTTTCTCTATATTCGTTCTCTTTGAAGAATCAGAGAGGTTTTTAACTTCTGATCTTCATCAGTAACCAAACGTCATTATTGATCAATTAGGCTCCATTATGCCCCAATGAACACAGGAGTTTTGGCGTCAACTTTGTGCAAAAAAGTGACAAAACTTTTACTGAAACTTCTGTAGTTCACAAAAGATACGAATCAATAAAATGTCTGAAGAAAACCGTCTTAACCCGCAAAAAGTCACCATTTATGATATTGCCCAAGAATCGGGCTTCTCGTACTCGACCGTCTCACGCGTGTTGAACGGGTTCGAGTTTGTCAAGGCATCCACCCGTGAAAAAGTGCTGGCAGCCGCCGACCGTCTCGGATACGTTGCCAATGTGCAAGCACGTGCCCTCGCAGGCGGGCGGTCTAACGTAATTGGCTTGCTGGTTCCCGGCCTCGACAACGGGTACATTGGCGAAATCGCACGCGGCATTGACGAAGAACTGGCGAAGATCAATTACGATCTGATGCTATATACGACACACCGGCATCAGGGCAAAGAGTCCGTCTATATCAACCAGATTGTGCGGGGACTGGCGGCGGGGTTGTTAACTATCGTACCACTTGTCCCGGCGACCTACGTCGAGGCATTACAGGCACGCCAGACCCCACTGCCGTATGTGTTGATTGACCAGTACGACGATTCCGGCCTCAGTTCCATTGTAGATGCGACCAACCATCAGGGTATGTATGAGGCGACTACGTATCTGTTGGACCAGGGGCACAGCCGCATCGGATTCATCAGCGGCATGATGGAGATTCGCAGCGCTATTGACCGGCTGGAAGGCTATAAAGCCGCCCTGCTTGATCGCGGTGTTAAGATTTACGACGATCTGATTGTGAGCGGCGAATTCTCCGCTATAAAAGGCTACGACGCCGCCAAGACGCTGTTAGCACGCAGCCCGCGCCCGACCGCGATACTCGCATCCAACGACATTATGGCGTTTAGTGCCATGAATGCTATCCGCGATCATGGCCTGGACATTCCCGCCGATGTCTCGGTGATCGGCTTCGATGACATACCACAGGCGCAAATCGTACACCCGAAGCTGACGACCGTTCGCCAACCACTTGACCAGATGGGCCGCGCCGCCGTTAAGCTGCTGCTGGATCAAATCGAACAGCCAGATCATCCACCACAACATGTGACACTCCCTACTGAACTTATCGTCCGCGATTCTTGTCAGCCGCCTAAGGACTCTTAAAATGAAGCGCATCGCACTGTTATTTTTTCTTTTTGCCGCACTCAGCATCACTATCACCGCACAGGCTGACGACCGGGTCACCATCGAACAATCGAGCATCACATGGCACACGTTCGACTATGAACTTAACGAGGACACCAGCGTCGTGCGCGGATCATTTGACCCGAATACGATTGTTGAGCGTGAGTTTGACACATGGATCGTGGAGAACGAATATCTGCGTGTCACCCTGCTGCCAGATTTCGGCGGGCGTATTCTGTCGATGATCTACAAGCCAACCAATCACGAAATGCTGTATCAAAACCCGGTCGGTACACCATATCTGATTGGTGAGGGCATCTTCTACTATGATTGGCTGATGATCTACGGCGGCATCTTCCCCACTTTCCCGGAGCCGGAACACGGCAAAACATGGCCTCTGCCCTGGAATTTCGAGATCGTCGAAGATACGGATGAGGCCGTAACCGTCAAGATGTCCTTCGTGGATGACATTGACTTCGCCGGAGCGCCGAATCAGTACAATGTCGGCATGACAAATATTGAAGTCGATTTTTACGTATCGCTGCACGCCGGATACGCCGCACTCGATACCCGCATCGAACTGCGGAATCCGGGAGACAGACGGCAATTTGAGTACTGGACGAATGCCGGATTCGCGCCCGGTTCCGAGATTGGAAATCCACGCACGACGGCAGGCGCAGAGATCATCGCCCCAATTGATGAGATCGCTATTCCCGACTTCTGGGAGGCGATCATCGCCCGTGAAGAACGTACCGGTCGCGGAACCTACGAATTCGACGCGCTGCGCCAGTTCGCCAACTGGGATTATCAGGGCATCGCCTACGCCTTCCCCGGCATGAACGACACCAACTTCTGGGGCGTCATCAACCACGATAACGAAATGGGTATCTTCCGCATCGCTGATAACACCATCACGCCCGGTCTAAAAATCTGGACCTTCGGCTTTGAAAGTACCGAAGTTGACATCGAAGGCGACGGCGAGAACTGGCTGCGCCCATTTATCGAACTGTGGGCAGGTGTATCCACTCAGTTCTGGATTCGCAAGACCTTCGACGCCGAAAGCGAAATCGTCATTGAGGAAACCTACATGACCAGTGCCGGACTCAATAACGTCACGCACGCGAGTGATTCTCTGCTGGTGAATGCGATGTTAGATGATTCGACGGCAACGCTGGCGTTCAACAGCACGGTCCCCGGTGAGCCGCTGACAGTGAGCGTTCTAGCGGGAGGTGAAGCGCAGTTTGAGGAAATTGTCTTGCCACAAGCAGCAATGGCGCATGTGATTGGCGTGAACAATCTTCCGGTGGATGAGTCCATTACTTTTGAAATCCGCGATGACGCGGCAAACTTACTGTTATCTGGCGAATTCTAATTGCACATAAAGGACTCATTGTGAAGAAAATTGTAGTCACCGGCGGTAACGGCGGACTCGGTCAGGCCGTAATTGCCGACCTGCTCGAACATGATTATGAAGTCATCAACGTTGATGTGACGTATTCCAGAGATCGTAAAACCCAATACCGCACGCCCTATCGCATTGCAGACCTGACGGATTATGGACAGACTTTTGCTAATCTAAAAGGGGCGGATGGGGTTGTGCATCTGGCGGGCCATCCTAGCCCGGACCACGACCATTTCACGGGGGCGCAGCGCTTCCACAACAACACACTGGCGACCTATAACGTGTTCAACGCGGCTGTTGAACTGGGCTTGCAGCGGGTTGTGTGGGCATCCAGCGAGACGGTATACGGATTCCCGTGGGAAAAAATCACCCCCGATTACTTCCCGATGGATTTTGATCATCCGCTGCGCCCCCAAAACAGTTATGCGATCTCTAAGCTGATGAGCGAAAAAATGGCTGAGGAGTTCACCAGAAATTCGGGCATTCCGTTTATTGGCCTGCGCTTCTCACATGTGCGCTACGAACACGAATACGAGAACTGGGCCAGAACATGGAGTATGGAACACGTCTTTAAGTGGAATCTATGGGGATATGTGGACGGGCGCGATGCGGCACAGGCCGTTCGCAAGAGTCTAACCGTTGATCTAACAGGATCGCATAACTTCGCCATCGTCGCCGACGAGACGATCATGAATCGCCCGACTGCCGACCTGCTCGCGCAGTATTTCCCTGATGTGCCAGTCAAAGAGGGATTACCCCTCTATCATGGCCTCAACAGCAACCAGCGTGCAAAAGACATCCTCGGCTGGAATCCGCAATATTCGTGGCGGCAATATATCAATGATGAGGGAGAATCTGTCAAATGAAAATTACTGACATCACGGTTTATCTGGCAAAAGAGTGGCGGACCTTCGCGTTCGTCGTGGTCGATACTGACGAAGGCATTTACGGCATCGGCGAGGCAGGCATCACCGGGCGCGAACTGGCAATACAGGGGACTATCGAGCACTTCAAACCATTTTTGATCGGTGAGGATCCATTTCGTACCGAGCATCTATGGCAGCGGATGTTTCGCGGTGGGTTCTTCCCGTCGCAGCGCATTCAGACCGCTGCGATGGCGGCGATTGATGTCGCCCTGTGGGATATTAAGGGCAAGGCACTGGGCGTACCCGTATATGATCTGCTGGGCGGGCGCTGCCGCGACAAAGTGCTCACTTACTGTCACAACGGCGGCGGAACCATCGAGCAACTGGTCGAATCGTGCCAGAAATCCGTTGATGAGGGCTGGAAGATGCTGCGCTGGGGAATCAGTCAAACTGGACCGGGCACGCTGGAATATGGCCCGGTCGTGCGCAAGGCCGTGAAAGAGTTCGCGGCAGTGCGCGAGGCCGTCGGCGAGGACATTGACCTGTGCATGGATATTCACACACGCCTAAATCTGCCGGATGCGGTGACGCTTTGCCGCGAGGTCGAGCCGTTCCATCCGTTTTTTATGGAGGATCCGCTGCGCTCGGAAAACCCCGACTCGTTCAAGAATCTGCGTGCCCGGACCGGGGTTCCGCTGGCGGCTGGAGAGCAATTTAGCTCCAAGTGGGAGTTCCGGCAGTTGATCGAAGAGGAACTCATCGACTATGCGCGTGTGGATCTGTGCGTCTGCGCCGGGTTGACCGAGGCTAAGAAGATCGCCGGGTGGTGCGAGACACACTATATCGACCTCGCCGTCCATAATCCGATTGGACCGGTGGCGACTTCAGCCTTCCTGCATCTGTGCCTCTCAGTACCGAACTTCGCTGTGCAGGAGCTTCCGCGCCGACCGAACGTCAGTCTGCCGGATGTGGTGTTGAATCAACCGGAATGGGAGGATGGTTATCTGCTGCCACCGACTGCACCAGGACTCGGCATTGAGTTCGACCGCGAGGCCATCAAGAAGCATCCGTTTGAGATGACCGAACTGCCACAACTTCGGCGGAATGACGGCTCTTTTACGAACTGGTAGCACACAACACAGGATTTGATGGTTTGTGCAGGGGGCGCAGCGGTACTGCGTCCCCTGCATATGTGAAATCACCCAACGCAAAATAGTGAACTAAAGAGTTTTTCTTATGGATGCGATTCAGATACGCGGTGCCCACGATGTTTTTTATGGCGAGATTACCTCGCCCGAACCAGGTCCCGGCGAGGTGTTGATCCGCGTCAAAGCGACGGGTATCTGTGGAACCGATGTCGAGATTGTGGACGGTACGATGCCCTATTTCACGATAGGGTCGGCACGCTATCCAATCATCCCCGGTCACGAGTGGTCGGGGACGGTCGCGGCATTGGGGCCAGATGTCACCGGGTTTGAAGTCGGTGATCCGGTCGTCGGCGAGTGCAGCATCGGCTGTGCACAGTGCAAGACTTGTAAAGCCGGGAACTATCACCGGTGCCCCAATCGCCACGAAACGGGCATTCTCAACCTCAACGGCGGTTTCGCGGAATACATCGCCTTCCCCGCGCTGTATCTGCACAAGCTGCCGGCAAGTATTCCACTGGAAACAGCCTGTTTAGTAGAACCTTCGGCGGTCGCGTATAACGGCGTACTGCATTCGCATGTCACACCATCAGATTATGTGGCAATTGTCGGGGATGGACCGATTGGCCTGCTGGCGTTGCAATGTGCGCTGGCATTCGGTGCGCATAAGGTCGTTGTCGTCGGCGCAACACCGGGACGCCTGCAAAAGGCCGTCGCACTCGGCGCACACGCGATATTCGATGCAAACGAAGGTCCGGCAGGTGATTTTCTGCGCGATCAGGGTAGTGGCACGCTACCAGATGTAGTTATCGAGGCAACGGGCAATCCCATTGCTGCTGAACAGTCGATCCATTATGTGCGTGACGGCGGGCGGCTGACCCTACTGGGTATTTTCGCCGGACAGAAGGCAACGATTGACCTTGACCACCTTGTCGTCGGGGATATCACGCTGCGCGGCGTGCTGGGTAGCCCCAATATCTGGCCCGATGTCATCCGGCTAATTGCCAGTGGTCGTATTGACCCGGCGGCGATCATCTCGCACCAGATCGAACTATCGAAATTCGCACGCGGCATCGACATGATGAAGCGCCGCGCCGACGGTGTAATCAAGGTTGTGGCAGTACAGGGATGATTATGCTGAAATCAAAAGCCGCCTGACTGTATCAAGCGGCTTGACATTCATAGTGAATTTACGCGGACGGCGTCGGTGTGCGCTGGTCACTGCTGCGATTGTTCCGCTTGCGGCGACCATTGCGCGATTTTGAGCCGCTGCCGCCATGCTGCGAGCGACTGCCGTGCTTATGACCGGAACGCGATCCATTTTGCGAGCGCTGCCCGTTCTGCTGTGATTTAGCGTTTGATTTCTTCTTCTTCCGCGCTGGGCGTCTTCTACTCGTCAAATCTGTCGGATCAGGCGTGCCCAGTGCCGACTCATACGGATGGCCATCATGCACAGGGATGTGCATCTGAATCAGGCGTTCGATGTCGATCAGATAATCACGCTCGTCCTCGGCACAGAAGGACAGTGCAATCCCGTCTGCCCCGGCACGCCCCGTCCGCCCGATGCGGTGAACGTAGCTTTCTGTCTCGTTGGGTAGATCGAAGTTGACCACATGTGTGATGTCGTCCACATCAATACCACGGGCGGCGATGTCTGTCGCTACGAGTACCTGCGTGCGTCCGCGCTTGAAATTGGCGAGGGCGGTTTCGCGGGCGTTCTGCGACTTGTTGCCATGAATCGCCTCGGCGCGAATGCGTGCCTTACCCAACTGCTGGCTGAGTCGATTCGCACCGTGTTTGGTTCGCGTGAATACCAGGGTGCGCGGCATATCCTGCGACTTCATCAGATGGAGCAGCAGCTTGCGCTTGTCACTCTTTTCCACGAAGTAAACGGCCTGTTCGATGGCTTCGAGCGTCGTGGATTCCGGCGCGACTTCGACCTGCACCGGATCATGCAGAATATTCTGGCTCAACGCGATGATATCGGGCGGCATGGTCGCGGAAAACAGCAAATTCTGGCGCTCGGTTGGCAGTTTTCCGATGATGCGCTTGATATCAGGCAAGAATCCCATATCCAACATGCGGTCGGCCTCATCCAGCACGAAGGTGTCGATACGGTCCAGCCGCACATGCCCCTGATTGATGAGATCAAGCAGGCGTCCGGGCGTGGCAACGACAATGTTGACGCCTTTGCGCAGCGCCTTCACCTGCGGATTCTGGTTAACACCGCCGAAGATGGTCGTGTTCCACAGATGAGTATGGCGTCCATAAGCGCGAAAGCTCTCGTCAATCTGTGACGCAAGTTCACGCGTCGGTGCCAGCACCAGCACCTGAAGGTGACGTTTCGCCTTCGGATGACGTTTATGAGTCGCCTCGTATAAACGTTGCAAAATCGGGAGGGCGAACGCGGCGGTTTTGCCGGTTCCGGTTTGGGCCAGGCCGATCAAATCGCGGCCTGCCAGTACGTGGGGGATGGCCTGTTCCTGAATCGGGGTCGGCTCGGTGTATCCCTCGTCCTTCACTGCACGCAGCAAAGGCTCAATCAATTGTAGATCGTCAAATCGCATAGGCGTGACTGTCTATCCTTATCATATGTCCAACGCAAACCAGAAGCGGTGAGCGCCCACCTACGCGATGTCAGATTGTCAGAATCGGGAAAGTGGCAGGACGAATCCAGAACTATCACGATAGCAGACGCAAGAACCTGAGTCAATTGACGAAACAGATCGCAATATTTATTACGTTGGTTTTTCGTTTGATTCTGCCGCCGCTCGCCCTACGGTCCCCTCACGGTCTATAAGATCACTCGCGCTCAACGCATATAATGGTGAGATATACTGTTTTGCGGCGTCAGGAACCGAAATCCATGCCTAAACCTGTGGCTTCGCCGGAGGAATTCCCGGCTTCTCATTTTGACAATACCGTGCCCGGTCGTGCCGCGTACTTCGACGATGACGGCGGAGACATGACCGTACCGTCAAAGGCGGTACAGTCGCCCCCTGTCGCGCAACCCTCTGCGCCGACGATGCCGGTACAGGCGATGCGCCAACCCGCGAACATCGCATCCGCACCAACTGCACCGCGAAGTGTGCCTGCGCCTGCGCATGTTCCGGTACAACCACATGCGAATTCGACCATATCGCCGGGTTCCATAAAGCGGACAGGGCGCAGTTGGCCCATCATCGCCGGATTGGGCGTGCTGGCTTTGATCGCGTCGTCATGCATGGCACTCGTTCTGGGTGGAATAATCCTATTCAACAGCGGAATTTTACCCGGTGTCAGCGCGGGGGGTGTGTCGCTCGGCGGACTGTCAGAGTCGGAAGCGGTTGACGAAATCGCCGCTGCATGGGAAACGATCACCCTGCGCGATGACGAGCGCACATGGACAATCGCTGCGGCTGACATCGGTGTGACCATTGACGCAGACGCCACCGCCGAACGCGCTCATGCGCAAGGTCGCGGTTCCGGCGACTTGCTGACCTCCCTGTTTGGTGAGGTGGATGTAACCCCGGTCATGCGCATTGACGGCAATGTCATGCGTGCCGGGTTAGAAGCCATCGCTACACAAGCAGAGATTCTGCCGCGTGATGCCGGGATCGAACTGGTGAATGGCGTAATTCGACCGACGCCATCGCGTGAAGGTCGGCTACTTGACTCGGTGGCGACGGTCGCCACATTGAATAGCACCGGCCCCGATGCACTGGCAGATGGCGTCCTTGATCTGGTGATGCTGCCGATTAAACCACAGGTCACCGATTCAACCGCGCTGGTGAATGCGGCCTCTGCAATTCTGACGCGTGATTTCGTCATCAGTGCTTACGATCCCATTGACGGTGAGACAAAACGCTGGTCACTGCCGCCTGCGGCGTGGGCGATATGGTTAACCGCTGAACCCGACCCATCAAGCGCAACCGGCATCCAACTGGCTGCGGATGCCAGCGCTGTGCGCGATTTGCTGGTCACGCAGGAGGCCACACTCGCCAATCCACGCTATCTGGATATCGACATGGCAGTCGCAGCAGTACAGGAAGCCATCCGCAGCAATCAGACCGAAGCGACGATTCGCGTGTTTCATGCAGATCGCGTGCATGTCGTGCAATCGGGCGAATCAATCATTAGCATCGGCTGGGATTATGGTGTGCCCTATCCCTGGATTCAACAGGCGAACCCCGGTGTCGGCGATGCGATTTCGGTGGGGCAGGAAATCGTCATCCCCTCGCCAGATAACTTCCTCGACTTCAAGCCAATCCCCAATAAGCGAATCGTGGTTAGCATGAGCGAGCAGCGAACCCGTGTCTACGAGGACGGGGCGCTCAAATGGGATTGGCCCACCAGCACCGGCATCGCCGATAGTCCGACTTGGCCCGGCATCTACCAGATCATCTCACATGTGCCCAACGCCTACGCTTCGAACTGGAATCTGTACATGCCGTCCTTCATGGGCGTCTATCGTCCGGTTCCAGGGAGTGATTTCACCAATGGCTTTCACGGCTTTCCCACACGGGGCGGTAGTCAATTGTTGTGGACCAACAGCCTCGGCACCCGTGTGACCTACGGTTGTATCCTGTTAAGTAACGCCAACGTTCAATTGCTGTGGGATTGGGCCGAAAAAGGCGTCGTGGTCGAAATCCTCCCCTAGCTTGCATTGTCTTCACGAGCGCACACCGGGGCCAATTTCCCGGTCGTGCCACCTCTCTGCGTCCAAAGATTGCGGGTTAATCGATCATTAAACAGCGTGATCGCGCATCAATCACATTTGAATCTCGATATGCAAAAAAATCTTAAGGGTTTTGATCAAAAGTCCGCGCTTACCCTTACAGATAGAGAGCATTAACGGGAATTTTTTCACTTATCCTTTCTTCATTGACGTTTGCGCCCGTCAAAACACATAATGAATACAATAGATTCATTGTGAATTTTCTACAAAAATAAGTATAGAGGTGGCCCATGTTACATTATTGGTTGAGGAATGCGTATAAAACTATCCGTGCGGGAATGCACCGTGACTGGAGTGCAACGTTCCTGCTGCGCGGCGAATACGACCGTGCGATCCGCGCCTGCACGAAGGCCGTCGCATTAAAGCCAGAGATGGTCGAAGCCTACATCAAGCGTGGTATGGCCTTCACAGAAACCGGCGACTATGACGCCGCAATCGCAGATTTTGACCACGCGATGACCCTCAGCCCCAAAAATGCCGAAATCCAGATGCGGCGCGGACTCGCCTACTACTATCGTGGCGACTTTGATGAGGCCCTTTACAATTATAATCTCGCCATCTTCTATGATCCTGCCCAATCCACTGCCTACATCTGCCGGGGGTTGGTCGAGCAATCGTTGAACGACCTGGACGGCGCGATCACCAATTTCAACACCGCAATTCGCGTCAACCCACAAAACGTGGTCGCGTATCGCCGCCGCGCCGACGTTCTGGTGCTACAGGGTCGCCTGCGCGAAGCCATCGCTGATTACATGGCCTACCTGCGTCTCGGTTTGATGCAACCTTACACCAAGCGTCAGGAAGTCGTCGCCCTTGTCACCGATTTACGCGACCAGATCAACTAGAAGACCTCGAAATCATCATTTTATCGACAGCAGCGTATTATGCGCTGCTGTTTTGATTCACACCTTACTGCGTCCCCTTCATCAGGTCTTTGTGACGCATTTTCCGTAAGCGAGTATGATAGAACTATGCTCAACAACAGACGGATAGGAACAGGAAGCATGACAGATTCTGGCAACGAAGGCAGCGTACATCGCCTCACATTTGGTCAGACCACGCATGTGGGCCAAATTCGTGAGAACAATCAGGACGCCGCATGGTCGTTTGTCTCTCGTGGAGACAGTGCCGAGGGCGAGGCCGATTTTGGCCTGTTCGTGCTGGCAGACGGCATGGGCGGTCACGAACATGGCGAGCGTGCCTCTGCGATTGCGGTGCGCAAGGTCACCAGCGAGATCATACAGCATGTGTTCACGCCGATGATGACCGGCAGCAACGAGATGAGTCCGGCCTTTGAAGCCATGCAAAACGGCGTTGAAAAGGCGAACGGAGCAATTCTGAGCGAAATTCCTGACGGCGGAACAACGCTTACCACAGCGTTGATTATGGGCGACATTCTGTATATCGCGCATATCGGAGACAGCCGCGCCTATATAATGACAGCAGATAACTTCGAGCAGTTGACCGAAGATCACTCGATGGAAAAACGGCTTGCAGATCTCGACGCGTTGGACCCCGACGACGACTTCCCGATGAAGAACATGCTGTATCGCTCGCTGGGCCTGCGCGAGGACGCCGAAGCTGATACCATCCGCCGCCGCTTGCCTGCCGAGATGACGTTGTTGCTGTGTAGCGATGGACTGTGGAATCTGGTCAAGGACGACGAGATTGAGGCGAAGCTGCGCGAACCTGGCGTACATCCGCAGTCAATTTGCGACACGCTGGTAAGACTCGCCAATGCCTACGGCGGACACGACAACATCAGCGTTGTTATCGCCCGCACCGGCATACCAGAAACCTCATAGATTAAACCCCTCATCATTGGACTCATCGCACCCTTGATTATGCCCTGTCAAACCGCAATGATTGAACGATGAGCGTATCCGAACGGATGCGCTTATCATTCGTAACTACGTGAAACCACATAAACCACATGATGAGGATCCTCTGCCCATGAACATCGGCGTACTCGCACTCCAGGGTGCTTTTATCGAACACGAAACCATGCTGCGCGATCTGGGCGCGGATGTGATACAGGTTCGCCTGCCAGAGCATCTCAAGGGTTTGGATGGACTGATTATCCCCGGTGGAGAAAGCACAACCATCGGCAAGCTGGCGACGGCCTATGGTTTGATTGCCCCCCTGCGCGACTTTGCCAGACGTAAACCGACGTGGGGAACCTGCGCGGGTATGATCTTTCTGGCGAAGGAACTGGAACACAACCAGCAACCCATCCTCGGTGTGATGGATATCACCGTCAACCGCAACGCCTTCGGACGCCAAATCGACAGCTTTGAGGCCCATCTCGACATCAGCGTGCTGGAAGGTGATCTATTCCATGCAGTGTTCATCCGCGCCCCGGTTGCGACCGCTGCGGGTGATGGCGTCAAAGTGCTGGCAAAGCTGGATGATGGGCGCATTGTCGCTGCACAACAGGGGCATTTACTGGCAACCGCCTTTCACCCAGAATTGACCAACGACTCGCGCCTGCATAATCACTTTCTAAACATGGCAAAACGCTAATCCTACATGGCTTGACAAGCCCGGTTTTGTGGTTTAAGCATATTGTATCTGCACAGGCTTAAGGCAGGCCGCAGCGGTCTGCGCATCTCATTTACGCACGCAAGGGGGCAGCAATGGACGGCGAACTCTCTTTCGATCAACTTCTTTCAACCATCGCCGGACCCGGTGAGGACGACCTCGACGACCTTGATGACCTCGAAGAATTCGAGGACGAAAAACTCGACGACGATGTCGATCTTCAGGTGGATGACCTTGATGACGAAGAAGAGGAAGAAGACGATCTAGATTTCGTAGATATAGACGATGATGACGACGAATTCATCGATGACGAGGGATATGACATCGACGAATTCGAGGACGAAGAAGACCTCTACGAAGACGACGATGACTTATTTGATGAGGACGAAGACGAAGACGACGATTACTATGAAGACAACTACGACGTTTAAGCCATTGCGCCGGTCGTAAGGCCATAGAATCACCGAGGGGCAGGCACGCTGCCCCGTTTTGCTGTTAGGCGCATCTATTCTGATGGGAAAATTTTGCCCGGATTCATGATATTGTGCGGATCAAGCACCTGCTTTAGCGACCACATCACATCCAACGCCGGGCCGTGTTCCTGACGCTGATATTTTGCTTTGCCGATGCCTACCCCATGCTCCCCTGACGATGTACCTCCCAGTTCAATCGCACGGCGGACGATCTGCGTATTTGCTACCATCGCCTGCGCATATTGATCTGAATTCGTATACGGGAACTCGACATGTATATTGCCATCACCCGCGTGCCCGATCATCCAGGCGGTGATACCCATATCGACCTTGATTTTTTCTACATAGGCGATCAGATCAGGATAGGCACTAATCGGCACCGCAACGTCGTTGACGAAGAAGCGCGTATCCGGGTAAGCACGCACCATAATCTCGTATGACGAGTGGCGAGCGTGCCAGATGCGCTT
>DAOTXA010000041.1:0-2912 GCA_034435595.1 Anaerolineae bacterium | reverse complement strand
CTATCGGCTATACGCTGCCGCAGTTGGTTTCCGGCTCGATTATCGTGGCGGTTGTCCTCAGCCTGCCCACAACCGGCCCTTTGCTATTAGACGCGCTGCGCTCGCAAGATATGTTCCTCGCCGGGGCTTTGGTGCTGATGCTGAGTGTATTGACCGTATTCGGCACGCTGCTGTCAGATATTCTGCTGGCATGGCTTGACCCCCGTATCCGTTATTCGATGACTGGTTGACGATATGGCTGAAACGACATTGAACATACCCGTTGATGGCGATGTTAAAGTCGTCAAACCGCAGGATGACGAGAATAAAGTCTATGTGGCTTCACAAGGGACGTTAATCTGGTGGCGCTTTCGCAAGCACCGGCTAGCCGTCATCAGCCTTGTGATTCTGTTGATCATTTACTTTGTCGCGCTGTTTGCGGATTTCTTCGCACCGACGACTGCCAGTGATTACAGCGCCCAGCACCAATACGCGCCGCCGACGCCGCTTCGCTTTATGTATACCGATGCTGACGGCAACACACAGTTCCGGTTGCATGTTCCGGTATTGACCTCTGAACTCAACCCTGAGTCATTGCGGCGTGAATACGTGTTTTCCGACACCGAAATTATCCCGCTGGGCTTCTTCGTGCGTGGCGAACCGTATGACATGTTCGGCCTGATTGAGAGTGACATTCATTTCTTCGGCCCGACGCAATATGGCGAAACCATGTATTTGATGGGCGCAGACCGCCTGGGGCGGGATGTGCTCTCGCGGATGCTGTTAGGGGCGAGATTGTCGCTGTCGGTCGGTCTGGTTGGTGTAGCAATTAGTCTGTTTCTTGGGATTCTGCTCGGCGGCATTAGCGGTTATTACGGCGGTGTCATCGACAACATCATCCAGCGCATTATCGAGTTCGTCATTTCACTGCCGAGTATTCCGCTATGGTTAGGACTCGCTGCCGCCCTACCGCCGACATGGTCGATTGTGCGTGTGTACTTCTTCATCACGATCATCCTGTCGCTGCGCGGATGGACGGGGCTGGCGCGGGTTGTGCGCGGTCGCTTCCTGTCGTTGCGCTCGCAGGAATTTGTGATGGCGGCACGTCTGGACGGATCAAGTCAGCTACGCATCATCTTTAAGTACATGCTGCCCTCGTTTACCAGTCACATCATCGCCACGCTGACGCTGGCAATTCCCGGCATGATCCTCGCCGAAACTGCGTTGAGCTTTCTCGGTCTGGGATTGCGTCCCCCGGCGGTGAGTTGGGGGGTACTGCTACAAGAGGCGCAGAACGTGCGCTCTGTATTAACCGCGCCCTGGCTGCTGGCCCCGGCGCTCGCAGTCATCGTATCGATAATGGCGTTCAACTTCCTCGGTGATGGTCTGCGTGACGCCGCCGACCCGTATTCAAACTAAGGAGGGCTGACGATATGGTCACCGAACTACAAAACACAGATCAGACAAACGTCAGCGAACAGGATGCACTCCTACGTGTGCGCAACCTGCGAACGCACTTTCTCTTAGATGAAGGCACGGTCACAGCCGTTGACGGTGTGGATTTCACCATCACCGAACGCGGTAAAACACTGGGCATCGTCGGCGAAAGCGGCTGCGGCAAAAGCGTGACAGCCTTCTCCATTTTGCAGTTGGTCGGCAAACCGGGGCGTATTGTCGGTGGCGAAGTGCTGTTCCAGCGCGAAAACGGTGAAGTTGTCGATCTCGCCTCACTCGATCACAACAGTCGCGCTATGAAAGAGATTCGTGGTGGCGAGATCGCCATGATCTTTCAGGAGCCGATGACTTCGCTCAGTATGATGTACACGATTGGCTTCCAGATCATGGAGGCGATTCGCCTGCATTTTGACGTTAGCAAGCAAGAAGCACGCAATCGGGCCATCGAAGTATTGCAAAAAGTCGGCATCCCGCACCCGGAACAGCGTGTAGACTCATACCCGTTCCAGCTTTCTGGCGGGATGCGCCAGCGTGCCATGATCGCTATGGCGCTATCGTGCAATCCACGCCTGCTGATTGCCGATGAACCGACGACCGCCCTTGATGTGACGACACAGGCTCAAATCATCGAACTGATGCAGGGTTTGCAGGCCGACTATGGCATGAACATGATGCTCATTACGCATGATCTGGGCGTGGTCGCAGAGACATGCGACGAGGTCGTGGTGATGTATCTTGGTGAGGTCGTAGAACAGGCCGATGTCGATTCGCTGTTCTTCGATCCGCAGCACCCATATACACAAGCATTACTGCGCTCAATCCCCGTGTTAGGCAAGGGGCGCTCTCAACAGTTGAACCCGATTGAAGGTAGCGTCCCCGACCCGTTCAACCGACCGTCGGGGTGCCCGTTCCATGACCGGTGTGACCAGATGATCGCCGGTCGCTGTGACCGGGTTCACCCGAAACTGACGAAACTGCCAGATGGTCGCACAGTGCGCTGTCTACTTTATGAAGACGAGGAAACCGCATGAGCGCTGATTCCATTCTTGAAGTCAACGATCTGAAGATGCATTTTGCCATCCGGCGCGGATTCTTTCAGCGTATTGTCGGGCATGTAAAAGCAGTGGACGGCGTTGATCTCGCCATTTTAGAGGGTGAGACGCTTGGTTTAGTTGGGGAAAGTGGTTGCGGCAAAACCACGCTTGGACGCTGCATTGCCCGTGCCTACCGGCCCACCGCCGGGGAGATTTTGTACCGTTCTGGCGAAAATGGCAGCAGCCAGGTCACCGATGTCGCCAATCTGCCGGAAGGTCGCCTCGGTCACTATCGCCGCGAAACCCGTATGATTTTTCAGGACCCGTACTCGTCGCTGAACCCGCGCATGACCGTCTTCGACATTGTCGCCGACCCGATGCGTGTTCACAATCTGGCGAGTGGCAAAGAGCTTGAAGAGAGGGTCGCGTATCTATTGCGGCGGG